>NZ_DAOLAJ010000039.1:15162-33330 GCF_035325185.1 Enterovirga sp. | reverse complement strand
GGATAGAGCGGATCGCCGTCCGGGCCGATGGCCCAGGCCGCGGCGAGGTCGTTCGCCGTGATGAGGAGAGGCGAGACGCCGTCTCCCGCGCGGGCGGGGCGGCGCTCCCCCTCGGGGACGGGCGGCAGCGCCTCGACCCAGGTCTGGCCGCTCGCATAGCGCCCGACGAAGGCGTCCAGCAGGTAGAAGGTCTTGGTCAGGACGTGGTCGCGCGGCACGGGCTCCAGCTCGGGAATGTCGAGCGTCTGGAGCATGCGCCGAAGCGCCTGCCCTTCGGGAGTGGGCTCGCCGCCGGGACGCGCGCTCATGGCGTCGCGTGTGTCGAAGATCACGGTGCCGCCGTTCTTCATGAAGGTGTCGAGCTTGCGGATCGCCTCCTCGCCCGGCGCCGGCCGGCCGGCCACGATCGGGACGTAGAGCAGCGGGAAGAAGGCCAGCTCGTCCCGCGCGAGGTCGATCCCCACGGGATCGCCCGGCTCGAGCGCGGTCCGCGTCGCGAGAGCCTGGGAGAGGCCGAGCAGCCCGGCCCGGCTCGTCGCGTCCACCTGCGCATCGCCCGTCACCATATAGGCGAGCCGGGTGACAAGGGCGGCGTCGGAATGGTCCGGCCGCGATTCGGCGAGGGCCTCGCGCGGCACCGCCGCCACGCCGAGGAGGACGAAAGCGAGGAAAGCGGCCGCGGCGGGGCGGGAGCGCCGGCGCGCGAGATGGCCCCCGAGCCAGAGAGAGGCGGCCGTATCGAGGAGGAGGAGGAGGATCGCCAAGGTCAGGAGGGGTCCGCGGATGTCGAGGGTTTCAGCCAGGGCGAGCGGCTGCACGCCGCCCGAGAGAGGCCCGAGATCGAGGGGATGCAGGCGGTCGCCAGCGACGAGGGCGTTCACCGCGATGGCCGATTCCGGCGGGCCGTAATAGCCCGGCGGATGCTCCTGCCGGGCCCGCTCCGCGTAATCGCGGCGGATGGCCCGGGCCTCGGCATTCGGCGCCGTGAACTGGCCGAAGCCGTCGAGGACCCGCGTCGGCGAGACGGTCGGGACATCGTGCACCTCGCCGGAGGCCGGATCGGCACCCTTGGGACTGCCGGCCAGGGCGACGGTGCGGCGCAGCATGTCGACGAAGAGCCCGGTCAGCGGCAGGTTCGACCAGGCGGCATCCGCCGTGACGTGGAAGAGGACGACCAGCCCCTCGCCGCGCCGGTCCGCCGTCACGATCGGGGTGCCGTCCTCGAGCGCCGCCCAGGTCCGCCGCGCCAGGTCCCCGTCCGGCTCGGCCAGGATCTGGCGGCGGATGCCGAGATCGGCGGGCAAGGCGAGGCCGTAGAAGGGGCTCTCGCGGCCGAAGGGCGCAAAGGTACGGGGGGCGTCCCAGGACAGGGCGCCGCCGAGATTGCGGCCACCGCGCCTGAGGCGCACCGGCACCAGCTCGTCGCTGCCGGCGGCCATGCGGGTGCCGGCGAAGCGGATCAGGAGCCCGCCCTTCTCGACGAAAGCCGCGACGCGCTGGAGCGAGGTCCGGTCGAGCGTGCCGACATCGGCCAGGACGAGGACGGTCACCTGCTGCTCGATCAGCGCCGCCACCGCGTCGGCGACGCCCCCCGGCGCCTCGCGCACATCCGCATAGGGGCCGAGCGCCCGGCTCAGGTAATAGGTCGGGGCGAGAAGGGGCTGGGCCTGGTCGGCGCTCGCGCCCGAGACGATCCCGACGCGCCGCCGCTTGCCGCGCTCGTCGAAGAGCGCAGCCGCCCCGGCGGAGGCTTCCCCGAGGATGTCGACGCGGGCGATGGCGTTGCGCACCTCGATCGGCAAGGTGAAGCGCGCCTGCGTCTCGGTCGCTCCCGGCTCGAAGGCGAAAGGCATGTCGGCAAGGGGAAGCCCCTTCAGGTCGAGCGCGCGCAAAGTCCCCGAATCGCGGCCGTTCGGCTCGGCCCGGATCACCCTGACGCCGAGATGGGCCGGCGTGTTCTCGCCGCCCGCGAGGGCCAGGGCCTCCGAGCGCGGCCCCGCGACGACGGTGACGCCCCGGCTGCCGGCGGCCGCGGCGAGCCGCGCGGCGAAGCCGGCGGGATCCTGCTCGGCCGGCCCGGCCGTGCGGTCGCTGATCCAGACGATCTCCACCTCCGGGCTCGCCTTGAGGAAGGCTTCCAGCGCCGGCAGATGGATCGTCCGGTCGGGCGCGAAAGGCTCCGGCCGGATCGCCCGCAGGCGCTCCAGGGCGGCGCCCGGCGCCGCGAGGGCGATCTCGCCGGGCCGGTCGGCCGTGGCGAGGAGGGCGACGCCGCGGCCGTCCCGCGCGGCGGCCGAGACGCGCTCGGTCGCATAGGCGGCCCGCGCGCGCCAGTCCTGCGCGGCGGAGATACCGTTGTCGAGGACGAGGAGGAGCGGGCCGCTGCCGCCCTTCGCGCCGGGATTCCAGAGCGGCCCCGCCGCCGCGAGGATCAGGAGCGCAGCGGCCAGAAGCCGCAGGAAGAGCAGCCAGGGCGGCGTCCGCGCCGGCAATTCCCGCGCCGGCAGGAGATCGGCGAGGATGCGCAGGGGCGGGAAGTCGATCCGCCGCGGCTGGGGCGGCGTCACCCGAAGCAGGAGCCAGATCGCCGGCAGCGCCGCGAGGGCCGCGAGCGCCATCGGCGCGGCGAAGGTGAGGGGCAGGCCGAACATCACGCCTCTCCCCGCCGCGCCCCGGCGAGAAGGGTCAGGAGCCGCAAAGCCGGCTCGCTCGCGGGCCGGTCCGTATGGTGCAGCGTCAGAGTCCAGCCGTGCCGGGCGGCGGCGGCGCGCAGAGCCTCGCGATGCGCGGCCATGCGAGCGCGATAGACCGCGCCCCAGGAGGCGGCGTCGCCGATCCGCAGCCTCAGCCCGGCTTCGAGATCGTGCAGGACCGCCTGGCCCTCGAAGGGGAAGCTCTCCTCGACCGGATCGACGACCAGAAGCAGGTGTCCCCGCGCCCCGCGCGCCGCGATGGCGGCGATGCGCCGCGCGATCTCCTCCGGCGGCGCGAGAAAATCGCCGATCAGGATCGCCTCGTCCTGGCGGGCGAGCGCGAGCGGCGGAGCCAAGTCCTCGTCGAGATCGCGCTCATGGGCGCAAAGCGTCTCGGCGAGCCGCTCGGCGACGGCGCGGGAGGCGGAGGGAGCGGCGAGCCCGAGGAGCCCGACCCGCTCCCCGCCATCGACCAGGGCGTCGGCCAGAGCGAGCCCGATCACGAAGGCGCGCTCGCCCTTCGGCGCTCCCGCGAGGTCCGAGCGGAAAGCCATGGAAGCCGAGCGGTCGAACCAGAGCCAGACCGAATGGGGCGATTCCCATTCGCGCTCGCGCACATAGAGCCGCTCGTCCCGTCCCGAGCGCCGCCAGTCGATGCGGCCGGCCGATTCGCCGGCGACGAAAGGACGGAACTGCCAGAAGGTCTCGCCGGGCCCCGCCCGGCGGCGGCCATGGATGCCGTGGGCGAGGCTCGCGGCCACCCGCCGCGCCTCGAGGACCAGCCGGGGCAGGCGGCTCGCGAGAGTGAGGGCGGCCCCGGTCTCCGACCGGCCCGGCTGCCGGCCCGCCGGGCCCAGGACCTCGGTTCGCGCCATGGCGCCGGCCTCAGCCCGCGAGCCTTGCGGAGAGCCGCCCGATCAGCCCCGCGAGCTTCTCGCCGTCGGCCCTCGCGGCGAAGCTGAGCGCCATGCGGTGCTTGAGGACGGGCTCGGCCAGCGCGATCACGTCGTCGATCGAGGGGGCGAGGCGGCCTTGGATCAGGGCGCGGGCCCGCACCGCAAGCATCAGCGCCTGGCTGGCGCGGGGGCCGGGACCCCAGATCAGCTTGTCGCTCACGCCCTCGGCCCCGCCCTCGGGACGGGCGGAGCGGACGAGATCGAGGATCGCCTCGACGACGCTCTCGCCCACCGGCAGGCGGCGGACGAGACGCTGCGTGGCGAGGAGCATGTCGGTGCTCATCACGGCGGGCGCCCTCGCCTCTTCGAGCCCGGTGGTCTCGATCAGGATGCGGCGCTCGGCGACGCGGTCGGGATAGGGGACGTCGATCTGGAGCAGGAAGCGGTCGAGCTGCGCCTCGGGCAGCGGGTAGGTGCCTTCCTGCTCGATCGGGTTCTGGGTCGCGAGGACGTGGAAGGGGCGCGGCAGGTCGTGGCGCTCCCCCGCGATCGAGACATGGTGCTCCTGCATGGCCTGGAGCAGGGCGGATTGCGTGCGCGGGCTCGCGCGGTTGATCTCGTCGGCCATCAGGAGCTGGGCGAAAATCGGCCCCTTCACGAAGCGGAAGGAGCGGCGCCGGTCGGGCCCCTCGTCGAGCACCTCCGAGCCGAGGATGTCGGAGGGCATCAGGTCCGGCGTGAACTGGACGCGGCGCGCATCGAGGCCGAGCACGGTCCCGAGCGTCTCGACGAGCTTGGTCTTGGCGAGGCCCGGGACGCCGACGAGGAGGCCGTGCCCGCCGCTGAGCACCGTGACGAGCGAAAGATCGACCACCGATTCCTGGCCGAAGATGATCGTGTGGACGGCCTCGCGCGCCCGCCCGATCGTCTCGAGGGCGGCCTCGGCCTGGGCGACGACCGCATCGTCGAGAGAGGTCGCAGCCTCGGCAGCCACCGTCATCCGCTTCTCCTGTCGTGGGCCGGGGCGGCATCGCCTGCGGTCCGCGCGCGAAATTGTGGGGGCCCCGCACCCCCCTGGCAAGCGGGGCCATCGGCCGCACGGGAGAAGGCGGGCTCGGCCCGGTTCCCGCGCGGATCGGGCTTCGCAAATGCGACGTCAAAAGGGTAGGAATAGGGCGCCATGGCGCAGGACGGCCCCGATTCCACGCGAAATCCGAGCGGACAGCCGAGCGGCGACGCGCTGTCGCGGCTCTCCGCCGCGCTCGGCGCGGTGAAGGGCCGCGGCCCGGCCCCCGTCGAGCGCTGGAACCCCGCCTATTGCGGCGAGATCGACATGCGCATCGACGCCGAGGGAACCTGGTTCTACATGGGCACGCCGATCGGCCGCCCCGCCTTGGTCAAGCTCTTCTCGACCGTGCTGCGCCGCGATCCCGAGCGATTCGTGCTGGTGACGCCGGTCGAGCGGGTCGGGATCGCGGTCGCCGACGCGCCCTTCGCGGCGGTCGAGATGGCGGTCGCGGGAGCCGGGGAGGCGCGCAGCATCGCCTTCCGCACCAATGTCGACGACCTCGTCCAGGTCGGCCCCGGCCATCCGCTCCGCTTCGAAGCGGGGCCGGGCGGGGGCGTGAAGCCCTATGTGCGGGTTCGCGGCGACCTCTGGGCCCGCCTGACCCGCGCGCTGACCTACGACCTCCTCGATCTCGGCGAGGAGCGCGACCTCGACGGCGGACGGACCTTCGGCGTCGCCGTTTCGGGCGCGTTCTACCCGATCCCGGTCCCCGAGGCGGACGGCGCCGCCGCATGAGCGTGCCGGGCCTCGGAGGGGATACGGATTTCGCGGCCCTCGCCGCGGCGCGGCTGCGCCCCGCCCCGCCCCGGTTCGGCGAGAAGCGCGCCGACCTGCGGGGCGACCATGCCATCGGCGCCTCCGGCTTTCCCCTGCCGGACGGCGGGCCGCCGCGCATCGCGGCCGTGCTGATCCCGGTCGTCGCCCATCCCCAGGGGCCTGCCGTCATCCTGACCGAGCGCGCCTCGACCCTGCGCCAGCATTCGGGCCAGATCGCCTTTCCCGGCGGCAAGATGGACCCCGAGGACCCGACGCCGCTCGCCACCGCGCTCCGCGAGACGCAGGAGGAGATCGGGCTCGAACCCGGCCGCATCCGCCCGCTCGGCTACCTCGACGCCTATCTCTCGGGCACCAATTATTTCATCATCCCGACGCTCGGCCTCGTCGAGCCGGGCTTCCGGCTGACCCTCAATCGCGAGGAGGTCGAGAGCGTCTTCGAGGTGCCCCTCTCCTTCCTGATGGACGAGCGCAACCACGAGCTTCACGCGCGCGAATGGCGCGGGGCGATCCGCACCTATTACGCGATGCCCTTCGGCGAGCGCTACATCTGGGGCGCGACGGCCGGCATCCTGCGGAACATGCACGAGAGGCTCTTCGGCCGATGATCCGCCTCATCCTCCAGGAATTCGGCCTCTTCCTCATCCCCTTCCTTCTCTATGCCGCGATGCTGGCGGCGCAGCGCAAGCACCTTCTCGACATCGAGCACTGGTCGCAGAGCGCGACCTGGCTCGCCATTGCGGGCTTCGTCCTCGTCATCGGGGGCATGCTCTATCTGGGCATCTTCGCGGAGCGCCATACGGGCGGCTACGTGCCGCCGCATATGGAGAACGGCAGGCCGGTCCAGGGCGGATTCAAGTGACGGGCCTCGACCGCGAGGCCGCCCGCGCCCTCGCGGCGCGGCCCGAGGCCGCGCGCCTTCTCGCCGTGCTGGACGGAGGCGGCGAGGAGACGCGGATCGTCGGCGGGGCGATCCGCAACGCGCTGATCGGGCGCCCCGTCCACGAGATCGACCTCGCGACGACCGCCCTGCCGGAGGAGACCGCGCGCCGGGCCCGGGCGGCGGGCTTCAAGCCTGTGCCGACCGGAATCGAACACGGCACCGTGACGGTGGTCGTGGACGGCACCCCCTTCGAAGTCACGACGCTCCGCGAGGACGTGGAGACGGACGGGCGGCGCGCGCTCGTGCGCTTCGGACGCGATTTCGCCGCCGATGCGCGGCGGCGCGACTTCACCGTCAACGCCCTCTCGCTCGGGCGGGACGGGGAGGTGCGCGACTATGCCGGCGGGCTTGCCGATCTCGCCGCGCGGCGCCTGCGCTTCATCGGGGACGCCGCGGCGCGCATCCGCGAGGATTACCTGCGGATCCTGCGCTTCTTCCGCTTCCATGCGGAATATGGCGAGGGACCGCTCGACCGGGACGGGCTCGCCGCCGCCATCGCCGGGCGCGAGGGGCTTGCGCGCCTCTCGCGCGAGCGCGTCCGGGCCGAGTTGCTGAAGCTCGTCGCGGCCCCGCGCGCAGCCGAGGCCGCGGCGGCCATGGAGCAGGCCGGGCTCCTCGAACGCCTCGTCTCCTGCCTCGGCGATGCGGGCCGGCTCGGCCGTTCCTACGGCCTCGACGCCGTCTCGCGCCTCGGCGCCCATCTCGTGCGCAGCGCAGCCGATGCGGACCGCCTGAGGACGGAGCTGCGCCTGTCGAATGCCGAGCATGCTCATTTGCTGGCCTATGCCGCGGCGCTCGCCCGCCTCCTCTCCCGGCAGGAGACCGTCGACGAGAGCGAGGCGAGGCGTAGCGCCGTCCTGCACGGGCCCGCCGCCCTCCTCGCCGTCCTCGCCGCCACGAAAGGCGAGCCCCGCCCGCGGGTCGATCCGGCGGCGGAAAAGCTGGCCGGTCGCCTCGCCCGCGGCGAGGCCCCCCTGCCCCGGCTTCCCCTGACGGGCGCGCATCTCCTGGCCCAGGGCGCGAGGCCGGGGCCGGAACTGGGACGCCGCCTCGCGGCCGAAAGGACGGCCTGGATCGAGGCCGGCTGTCCGGGCGAATGGCCCGGAGATCAGAAATAGCCGCGGATCGCCACGCTGATGCCGCAGAAGACCGCCCACAACCCCGCGCCGGCCAGGAAGACGACGAGGATGCTGAGCCCCCGGCGAGGATAGGCGCTGTCATCGGCCAGGGTGGGCCGGACATAGGTCGTGAGGTAGATCTGCTTGGTGAGGGAAGCACTCCGCACGCCCTCGAGGGCGGTGGCCGCGGTCGCATAGTGCTGCTCGGCGACCTGGTTCTCGAGTTCGAGCATGGCGAGGCGCGTCATCGAGGCGGACAGGATCGGCGACTTGCCGGGCTCGGCGCCCGCCCGCGTCAGCCCGGCCTGGACCTCGACGATCTGCTTCTGGGTCACCTCGATATTGGCCTTCAAGGTCCGCATCTGCGGCGCGGTCTCCGACACCGTGCCGACCGTGGACTTGTATTGCTGCTGGAGATCGATAAGCCGCTGGCGCAAGGCCGTCAGGAGCGCATCGGCCTTCGCGCGCTCTGCATCCGCATCGAGGATCCCCTCGCGATTGCGGGCGATCTCCAAGGCGGCGCGAGCCTTGGCGAGGCGGCTGGCCGCGAATTGAAGGTCGCTGGTGGCGTTGCGGATGCTGTCGAGCCGCGCCCTTTCGTTCATGTCGTTGACGAGACTCTCGCTCGCGTCGAGGACGGCATTGGCGAGCCTCACCGCATCCTCCGAACGGAAGGCGCGGAGGCTCAGAATCACGGTCCCTCCCGGCAGCTGGATCTTGGAGGAGACCATGTGCCGCCAATACCGGACGATCTCCTCGATCGTGTCGTCCCGGGCGAGGCGGGCGAAGAAATCGGCATCCTTGGTCATGTAGGCTTCGTTGAAGCCGGCGGCCTGCTGGAGATGCTCGACCATCGCGCGCGAGCCGATAAAGCTCGTCACGACCTGGGTATCCTGGACGATCTGGATCGACGGAATCCCGGTCAGGGATGTCAGCGCGTCCAATCCGGCCATCGCGCCGCTGCGGACGGTGAACCGCGCCTCCGCCTCGTATTGGCGCGAGGCCAGGAACCCGAAATAGACTGTCGCCACGATCCCCGGCAGCGCCACGAAGCCGATGAACCCTCCGATGAGGATCAGGCGGGAGATCAGCTTGTGGCGCCGGGCCTTGCGGCCCGCGGGGCTGTAGACCGCGCGGGAGCCCGAGAAGCGGAGCCTGCGCGCGGCCTCCGACAGCGAGCGCGCGATGCGCTCCGAGCGCTCGCGGGGGGAAATCCGCGCGGGCGTCATTCCCGTCTCGCTTCTCACGCCGTCCATCCGCTCCGCCCCCTCCTCACCGGTTCAGCCGGTTATAGGCGCTGATCGCCTCGTCGATGTCGTCGAACATCAGGAGCCGCCCGTCGACCAGGACGGCGCCGCGCTGGCAGAACGACTTCACGGTGGCGACCGAATGGGAGACGATGATGATGTCGGTATGCTCCCGCCGGCGCTGGAAGACCGCCTCGCAGCGCGCCGCGAAGCGCGCATCGCCGACCGCCGTCACCTCGTCGATCAGATAGCAGTCGAACTCGATCGCCATGGACAGCCCGAAGGCGAGACGGGCCGTCATGCCCGACGAATAGGTGTGGATGGGCTTGTCGATATATTCCCCGATCTCCGCGAAATCCTCCACGAAGCGCGCGATCTTGACCGGATCCTCGCCGTAGATCCGGGACACGAAGTAGACGTTCTCCCGGCCCGTCATCTTCGGGTGGAACCCGCCCGTGAAGCCGAGGGGCCACGACACCCTGATGGAGCGGTGAATCTTGCCCGAATTGACCGATTCGGTTCCCGACAGGACGCGCAGCGTGGTCGACTTGCCGGCACCGTTCACGCCCAGCAATCCGTAGGACCAGCCGGAAGGAAACTCGGCCGAGACGTGGTCGAGCACGATCTTGCGCATCCCATAGGTTTTGTAGAACTTGAAAACGTTGGACAATCTTATCATGGCTACGTCGCGGGCCACGCCTCCCGGGGAGGCGTGCCGGATTTGCCTTGGCTGCACTTGATGGCGGATTGGTGACCTCGCCGACAGGCGGGGGCAAGTCGCCCCGATCCGGGGGCGCCCGGCAGGCACGATATGTTCGGATGAGGCTTCGCGCGCACCCATGCTCTTTCTGGTCGACCAAGATCTCGGCACGGGCCTTGTCGGATACCTCGTGCCGGACAACGCCACCGATCGGGGAACCTATATCGTGAGGGTGGGCGGCGAGGTCGTCTATCGCGGCGAGACCGACATCGTCCACCCGGCGCTGGTCGCGGCCGGGCGGCATCAGACGGGATGCTGCGGCTTCCACATCACCGAGGCGCATGTTCCCGGACTCTCGCAGATCGCCGAGCTCGAAGTCATCGAGGCCACGAGCGGCCAGGTCATCTACCGCCGGCGCCGGCCCGACCATCTCGTGGAGAAGCGGATCTTCCGCCTGGAGACCCACCTGCTGCCCCTCTCGGGACTCGACCGCTCGCTCGAGCCCCGCTTCCAGCTCTGGTTCCCGTATATCGACCGCGTGGGGCTGGAAACCGTGCACCAGATGTTCCAGATGAAGGCGGCCTCGACCTATATCAGCGGTCGCGTCGCCTATTCGAGCATCGACCATTTCGTCGAGACGTCGAATTTCGAGATGGTCACCGTTCTGCACGATCCGTTCGAGGAACTGGCCGAGCGCCTTCTCTTCCTGCGCCTGGCCGCGCAGAGGTCGTCGCGGATCCTCGGAGAGCGCGACAGCGTGACTTTCGCCGAGACGCTCGCCTTCGCGCAGGACGTGGATCTGGAAACCGAGAAGAGCATCCGCCGCGCCTTCCGGTCCATGGACGAGGCGGTCGCCTCGCGCCTCGCCAATCCCGTGGTGCGCCAACTCGCCGCGAGGGAATTCGGGGAGGCGCCGACCGCGAATTCCGTCAGCAAGGCCGTCGCAGTGCTCGCCCGCTTCCATATCGTGGGCGTCCGCAAGCGGCCCGATCTCTTCGCCGAGGCCCTGACCGACCTCATGGGGCTTTCCGAGCAGGACATCGCCGTCGCGCCGCCCATTCCCGTCGCCACGGAGCTGGCCGAACGCCTGCGTTCATGCGCGGTCGTCGAGGATCTGCTGCAATACGACCTCGCGCTCTACCACATCGTGACCGATGCCTTTGAAAAGTCACTGATCGAGTCCTATAGCTGAGCCGAACGGAATTCGGCCCGCCTCGAGGCGGGCCTTTCGCAACTGGATTTGGAGCGCGAGTCACATTGGTTGACGCCCGCCGGCGGATGCCCGACGTCCTGGATGTTTCCGGCTCGGACCGCGCAACCGTCATTGATGTCGAGCCGGCCCGCGCATCGGGCGAGGTCGCGGCGCCCGCGCGGAGCGCCGTCACGGCCTTCATCGCGCGGCGCCTGCCCTTCCTGTCTCTCCCCCGGGACGGCACGGAGACGCGCCCGTTCCCGCTCGGCTGGGTGAGCTTCACCGCCTGCGTCCTGGTCCCCGCCATCGCGATCGTGCTCTATTTCGCCTTCATCGCCTCCAACCAATATGTCGCCGAGATGCGGCTCGTGGTGCGGATGGGCCGTGCCGGCACCGGGTCCGGCGGGCTGGCGGGCATGGCCGGCGCCATGGCGGGCGGAGGGCTGGCGGGGAAAGGCCCCTCCATGGGCGGCGTCATGGACGTGAGCTCCGACATCGGCACCTCGACCGAGAACGCCTATATCGTCACGAGCTACATTCACAGCCGCGCGATCGTCGACGAGATCGTGAAAACCGTCAAACTGCGGGACATCTTCTCCCGGCCCGGCTCGGATTTCTATGCCAGACTTCCCGCGAACGCGACGATGGAGGAACTGACGGATTACTGGAAGTCGATGGTGCGCGCCTCGCTGGACCAGGTATCAGGGATCATCACGGTGACCGTGAGGGCCTTCCGGCCGGAGGACGCGGTCGAGATCTCCAAGCGGATCGAAAGCCTGAGCGAGGATCTGGTCAACACCATCTCCGTCCGCGCGAGGGCCGATGCCGTCCGCCGCGCGACCGAAGAGGTGCGGCGGGCGCAGAGCCAACTCCTCGCCTCCTTCCGGGAGATGGAGGATTATCGCAACCGCGAAGGGATGATCGACCCGGTCGAGAGCGCCAAGCAGACCGGCCTCCTCCTGGCCAAGGTGCTGGGCGACCAGCTCGAGGCGGAGAACCAGCTCTTCATCGCGAGCAAGTCGCTCGCTCCCGATTCCGCGAGCGTGCGCACGTTGAAGACCCAAGCCGAGAACCTGCGCCGGCAGGCGGCTGAACTCCGCGCCCAGCTCGCCGGCGAGGGCGACTCCCCCAACGTCGCGGCCGCGCTCACGCGCTTCCAGGAGATCATGGTCCAGCAGAAGCTCGCCCAGACGCTGTATACGATCGCCGAGAACGGGCTTGAGCGCGCGCGGACGGCAGCCGAGGCCCAGTCGGTTTACCTGAGCGTTTTCGTGAAGCCCGGCCTGCCGGAGGACACGACCTATCCCCTGCGGATACAGCTCTCCCTCATGCTGATCGGCCTCCTGACCACCATCTGGGGCGTCGGCGCGCTGATCTGGATGTCCGTCCAAGACCACAGGCTCAGCTAGAGTTGTTCTGCCTTAGGCGGAATCGTCTCTTGTCCGTGAAACGGCAGGTTGCCGCCGGGCGACGATCGGACGGAGACAGGCCGGCGCCCGAAACGGAAAAGCCGATCCGGCGGGCGGGTCCGCGGGATCGGCTTCGGTGCCGGAGAACCGGGGCGGGCGCCCCGGAACGGGATCAGACGGCGATGCGCTCCTCGCCTTCGCTCGGCTCGCGCAGAACATAGCCGCGCCCCCAGACGGTCTCGATATAATTCTTGCCCTGGCTGGCATTGGCAAGCTTCTTGCGCAGCTTGCAGATGAAGACGTCGATGATCTTCAGCTCGGGCTCGTCCATGCCGCCATAGAGATGGTTCAGGAACATCTCCTTGGTGAGCGTCGTGCCCTTGCGGAGCGAGAGCAGCTCCAGCATCTGGTATTCCTTGCCCGTCAGATGCACGCGGGCACCGGACACCTCGACGGTCTTGGTGTCGAGGTTCACCAGGAGGTCTCCCGTCGTGATGACCGATTGGGCATGGCCCTTCGAGCGGCGGACGATGGCATGGATGCGGGCCACCATCTCGTCCTTGTGGAAGGGCTTGGTGAGGTAGTCGTCGGCGCCGTAGCCGAGGCCCTTCACCTTGTCCTCGATATTGGCCATGCCCGAAAGGATGAGAATAGGCGTCTTGACCTTCGCGACGCGCAAGGTGCGCAGCACGTCGTAGCCCGTCATGTCGGGCAGGTTCAGGTCGAGCAGAATGATGTCGTAGTCGTAGAGCTTCCCGAGATCGATCCCCTCCTCGCCGAGATCCGTCGTATAGACGTTGAAATTCTCGGACTTGAGCATGAGTTCGATGCTGCGTGCGGTCGCGCTATCGTCTTCGACGAGGAGTACACGCATGTCAGTCCCCAGCCTCGCCACGAGGGCGGTCGGGCAAACGAAACCGGTCCACTCGCCGCGGCCCCAAGCGGCGAGCGTCACACCATCCCGATTCGCAACGCTAACGCGATTTGGTTAACAGACCCGGATTCCGCTCCGCAAGACCGTGCCGCTTTAAGGAGCACGGGGCTTGCCGGGTGCGGCTTTCGGGATTCAACCTGCGTCGACGTTTCGTCCCCGGCTGGCGCTGCGGTGCCCTCCCCTCTCACGAGGGCCGGGCGTCTCTCTCCCCAATCTTAACGGGACCGGTAAATAGACCGTTACGGGTATGGCGATTTCCGGCACGGCGGGGGGCCGGCCCGGCTGTTGCCTTCGCGCCACAGCCGCAAAGCCATCTTGGCGGGCGTAAGGAAGGGTCAACTTCGATCCCGGATGGTTGCCGATGCCTCGGGGGACATTCCGGCCGCCGCGTAATTGGCGGGAGGCACGCGTTCGGAGTTCGGATCGATGAAGTCGCGCAATACGTTGATTCGGTTGAAGAGGTTCAATGTCGAGGAGAAGCGGCGCCGCGTGGCGCAGATCGAGGCGATGATTGCGGAATTCGATCGGATGGCCGCCGATCTCGACAGGGAGATCGCGGCCGAGGAGCAGCGCGCGGGCATTTCCGACCTCTCCCATTTCGCCTATCCCACCTATGCCAAGGCGGCGCGCGGCCGGCGCGACAACCTGCGCCAGTCGGCCGACGAGCTGAAAGTCCAGCTCGCCGACGCGCAGGCCGAGCTGGGAGAGGCGTTCGAGGCGCTCAAGAAGGTCGAGGTCCTCCAGGACCGCGAGCGCCAGTCCGAGCGCGCGGCCGACGCGGCCCGCGAGCAGGCGGCCATGGACCGCATCGGCTTCGGCCGCGCCGCCCGGGCCTGACCGGCCGCCATTCCGTCATCCCGGCCGGAGCGCAGCGAAGAGCCGGGATGACGCGCGTCTGCGCCTACCGGAAGGTCTCGTCGAAGGAATAGCCGCTCCCGCGCACGGTGCGGATCGGGTCAGGCGCCCCTCCGTGGCCGACGGCCTTGCGCAGGCGGCCGACATGGACGTCGACGGTGCGCTCGTCGAGATAGACGTCGCGGCCCCAGACGCCGTCGAGAAGCTGCTCGCGCGAGAAGACGCGGCCCGGCTGGCGCATCAGGAATTCCAGCAGCCGGAACTCGGTCGGGCCGAGATGCAGATCCTGCCCCGCCCGGCGGACGCGGTGCTGCACCCGGTCCAGCTCGATATCCCCCAAGGTCAGCCGGTCGGCGATCTCGGCCGGCTTCGCGCGGCGCAGCAGCGCCCGCACCCGCGCCAGAAGCTCGGGCACGGAGAAGGGCTTGACGATATAGTCGTCCGCGCCCGTCGAGAGGCCCCGCACTCGGTCCGCCTCTTCGCCGCGCGCCGTCAGCATGATGATGGGCAGGCCTCGGGTCTCGGGCCGCTGGCGCAGCCGCCGGCACAGCTCGATCCCCGACAGGCCCGGCAGCATCCAGTCTAGGATGAGGAGGTCGGGAACGCTCTCGCGCAGCTTCAGCTCAGCCTCGTCCCCGCGATCGGTCTCCTCGACCGCATATCCCTCCGCTTCCAGGTTGTAGCGCAGGAGGACGCGCAGCGGCTCCTCGTCCTCCGCGATCAGGATTCCGGCCGACATCCGTCCCGCCCTCAGCCCCCCGTCGTCGCGTCGAGGTCGATGCGGGCCTGGCTCGCGCCGTCGTCCTTCGGGCGCTCGGCCGCGAGCGTCTCGCCGGTCACGAGGTAATGCACCGTCTCGGCGATGTTGGTCGTGTGGTCGCCGATGCGCTCGACGTTCTTGCCGTAGAAGAGAAGATGCGCGCAGAACGAGATGTTGCGCGGATCCTCCATCATGTAGGTCAGAAGCTCGCGGAAGAGCGAGGTATAGAGCGCGTCGATCTGCCCGTCGCGCCGCCACACGTCCATGGCCTTGGGAAGATCGCGCTGAGCATAGGCGTCGAGCACGTCCTTGAGCTGCTCCAGCACGAGATCGGCCATGCTCTGCACGCCCGTGACGACGCGCGGCGGCTGGAAGCCGCCGGCAATGGCGAGCGTGCGCTTGGCGCAGTTCTTGGCGAGGTCGCCGATCCGCTCGAGATCGGCGGAGATGCGGATCGCGGCGACGACGTCGCGCAGGTCGATCGCGAGCGGCTGGCGGCGGGCGATCGTCGTGATCGCCTTCTCCTCGATCTCCCGCTGGAGAGTATCGAGCCGGGCATCCGCATGGATGACGCGCTGGGCCAGGGCCTCGTCGCGTCGCACGAGGGCGGTCACCGCATCGGCCAGCATCTTCTCGCAGATGCCGCCCATCTCGGCGATGGTGGAGCGCAGGCTTTCGAGATCCTGGTCGAAGCCGGAGACGATGTGAGCGGACATGGTCGTTCCTCAGCCGAAGCGGCCCGTGACGTAGTCGTGGGTCTGCTTCTTGGTCGGGTTCATGAAGATCCGGTTGGTCGGGCCGAACTCGATGACCTCGCCCAGATACATGAAGGCCGTGTTCTGCGAGATGCGCGCGGCCTGCTGCATGTTGTGAGTCACGATCACGATCGTGAACTCGGCCTTGAGGTGATCCACCAGTTCCTCGACCTTGCCGGTCGAGATGGGATCGAGCGCCGAGGTCGGCTCGTCGAGCAGGATCACCTCCGGCCTCTGGGCGATGGTGCGCGCGATGCACAGGCGCTGCTGCTGCCCGCCGGAAAGGCCCATGCCGGACTGGCGCAGCTTGTCCTTCACCTCCGTCCAGAGGGCCGCCTTGCGGAGCGCCTCCTCGACGCGCAGGTCGAGCTCGGCCCGGCCGACCTTCTCGTTCAGCCGGATGCCGAAGGCCACGTTGTCGTAGATCGACATCGGGAAGGGCGTCGGCTTCTGGAACACCATCCCGACGCGCGAGCGCAGCTCGTTCACGTCCGTCGAGGGGGCGAGGATGTTGCGCCCGTCCAGCAGGATCTCGCCGGTCGCGCGCTGCTCCGGGTAGAGGCTGTAGATGCGGTTGAAGGTGCGCAGCAGCGTCGACTTCCCGCAGCCCGAGGGGCCGATCAGCGCCGTGACCTCGCGGTCGGTGAAATCGAGGTTGATGTTCTTCAGCCCGTGGAAGTCGCCGTAATAGAAATCGAGGTTCCTGACGGCGATCCGGACGGGCTCGGCCGGCCGGCCGGCGGGGGCGGGGCCCGGCTTCGGGGCGGTTTGGGCGGAGATCATCGGGCTTTGTCCTTGCGGATGATGAAGCGGGCGAGGATGGAGAGGCCCAGGATGGTGATGGTGATCAGGAAGGCGCCGGCCCAGGCCAGTTCCTGCCAGTTGCCGTAGGGCGACAGCGCGAACTGGTAGATGGTGACGGGCAGGTTCGAGATGCCGCCCGACAGGCTGGGGCTGAACCAGAAATTGTTGTTGAAGGCCGTGAAGAGGAGCGGTGCCGTCTCGCCCGCGATGCGCGCCGTCGCGAGGACGAGGCCGGTCACGATGCCCGCCTTGGCCGCCCGCCACGTGACGAGGGTGACGACGCGCGAGGTCGGCGCGCCGAGGGCGGCGGCGGCCTCGCGCAGGCTGCCCGGCACAAGGCGCAGCATGTCCTCCGTCGTGCGCACGATCACCGGCACGGCGATGATTGCCAGCGCGATGCCGCCCGCCCAGCCGGAATAGCCCCCGAAGGGCGCGACCACGAGCGTGTAGACGAACAGGCCGATCAGGATCGAGGGCGCCGAGAGCAGCACGTCGTTGATGAAGCGGATCGTCGCGGCGAGCTTCGAGGTCCGGGCATATTCCGACAGATAGGTGCCGGCCAGGATGCCGATCGGCGTCGCGATGGCGATGCCGAGGAAGGTGAGGACCAGCGAGCCTGCCATGGCGTTGGCGAGTCCGCCGCCGGCCGTGCCGGGGCCCGGAGTCGGTGCGGTGAAGGTCGAGAGGTTCAACGCCGTGATGCCGCGCACCAGCAGCATCAGCAGGATCCAGCCGAGCACGAAGACGCCGAACCCGGTGAAGAGCACGCAGACGATCTTCAAGGTGCGGTCGGCCATGCGGCGCGAGGGCCGCACGCGGTTCCAGGCGGCCGGGGCGGCGCGGGCGGGGGAGAGGACGGCTTCGCTCATGGGACCTTCTCCTCTCACTGCGTCCGGTTGATGCGAGCGACGAGGAGCCGCGCCACGATCAGGACCGCGAAGGTCACGACGAACAGGATGCAGCCGAGCGCGATGAGCGCGCTGAGCTGGAGGCCGGAGGCCTCGTTGTATTCGTTGGCGATGCGCGAGGCGATGGTGGAGCCGGGGTCGAGGATCGAGGCCGAGAGCCGGTTCGCGTTGCCGACGACGAAGGTGACGGCCATGGTCTCGCCGAGCGCCCGGCCGAGCCCCAGCATCACGGCGCCGACGAGCGCCACCGCTGTCTGCGGCACGAGGACGTGGCGGACCACCTCCCAGGTGGTGCAGCCCATCCCGTAGGCGCTCTCGCGGAGGATCGCCGGGATCTGGTCGAGCATGTCGCGCGTGATCGAGGCGATGAAGGGGATGATCATCAAAGCGAGGATCACGCCTGCGGTGAAGATGCCGGTGCCGGAGGGAACGGCCGAGTAGAGGATGGTGCCGACGACGGGCACGCCCTCGACGAGCGAGTTCAGCGGCACCTGGAGATAGGCGGCGACCAGGGGCGCGAGGACGAACAGGCCCCACATGCCGAAGATGATCGAGGGGACGGCCGCCAGCAGCTCGACGCAGGTCGAGATCGGCCCCTTCAGCCATTTCGGCGAGAGCTGGGTGAGGAAGACGGCGATGCCGAGCGAGATCGGCACGCCGAGGACGAGAGCGATGAGCGCGCAGATCAGGGTGCCGGCGACCGCGGGCCACGCCCCGTAGACATCGGCCGCGACGTTCCAGCGCGTGCCGCTGACGAAGCCCCAGAGGCCGAATTCCTGGAAGGCCGGCCAGCCGCCATAGGCGATCGAGCCCAGGATGCCGAACAGGACCACCAGGACGGTCGCCGCGCTCGCCAGGCACAGGAAGCGGAACGTCCGGTCGAACAGGGCATGGCTTCGGCGCCCCGGGGGCGCGGACGAGGAGAGGACCATGGCGTCCTGTGTGGCTATGGCGGACACGGAATCAACCTTCCTTCTCGCGAGGCGCACCAACCCTCCCCCCGCTTGCGGCGGGGAGGGCGGACTCGGCCGAAGGCCGAGCCGGGTGGGGGGCGGCTCCACCTATCTTCGGGCCGGGGAGTTCGCGTCGACGCCCCCGCCCCGGTCCGCGC
>NZ_DAOLAJ010000039.1:0-15152 GCF_035325185.1 Enterovirga sp. | reverse complement strand
CACCATGCTTCGCATGGTCCCCCTCCCCCGCTTCGCGGGGGAGGATCGAAACGCCGACCTGGTTCCTCCCCCGTGAAACGGGGGAGGGGGACCGCCCGAAGGGCGGTGGAAGGGGGCACCCCAAAATTCAGCCTACTGCGTCTTGGCTTCGCTGAAGGCGGTCTTCTCGATCTCGGCGACGAGCTTCTGCGGCAGGGCCACGTAGTCGAGTTCCTCGGCGAGCGGGCCGCCCTTCTCGAGCGCCCAGCGGAAGAACTTCACGACCTCGGCCGTCCGGCGGGGATCCTTGGCCTCCTTGGGCAGGAGCACGAAGGTCGGGGCCGTGATGGGCCAGGAGGCCGCGCCCGGCTGGCTGGTCAGCGAGATGCCGAAGCCGGGAGCCGCGCTCCAATCCGCGCCGGCCGCCGCCGCCGCGAAAGCCTTGCCCTCGGGAGCGACGAACTTGCCCTCCTTGTTCTGGAGCAGGACGTAGGGGAGCTTGCTCTGCTTCACATAGGCGTATTCGACATAGCCGATCGCGTTCGGGACCTGCTTGACGGTCGCCGCGACCCCCTCGTTGCCCTTGCCGCCCTGCCCCACGGGCCAGTCGATCGCGGTGTTCGCGCCGAGCGCCGAGCGGAAGGCGGCGGAGGATTCGGAAAGGTAGGTCGTGAAGATGCTGGTCGTGCCCGAGGCGTCCGAGCGGTAGACCGGGGTGATGGTGGTGTCGGGCAGCTTCACGCCGGGATTGAGCGAGGCGATGCGCGGATCGCTCCACTTCTTGATCTCGCCGCGATAGATGTCGGCCAGGACCTCGCCGGTCAGCTTGACCTGGCCCGCCTCGATGCCGGGAATGTGGACGACCGGCACGACGCCGCCGAGCACGGTCGGGAACTGGATCAGCCGGCCCTCGTCGAGGTCCTTGGCCTTGAGGGGGGCGTCGGTGGCGCCGAAATCGACCGTGCGCGCCTTGATCTGGCGAATGCCGCCGCCCGAGCCGATCGACTGGTAGTTCACGGCGACGCCGGTCGCGGCCTTATAGGCCTCCGCCCACTTGGCATAGACCGGGAAGGGGAAGCTCGCGCCGGCGCCGGTGATGTCCCTGACCTCCTGCGCCCGGACGGCGGGGGAGGCGAGCACGGTCGTGCCCAGGATCGCGGCCGAGGCGGCCGCGAGGAAGAATCGCTTGTTCATTCTAGGCTCCATGTCGGCCACCGCCGGGCGGGATCGCGTCCCGCCGGGCGGGATCGCGTTCCGCCGCTCGTCATGGGCGGCCTTCGCCGAGGCGTCTTCGCCTTCGGTGCCGGACCCCTACGACCCGGCCGTCGCATCCCTATGACTCTGCCATGACAGTTGAATGACAGGGCCCGTCTCAGGCCCCCGGCGGACGCCCCTGCCCCGTGAAGACGGGAAGCTGGACGAGGACTGTCGTCCCCTTGCCGAGCGCGCTCTCGATCGAGAGCCGCCCGCGGTGGCGGCCGACGATATGCTTGACGATGGCGAGGCCGAGCCCGGTGCCGCCGCGCGCCCGGCTCTCGGCCTCGCTCACCCGGTAGAAGCGCTCCGTCAGGCGGGGCAGGTGCTCAGGCGCGATCCCCGGCCCGCGATCGGCGACGGAGAGCCGCACCCAGCGTCCGTCCTCGGACAGGCGGGTGCGGATGGCGACCTCGCCGGCACCCCCGTATTTGAGGGCATTCTGGACGAGGTTCTCGACGACGCGCAGGATCTGGTCGCGGTCGCCCCTCGCCGGCGGCAACCCATCTTCGACATCCAGCCTGATCGTCGCCCCCCTCTCATGCGCGAGCGGCGTCATCACCTCGCCCATCTGCGCGGCGAGGGCGGAGAGATCGACCGGCTCGGTGGGCACGACATGCTCGTTCAGCTCGACGCGCGAGAGCTGGAGCAGGTCGTCGACGAGGCGGGCCATGCGGTTCGCCTGGTCGCGCATGATGCCGAGGAAGCGCCCGCGCGCGGCCGGATCGTTCCGCGCCGGCCCCTCCAGGGTGTCGATGAAGCCGACGAGGGAGGCGAGCGGCGTGCGCAGCTCGTGGCTCACGGTGGCGATGAAATCGACCCGCATCGCCTCGACCCGGCGCTCCCGCGTGCGATCGACGAAGAAGAGCGCGACGGCCGCGGAGCGCCCCTCGAGCGGCCGCAGGCGGACGGCGAGGAAGGGATCGCCGGGCGTGCGCGCCCCATATTCGACATCGCACGCCTCCCCCGTCCGCGCGGTCGCCCGGAGCGCCTCCAGCACCTCTGGCGCGCGCAGGGCAAGGGCCAGCGGCTCCCCCTGCCTCAGGGCCGGGATGAGGGCTCGCGCCGCCTCGTTCGCGCCCGTCACGATGCCGCGGCCGTCGACGGTGACAACGGGATCGGGACAGGCGGCCAGGATGTCGCCGCCCCCTCCCCCCGGCGCCTCGCGGCGCGCGGGCCTCTCGGCCCCACTCGTCCCGCGCTCACGGACCACGCGCAGGAGAAGCGCCGCGCCCAGGACCGCGCCGGCCGCGGGCGCCCATTCGCTCCGCCAGGACAGGAAACCAGCCAAGGCGGCCATCACGGCCAAAGCCGCGAAAGCGGCCCCCCGCCCCCGCAAGATCTCCGCCGGCCGTCCTGCTCGCATCGCCGTCACTCGACCAGCCGGTCGCGCCGCCACAGCGCGGGAAAGAGATGGATCCAGGCCGCCGCGACCGCGATCGTTCCGACCCCTCCCAGGACGACGGCCCGCACCGCCCCGAGCCAGGCCGCGAGCACGCCCGATTCGAACTCGCCAAGTTCGTTGGAGGCGCCGATGAAGATCGAGTTCACGGCCGCGACGCGCCCGCGCATGCCGTCCGGCGTCTCGGCCTGGACGAGGGTCTGGCGCACGACGACGCTGATCGTGTCCGCCGCCCCCGCCGCGAAAAGGCAGAGCATGGACAAGGGCAGGCTCGCGGAAAGGCCGAATCCGACCGTCGCGAGGCCGAAGACGGCCACCCCCGCGAAGAGCTTTCGCCCGACCTCGCGCTCGATCGGAAAGGTGGCGAGCAGCGCCGACATCGCCACCGCCCCCACTCCCGGCATGCTGCGCAGGAGGCCGAGGCCCCAGGGCCCCGTCTCCAGCACGGTCTGGGCGAAGATCGGCAGGAGGGCGGTCGCACCGCCGAGCAGCACGGCGAAGAGGTCGAGCGAGATCGCGCCGAGCAGGATGGGACGCGAGCGCACGAAGCCGATTCCCGCGAGCAGCCCCGACCAGGAAGCCCCCCGGCGCTCGGCCGGGGGCGCCCGGTGGCGAATCGCGGCGATGGCGAGCGAGGCGCAGGCGAAGAAGACCGCCACCGTGCCGAACACGAAGCGGGGCCCGGCGACATAGAGGAAGCCGCCGATCGCGGGCCCGAGGATCGTGGCCGTCTGCCAGGAGGTCGAGGCGAGGGTGATCGCGCGCCCGAACAGCTCGCGCGCGACGAGATTGGGCAGGAGGGCCTGGGAGGCGGGATTGCCGAAGGACCGCGCCCCGCCCGAGAGCACGATCAGGGCGTAGGCGGCTGGCAGGGCGGCCTTTCCGGCCAGCGCGCAGGCGAGGAGCCCGAGCGCGGCCACGACCTGCACCGCATAGACCGTGGCCACGATGCGCCTGCGGTCGAAGAGATCCGCGACATGGCCTGCGAAAAGGGCGAGCCCCACCGCCGGCAGGAAGGCCGCGAGCCCCGCGAAACCCAGGGCGAGGGCCGATCGCGTCCATTCGTAGACGAGCCAGCCGATCGCGACGTTCTGCATCTGGAGAGCGCAGCCGGCAAGGAAGCGGGCGCCGCAGAAGCGGGCGAAATCGGGCTCGGCCAGCAGCGCCCAGGCCGAGCCTCTCGTCGTCTCCATGCGCGCTCTTCCCGCCACACTCGCCCCTCGATAGCGCGCCCCAACCCCGAAGGCGATTGTGAAGAGTCGGGCCGGCCTTTAGGTGAAAGCGGACGGGCTCCGCGATGCGGCCCAGGGAATCCCGACGCGCCGGCCGATGCTGACCTTTTCTCGCCTGACCCGGATCGCCCCGTTCTGTCTCGCCCTGGCGACGGGCGGCTGCGGCTATATCGCGGTGCCACCGGACCCGATCCGCTACGTCACCTCGCCGGCCGACGTTGCGAGCTGCCGCAGGCTCGGGGCTGTCGGCTATACCCGCACCGACGGCGTCGGCCCCTATCGGTTCTCCGACCTCACCACCCCGGTCCTGTCCTATCCGCGTCCGGGCGACACGGCTCATCCCATTCCGAGCGGGGAGATCGTCGGGCCCAATTTCGCCGTCACGCTGGAGGTGATGCGGGACGCGGCGCTCTCGCTCGGCGCGAGCGACCTTCTCCTGAGCCGGCGCATCTATCACGACTGGTCCTATGTCGCCGGCACGGCCTATCGCTGCTCGCGCTGAGGACAAGGCTCTTCCGCCCGCAAGCCTCCGAGCCTAAATAAGGAATCGCACGGGGCCGCGACGGCCCCCTTTTCGTCCGCGATGACGCGATCCGGTTCTTCTCGCATCTCCTCGCCCGCGCCCCGCGGCTTCGGGCATGTGGAGACATGGGTCTTCGACCTCGACAACACGCTCTATCCGCACGAGGCACGCGTCTGGCCGCAGGTGGACGAGCGCATCACGCTCTACATCATGGAGATGTTCGGCCTCGACGGCATGTCGGCCCGCTCTCTCCAGAAGTATTTCTATCACCGCTACGGCACGACCCTGCGCGCGCTGATGGACGAATACGATGTCGATCCGGCCGATTTCCTGGATTTCGCCCATGACATCGATCATTCGGCGATCCAGCTCAATCCTCTCCTCGGCCATGCGATCGCGCATCTTCCCGGCCGGAAGCTGATCCTGACCAACGGCTCGCGCAAGCACGCCGAGAACGTCGCGATGAAGCTCGGCATCTACGAGCATTTCGAGGACGTCTTCGACATCGCCGCGGCCGATTTCGTGCCCAAGCCCGAGCGGCGCGCCTATCTGAGCTTCCTCGACCGCCACAAGGTCGATCCGGCGCGCTCGGCCCTGTTCGAGGACATCGCCAAGAACCTCGTCGTGCCCCACGACCTCGGCATGACGACCTGCCTCGTCGTGCCGACCACCCCGGACCCGTTCCGGGAGGCCGGCGAGCAGGAAGCGGTCCACGCCCCGCATGTGGACCACGTCACGAGCGACCTCGCTCGCTTCCTCGAGCATCTGCCGGATCGGGGCAGGCCATAACAGAAAGAGCGGGCGGGTGGGTGTCGATCAAGCCGCCCGAAGGCGCGCGCCTTCCGCATTCGCAGCGCGCGGGAGCAGTTCGGAAGGGGGAAGCGGCATGGCGGCACCGGTCGGGGACAGGCAGCCCCTCGCGCCCGCGAGGGCGCCCGGCGCAAGCTCGAGCCCGAGGAAGCGCTCGATCTCGACCGGGCCCGGAAGCCACAGGCCCTCCACCGGGCCCCGCGCGAAGCCGAAGCGCCGGTAATAAGGCTCGTCGCCGACGAGGATCACCGCCCGGTGGCCGGACGCGGCGGCGCGCGAGAGCGCCTCGCGGACCAGCCTCGCCCCGATCCCCTCCCCCTGCATCTCGGGCGCGACGGCGACCGGGCCGAGCAGGAGCGCGGAGCGGTCCGGTCCCGCCGCGACGTCCCAGAGCCGGATCGTGCCGGCGAGCGCCTGCCCGCGCGTCGCGGTCAGCGCCAGTCCCTCTGCCGGCAGCCGGCCCTCGCGCAGGCGCTCGCAGGTCTTGGCGAAGCGCCCCGCGCCGAAGCAGCGGTCGAGCAAGGCTTCCCGGGCCGGGACGTCCTGGGGGATCTCGTGACGGATGTCGAACATTGGCCGTGCTCCTCGCCTTGCGAGCGACAGCCCTCGCGCCTGCCGCGGCAGGCCGTTCGGGAGATGAAAGGAGAAGGTGCCTCTCCCCGCTTGGGGGAGAGGCGGGAGGCGTCAGATCACGTAGGTTCGGAGCGGCGGCAGGCCGTTGAACGCGACGGACGAGTAGGTCGAGGTATAGGCCCCCGTCCCTTCGATATGGACGAGGTCGCCGATCTCGAGCGAGAGCGGCAGCCAATACGGCGTCTTCTCGTACATCACATCCGCCGAATCGCAGGTCGGGCCGGCAAGCACGCAGGGGACGCGCCGGTCCTCGTCATGGGCGGTGCGGATGTCGTAGCGGATCGACTCGTCCATCGTCTCGGCGAGGCCGCCGAACTTGCCGATGTCGAGATAGACCCACCGCATCTCGTCCGCGTCCTTGCTCTTCTGCGAGACGAGCACGACCTCGGATTCGATGATCCCCGCATTGCCGACCATGCCGCGGCCGGGCTCGATGATCGTCTCGGGCAGGCGGTTGCCGAAGTGCTTCGAGAGCGCCCGGAAGATCGATTCGCCATAGGCTTCGACCGCCGGGACGTCCTTCAGGTACTTCGTCGGGAAGCCCCCGCCGAGATTGACCATCGAGAGCCGGATGCCGCGCTCCGCCAACTCCCGGAAGATCCGGGAGGCGGAGGCGAGCGCCCCGTCCCACGCCTCGGGATTGGCCTGCTGCGAGCCGACATGGAAGGAGACGCCGTAGGCCTCGAGCCCGAGGCGGTGGGCGTGCTCCAGCACGTCGATCGCGAGATCCGGCTCGCAGCCGAACTTGCGCGAGAGCGGCCATTCCGCGCCGGCGCCGTCGCACAGGATGCGGCAGAAGACGCGCACGTCCTCGGCCCCCGTCGCCGCCTGGGCGCGGGCGATCTTCTCGACCTCGGCCTCGCAATCGACCGCGAAGAGGCGCACGCCGAGCTGCATCGCCCGGGCGATGTCGCGCTCCTTCTTGATCGTGTTGCCGAACGAGATGCGATCGGCCGTGGCGCCGGCCGCGAGCGCCATCTGGATCTCCGCGACCGAGGCCGTGTCGAAGCACGAGCCGAGATTGGCGAGGAGCGCCAGCAGCTTCGGCTCGGGATTCGCCTTCACGGCGTAGAAGACGCGGGTATCCGGCAGGGCGCGGGCGAACTTGGCATAGTTCTCGCGAACCACGTCGAGATCGACGACGAGGACCGGCCCGTCCTCGATGCCGGCGGCGCGGCGGTCGCGCAGGAAGTCACGAATGCGCTCGGTCATCGAACCCATCCCAAAGGTTTCAATCGGGGCGCGGCGCCGCTCCGCGGTCGCCTGTCCCCGGGCTGAAATTCAGGCGGTCGCCCGCCCGGCGTCTTCGGAATCGCCTCGCTGGCCGGCCCGTGCTGTGGAGACACGGATGCGAGCCAGTGTCGGCGAGCCGACGATGCTGCCTTCGTTTGGATGGGGAGACCCCGTCCGCACTTTTGGCAAGGAGAAACAAGCCTCTTCGGTGCGCGCCTTTGGAGGGCGCGCGAGACCAAAAAAGCCCGTCCGTCGTTGCTTCAAGCTACGTCCCCCGTGGAGAGCGGGGTTCGCCGGTTTAACCCTCCGGCTGCCGGTTGTTGTCGGGGCCCGGTGGGACCGCAAGCGGTCCACCTGAAGCGCCGGCCGAAGGGATCCACCCCTGTCGACCATCGCTCCTTAGGCCCCTGGCGGCTGTCCGGCCTCTTGTCCGGATACCCACCAACCGACACGCGGCCACAGGCACGTGCGAAATTGGGCAGGGCCCATATAGGGACCTGGATTCCAGAGCACAAGGGCATGGCGGCCCGATCCACAGCCATGCGCGGAGCGTGCCAAAAATGTCAGCCTTGCGGATATCTCATGGCTTCGGAGCAGCCGTCCACGCGCGATGCCGTTCCGATCAGGCGCGCGTCAGCGAGACGTCGAGCCGGGGCTTGGTGTTGATGGTCTGGAAGACGACGCAATAGCGCTCGGTCAGCTTGAGGAGCTGGTCGATTTTCTCCTGCGGCGCATCTGTGTCGATGTCGAAATCGAGGCGAATCGCCCGGAACCCGACCGGCGCCCCCTTGTCGACGCCGAGCGTGCCGCGGAAATCGAGATCGCCCTCCGCTTTCACGACGCCCCGGCGCAGCGGAATCTCGAGCGCGGTCGCGACCGCCTTCAGGGTCACGCCGGCGCAGGCGACCAGCGCCTCCAGCAGCATGTCGCCCGAGCACAGCTCGGCGCCCGAGCCCCCGGTCGCCGGATGGAGCCCCGCCACGGCCAGCGCCTTGCCCGTCTCGACCTTGCAGGCGATCGAGGCGTCGTCGATCTCGCCCTGCGCCTTCAGCGTGATCACGGCCGCCTCCGGCGCCTCCCGGTAGCGCTCCTTGATCGGGGCCTGCATCTCGCGCAAAGCCGTCGCATCCATATCCGTCTCCTACCACCAGAGCGCGGTCGGCTCGGCGCCGCGCGATCCCGCCTTATCGGGGGCTTTGAGCGAGCGGTCCAGAGAGGCGTAGAGCTGGCGCGTAGCGTTCTCGAAGGCGGGCGAGGAGCGCCCGCGCGGCCGCGCCAGCGTGAGCGCGATCTCGTCGTCGATCCGGCCGGGACGCGGGCGCATGACGAAGGCGCGGTCGGCCAGGGCGACGGCCTCGGGGACATCGTGGGTCACGAGCACCACCATCGGCCGCTTCTCCGCCCAGAGCCCGAGGAGATGCTCGTGCAAGCTCGCGCGTGTGAAGGCGTCGAGCGCCGAGAAGGGCTCGTCGAGGAGGAGCAGCTTCGGCTCCGTCACGAAGGCGCGCGCAATGGCGACCCGCTGCTGCTGGCCGCCCGAGAGGTCCTTGGGCCAGCGCCCGCCATGCTCGGCGAGGCCGACCTTCTCCAGCGCATGGGCCACCCTGTCCCGCGCCTCGGGCCCACGCCTGCCGAGGCCGAAGGAAACGTTCTGCGCGACCGTGAGCCAGGGCAGGAGACGCGGCTCCTGGAAGACGATGCCGACGCTCGGATGCGGCTCGGTGATCCTCGTCCCGTCGAGCAGGATCGCGCCGTCCGTCGCCTCGTCGAGGCCGGCGAGGAGGCGCAGCAGCGTGGTCTTGCCGCAGCCCGAGCCGCCGATCAGCGCCACGATCTCGCTCGGACGCACGCCCAGCGTCACGCCGGACAGGGCGACGGTGCCGTCCGCATAGGTCTTCGACAGGCGCTCGATCGCCAGCATCAGAGCCGGCCCCGGTGCCTGTCCTGCCAGCGCACGAGCGGCGCGGTCGCGGCGACGAGGAGCGAATCGGAGAGCTTGCCGAGCAGGGCGAAGGCGATGATGGCGGCGAGGATCTGGTCGGGCTTGCCGAGCTGCTGGCCGTCCACGAGGAGATAGCCGAGCCCTTCCGAGGCGCCCATGAACTCGGCCGCGACGACGAACATGAAGCCGAGGCCGAGGCCGGAGCGGAGCGAGGTCACGACCTCGGGCAGGACGGCCGGCAGGAGGATGCGGCGGGCGAGCGCCACCCCCGAGAGACCGGAGACGCCGCCGGCCTCCACCAGCCTGCTGTCGACCGAGAGGACGCCCCCCATCACCCCGAGATAGACGGGGAAGAAGACGCCGACCGCGATCAGCGTCACCTTGGACGCCTCGAAGATCCCGAGCCAGAGGATGAAGAGCGGCACCCAGGCGATCGAGGGGATGGCCCGGAACGCCTGGAGGGTCGGATCGAGCAGCCGGCGCCCCAGGAGGCTCGCCCCGCAGAGGGCGCCCAGCACGATGCCGGCAGCCGCCCCGAGCCCGAACCCGACCGCGACGCGCCAGGTCGTCGCCCAGAGATGCGTCCAGAGTTCCCCGCTCGCCGCGAGCGACCAGAGGGTCGCGAGGATGTGGCTCGGCGGCGGCATGAGCCGCCCGCTGGCGAGGCCGAATCTCACCACCCCCTCCCAGCCCAGGGCCAGGACGAGAGGAAGAAGAAGACCCAGGGGCAGCGGGAACCGGCGCCGTGCGGAAACCGTCTCGCCCGGCGATGCCTCATCCTCTGAAAGAGTCATGGCCGGACTCGTCCCGGCCATTCCGGTTGCACTCATGAGACGCTGCCTTCCGGCGTCCTTTCCATCGGGAGGGCCGGGACGAGCCCGGCCACGACACCGAAGGTGTCAGTTCTTGGGCTTGTCGAGATAGCTCGGATCGATCAGCGCATCCACCGTCGATGCGACATCCACCTTCGGATCGATCACGCCGGCGGCCTGGAGGGCGAGACCGGCCGCGAGGATCGATTCGCGCTGCGGGGCGCCGATCACGCTGTGGGTCAGCTCGGTGCGCTGGTCGATCTGCCGGTCGACCACCGGGGCGGGGAGCTTGGTGACCTCGGCGAAGATGCGCTTCAGCTCCTGCGGATGCGCGAGCGACCAGAGCCGCGCCTCCTCGTAGACCGAGAGTACCTTGCGGACGATGTCGGGATTGGCCTTGGCGAAATCCTCGCGCACGTTGAGGATGCCCCAGGTATTGGCCTCGGGCTTCCGATAGAATAGCACCGCGCCGCTCTCGATCTCGGCCGCCGCCATCATCGGGTCGAGGCCCGCCCAGGCGTCGACGTCGCCGCGCTCGAGGGCGAGGCGCCCGTCGGGATGCTGGAGGAGGACGAGCTTGACGTCCTTCTCCGTCAGCTTCGCATCGGCCAGCGCCCGCACCAGGAAGATATGCGGATCGGTGCCGCGCGTGACCGCGACGCGCTTGCCCTTCAGGTCCTCGACCTTGGTGATGCCGGTATCCTTGCGCGTCACCAGTGCGGTCCATTCGGGGCGCGAATAAACGTAGACCGACTTGATCGGGTTGCCGTTGATCCGCGCGACGAGCGCCGCCGAGCCGGCCGTCGAGCCGAAATCGATCGAGGAGGCGTTCAGGAATTCGAGCGCCTTGTTCGAGCCGAGCGTCTGCACCCAGCGGATCGTGATGCCGTCCTTCTCGAACGCCTTCTCCAGGAGCTTCTGGTCCTTCAGGACGAGGCTCACGGGATTGTAGGTCGCGAAGTCGATGCGGATCTCCTTCGGACCCTGCGCCTGCGCCGGAACGGCGGCGCCGAGCGCGAGCCCGGCAGCGAGCGCGACGAGCGCGCGGCGAGAGAAGGTCATGGCGTGTCTCCGAAAGCTTTGTCCTTCTAAAAGGACAAAGCGTCCGATTTGTCAAACACGCCTGCTTCTGCGTTCCCCGCGCTCTATTGCGTGGGGGAGGCGAAGACGATCACGTCCGGCGCCTCGCGCAACCGCGCGATCAGGCGGTCGCGCTCCGCTGCCGGGACGGCCTGGGTGGCGATGCGGACGCGATAGAACCCGCCGGCCCGCGGCCCGTCCGCGATCGAGGCGCCGAGATCGCCCAGCACGGCCGAGACGCGGTCCATGCCGGCCCCGGGCGTGAACCGGACGAGCGCATAGGTCCCCTCCCCCGCCGGGACGCGGGGCCCGGAGGCCGTGCCGTAGGTCGCCCCGCCCTGGCGGCCCGCGAGCAGGCCGCCGATGATCCCCGCCTGGGCCGCGATCAGGAGGGCGGCGGCGAGGCCGGCATAGGCGAGCTTGCGCGGGGCGAGGCCGGAGACGAGATCGAGCAGGCGGCCGACGAAGCCGCTCTCGCGCACCCGCGCCGAGGCCGCCCTGCCGAGATCCGCAAGGCCGGCCGGCCGGGCATCCTCGATCGCGGCGATGCGGTCGAAGACGCGTTCGCGGGCGCGCGGGCTCGGGCCGGGCATGCTCTCGGCGAGGCCGATCGCCTCGTCCATCTCCTCGCGTGCCAGGGCGAGGCGCCGGGCCAGCGCCGGATCGCGCGCCAGCGCCTCCTCGACCCGTTTCGCCTCGCCGGGAGCCAGCGTGCCGGCGGCATACCAGGGCAGGAGGAGGTCGACCTCGTCGGCGGAGGCGTTCATATCTCGATCCTCGTTCGGACGGGAGGGCGGGTTCTGCGGTGCGCTCATGGCCAACCCCGGTCGATCCCCGCCGCCTTCAGCAGTTCGGAGAGGCGCTTGCGGGCATAGAACATCCGCGTCTTCACGGTCGCCTCGGGGATGCCGAGGACGGTTGCGACCTGCTCGACGCTCTGCTCGTGATAATAGACCAGCTGGATCACCTCGGCATGTTCCCGCGACAGCTTCGCGATGCAGGCCCGCATGGCCTCGGCCTTGGAAGCTTTCTGGGCCGTCACCTCGGGAGTATCGGCCTCGTCCTCGATCCCGGCCGCCGCGTCCTCGTCGAGCTCCACCTCGCGGCGGCGGCGCAGCGAGGAGAGCGCCTTGAAGCGCGCGATCGAGAGCAGCCAGGTCGTGACCGCCGCGCGCTCCTCGAAGCGCCCGGCCTGCTGCCACACCTCCACGAACACGTCGCTCATCAGGTCCTCCGCGGCGGATTCGTTCCGCACGATGCGCAGCAGGAACCTGAACACGCGCAGATGATGGCGCCCGTACAGAGCCTGCATGGCGGTCTGGTCCCGGGACGCGATGCGGCGGATCAGGGCGGCATCGGAGGCAGGATCCATCTCCACCGGCTCCCATGAGTGTCGCGGCGACGGCCGAAGGTTCATCAGAAGCGGAAAGAAAAGGCGGCGGCAAGCCGCCCGGCCGGGGTCCCGGCCATGACGGAAAGCGGGGACGAAAGCCTGCGGCGATCCGCGCCGCGGGCGCGTCGAAAGTCGCGCTTTTTTTTAGGGATTCTTGTTTTAAGGTCCGCCCGGTTCCAACGCCCTGAAGAGGCGAGATAATGGCAGTCCAAGGGAGCGCCGGCCGGCGTGTCGTGTCGGCAGGCGCGGGAAGCGCCGCCTCGGGGATGGCGCCCACCGATACGAGCGGGCCGGATTACTTCCACAAGGTCGTCGATTGCCAATGGGCCTGCCCGGCCCATACGCCGGTGCCGGAATATATCCGCCTGATCGCGGCCGGACGCTATGCCGACGCCTATCTCGTCAACTGGACCTCCAATGTCTTTCCCGGAATCCTCGGGCGCACCTGCGACCGGCCCTGCGAGCCGGCCTGCCGGCGCGGCCGGGTCGAGGATCAGCCGGTCGCCATCTGCCGCCTGAAGCGGGTCGCCGCCGACAACAAGGGCGACGTCGCCGGCCTCCTGCCCAAGGCGCCGGACTCGCGAAACGGCCGGCGCATCGCGCTCGTCGGGGCGGGGCCGGCCTCGCTGACCGTCGCGCGCGACCTCGCGCCCCTCGGCTACGACATCACCCTGATCGATTCCGAGGAGCGGGGCGGCGGCATGGTCCGCAGCCAGATCCCGCGCTTCCGCCTGCCGGAGAGCGTGATCGACGAGGAGGTCGGCTACATCGTCGACATGGGCGGGATCTCGACCCGCTACGGCGAGCGGGTCGGGAGCCTGAAGGGCCTGCTCGCGGAAGGCTTCGACGCGGTCTTCGTCGGCACCGGCGCGCCACGCGGGCGCGACCTCGACATTCCCGGCCGGCGCGAGGCCGCAGCCCATATCCATATCGGCATCGAGTGGCTCGCCAACGTTTCCTTCGAGCATGTCGACCGGATCGGGCGCCGCGTGGTCGTCCTCGGCGGCGGCAACACGGCCATGGATTGCTGCCGCACGGCCCGGCGCCTCGGCGGCGAAAGCGTGACGGTGGTGGTGCGCTCGGGCTTCGACGAGATGAAAGCCTCGCCCTGGGAGAAGGAGGACGCGATGCACGAGGGCATCCCGATCCTCGACTACCGGGTGCCGAAGGCGTTCCTGCACGAGAACGGCCGCCTCACGGGAATCCTGTTCGAGAAGGTCCGGGCCGAACGGGACGCGCAGGGCCGGCGCGAACTCGTCCCGACCGGGGAGCCGGACGAGACGATCCCCTGCGACGACGTCCTCGTCGCGGTCGGCCAGGAGAACGCCTTTCCCTGGATCGAGCGCGATCTCGGCCTCGAATTCGACCGCCGCGGCATGCCGGTCGTCGACAAGGCGACCTTCCAGTCGACGCGGCCGGGGGTGTTCTTCGGCGGCGATTCGGCTTTCGGGCCGAAGAACATCATCTGGGCCGTCGCCCACGGCCACGAGGCCGCGATCTCCATTGACCGCTTCTGCCAGGGGCTCGATCTCGCCGAGCGGCCGCCGCCGCACCTGAACCTCGCCAGCCAGAAGATGGGCATCCATGAATGGAGCTACGACAACGACGTCTCGCTCGCGAGCCGCCGGGCCGTCCCGCTCCAGGAGCCGGAAGTGGCGCTGAAGAACGTCAAGGTCGAGGTGGAACTCGGCTTCGACCGCGCCCTCGCCTATGCCGAGACGCAGCGCTGCCTGAATTGCGACGTGCAGACCGTCTTCACCTCGAGCCTGTGCATCGAGTGCGACGCCTGCGCCGACATCTGCCCGACCGACTGCATCACCTTCACCCAGAACGGGCCCGAGGAAGACCTGCGCCGGCGCCTCGCCGCCCCCGCCCTCAACCGCGAGCAGGCGCTCTACGTCTCGCGCGACCTCAAGACGGGGCGGGTGATGGTGAAGGACGAGGACGTCTGCCTCCATTGCGGGCTCTGCGCCGAGCGCTGCCCGACCGGCGCCTGGGACATGCAGAAATCCCTCATCACCATGGCCCATGCGGCGGACAGGGAAGCCCGGAGGAGCGGATGCGCGAGAGCCTGAGCGACCCGGCGGAATCGCCGCGGCCGAATTCGCGGCAGGCGCCCGCGCCGCGCCCGGAGGGAGCGAGCCCGCTGCGGGCGGTGAACGATTTCGTCGTCCAGTTCGCCAATGTGAACGGCTCGGGCTCGGCGAGCGCGAACCGGCTCTTCGCGCGCTCCTTCCTGCGCATGGGCGTGCCCATCGCCTCGCGCAACATCTTCCCCTCGAACATCCAGGGCCTGCCGACCTGGTACGAGGTGCGGGTCTCGGGCCACGGGCATCTCGGCCGGCGCGGCGGCGTCGACTTCATGGTGGCGATGAACCCGCAGACCTGGGACCGGGACGTCGCCTCGATCGAGCCGGGCGGCTATCTCTTCTACGATTCCACGCGGCCCATGCCGCCGTCCAAGTTCCGCTCCGACGTCACCGTCATCGGCATGCCGCTGACGCAGCTCACCAATGCCCGCTACCAGGACACGCGCCAGCGCCAGCTCTTCAAGAACATCATCTATGTCGGGGCGCTCGGCCATCTGCTCGGGGTCGAGACGGAGGTGCTGCGCCAGCTCATCGCCGAGCAGTTCCGGGGCAAGGACAAGCTGATCCCGCCGAATTACGAGGCGCTGGAAATCGGCCGCGCCTATGCGGCCGAGCACCTGCCGGAGATCGGCCTCAAGGTCGAGCGCTCGGATGCGGTGGGGAACCGGATCTTCATCGAGGGCAACGACGCGGCAGCCCTCGGCTGCGTCTATGGCGGGGCGACGGTCGCGGCCTGGTATCCGATCACGCCCTCGACCTCGGTGGCGGA
>NZ_DAOLAJ010000038.1:31005-33609 GCF_035325185.1 Enterovirga sp. | reverse complement strand
CAGCTCGCGCAGGAAGACCGTCTCGCGCTTCTGGTTCGGCAGCTCGATGCCGATGACGTTTCGTCCCGGCACCACGGCGATACGGGCCGAGACCGCCGACATCGAGCGGGCGACGTCGTTCGACAGGCCGATGACGCGGCTCGCCTTGGTCCCCGGCGCCGGCTCGAACTCGTACAGGGTCACGACCGGGCCGGGATTGGCGTCGATGACCTCGCCGCGCACGCCGAAATCGTGCAGCGTCTGCTGCAAGGTGACCGAGCTGCGGTCGAGGTATTCCGCCGAAGCCTCGTAGGTGGGCTCGCCGATCATCGCCTCGGCCAGGAGGTCGAGCGGCGGGAGGCTGTATTCCTCGCATTCCGCCCGGCAGGGCGCGGGCGCGGGTATCGCGACGGCCGCGCTCCCGCATGACGGCGCCCGATCCGGCGGCGGAAGCTCGTCGTCGGGACGCTCGTCCTGCTCCACCGGGTGCGGACGGGAGCGGTCGCGCGGGCGGCGCATCGACCGCCACGTCAGCTGCGCGGTGAGGGTCACCGCGCCGTAGCCGAGGAACGGCAGGCGCGGCGGACCCGTCAGCGAAGCCACGAACTCCGCGATATCGTCCTCGTCGCTCTCCTCCGGCTCCGCCTCACCCTGGTCGAACCAGGGATCGGGCTCATCGGCCAGGATCGCTTCGGGCAAGTCTCCCGGATGCCCGCGAGGCGCATCGATCCCCTGGGATGCCGGCGGCCCGTCGCGATCCTCGGACGCCTCGTCCAGGCGGCGATCGTGCCGCGGCGCCGGCTCCGCCGTCATGTCCGAGCCGGCCGCCGGGGGGCGGAGGGGCGCGATCGCGGCGAGTTCGCCCGCCTGCCGCCGCCGCACATGGTCGGGGGTGCGCGTGAACCGCGTATTCGCGGCGAGATCGAATGCCGTGAACCAGGGCGGCACGTCGGCGGGCTGCGACGGCTGTGCCTGAGGGTCGAATACCGGGGTGGTGACGGGCCGCATTTTCGTCCCCTCGGCCTGCGACAGGCTCGAACGGCCTTGCTTTGCGAGAAACGCGACATTCGCCGTTGTCGATTCGACTTCCTGATTCTCGATGACGATCGGACGCTTCGTGGTTGGACGCATGGCTTCCATGATGGTCAGAATCCGCGGCGACTGCTGCTGTTGTAGTGACTCCGCCATGGAAAACGGCGCGTTAACGAGCCCTTCCCGCGCGGGACGAACCGGCGCTTCGAGCCCTGCTCGACGTGAAGGCGGCTTCGTCGCATATGACGGCGCGGCCGGCAGGGAGCATGGGCATTGCGGATCACGATGGTGGGGGCGGGCTATGTGGGGCTGGTCTCCGGAGCCTGTTTTGCGGATTTCGGCCACGAGGTGGTGTGCGTGGATAAGGACCCGGCCCGGGTCGAGGCGCTGAGGGCCGGGGAGATCCCGATCTTCGAGCCGGGCCTGGAGGAGATCGTGGCGACGAATGCGCAGGCGGGGCGGCTGTCCTTCTCGACCGACCTCGCGGGGGCGGTGCCGGGGGCGGATGCGGTGTTCATCGCGGTCGGCACGCCGTCGCGCCGGGGCGACGGCTTCGCCGACCTCTCCTATGTCTACGGGGCGGCGCGCGAGATCGCGGCGGCGCTCGAGGGCTATACGGTGGTGGTGACCAAGTCGACGGTCCCCGTCGGGACGGGCGACGAGGTCGACCGGATCATCCGGGAGGAGCGCCCGCAGGCGGAGTTCTCGGTCGTCTCCAATCCCGAATTCCTGCGCGAGGGCGCGGCGATCGAGGATTTCAAGCGACCCGACCGGATCCTGATCGGGGCCGAGGACGAGCGCGGCGCGCGGCTCGTGGCGGAGCTTTATCGTCCGCTCTATCTCAACGCCGCGCCGGTCCTGACCACCGGGCGGCGGACGGCGGAGCTGACCAAATATGCCGCCAATGCCTTCCTGGCGCTCAAGATCACCTTCATCAACGAGATCGCCGATCTCTGCGAGCAGGTGGGCGCCGACGTGCAGGACGTGGCGCGCGGGATCGGGCTCGACAACCGCATCGGGCGCAAGTTCCTGCATGCCGGGCCGGGCTATGGCGGATCGTGCTTTCCCAAGGACACGCTGGCGCTCGCGCGGACGGCGCAGAACCACGGCTCGCCGCTGCGGCTCGTGGAGACGGTCGTGGCGGTCAACGAGCAGCGGCGCACGACCATGGCCCGCAAGATCCTCGCGGCCTGCGGCGGCTCGGTGCGCGGCAAGAGGATCGCGATCCTCGGCCTCACCTTCAAGCCCAATACCGACGACATGCGCGAGGCTCCCGCCCTCGCCATCATCCGCGCCCTCCAGGATGCGGGCGCGGCGATCCAGGCCTTCGACCCGGAGGGGATGGAGAATGCCCGGGCCCTCCTGGACGACGTCGAATATGCCAAGGACGCCTATGCCTGCGCGCAGGGGGCCGAGGCGCTGGTCCTGATGACCGAATGGGATTCGTTCCGCGCCCTCGACCTGCGCCGGATCAAGGCGGCCATGGCGGGAAACGTCGTCGTCGACCTGCGCAACGTCTACCGGCCGCAGGACATGGCGAGGCACGGTTTCGCCTATACCGGGGTCGGACGCGCCGGTTGAGGAGGATGGGCC
>NZ_DAOLAJ010000038.1:0-30905 GCF_035325185.1 Enterovirga sp. | reverse complement strand
CCCGGTTTGCGCTCCGCCTCGGCCAGGAGATATACGCGCGGGCTCGTAAGCCCGATCGCGCTATGCGGGGTTGTCCTTGTCGCGAATCATGCTGATCAAGCCACGCCGGTTCGGGGACGAGCGCGGCTGGTTCATGGAGACCTGGAGCCGGCGCGCGCTGGCGGCGCTCGGAATCGAAGCCGAGTTCGTGCAGGACAACCATTCCCTGTCCCGCGCCGTCGGCACGCTGCGGGGCCTGCATTTCCAGACCCCGCCCCATGCGCAGGGCAAGCTCGTGCGCTGCGTCGCGGGCCGCGTCATGGATTACGCCCTCGATATCCGGCGCGGCTCGCCCACCTACGGCAAATGGCTCGGCGCGGAGCTGTCGGCCGCAAGCGGCCACCAGCTGTGGATCCCGGCCGGCTTCGCGCATGCCTTCGTGACCCTCGAGCCCGATACCGAGGTCGTCTACAAGGTGACGGACGACTATGCCCCGGCGAATGACGGCGGGATCCGCTGGGACAGCGTCGGGATCGACTGGCCGCTGCCGCCGGCCGGCCCCGTCCTCTCCGACAAGGACAGGTCTCTGCCCTCGCTGGCGGAGTTCGACAGCCCCTTCCCGTATGACGGCGAGCCGCTTGCGGCCACGCTCGACTGATCGCAAGCTTGGATGACCTGGAGGTTCGATTGACGTCGCGCGTGCTCGTGACGGGAGGCGCCGGCTTCATCGGCTCCGCCCTCGTCCGCCATCTCATCGGGGAAAGCGACTATCGGGTGCTGAACCTCGACAAGCTGACCTATGCGGGCACGCTCTCGTCGGTCGCCTCGGTCGCGGACAGCGAGCGATACGAGTTCGTCCGCGCCGATATCTGCGACGCGCAGGCGATCGCCGGCATCTTCGCGCGCTTCGACCCGGACGTCGTCGTGCATCTGGCGGCCGAGAGCCATGTCGACCGCTCGATCGACGGCCCGGACGCCTTCATCGAGACGAACATCGTCGGCACCTACCGCATGCTCCGGGCCGCGACGCGGCACTGGAAGGGCCTGGATCGCGGCCGGCAGGGCAGCTTCCGCTTCCACCACGTCTCGACGGACGAGGTCTTCGGCTCGCTCGGCCCGGAAGGCTTCTTCGTCGAGGAGACCCCCTACGATCCGCGCTCGCCCTATTCGGCCTCGAAGGCGGGCTCGGACCATCTCGTGCGGGCCTGGTTCCACACCTACGGCCTGCCGGCCGTGGTGACGAACTGCTCCAACAATTACGGCCCCTACCACTTCCCGGAAAAGCTGATCCCGCTGATGATCGTGAAGGCGCTCGCGGGCGAGACCCTGCCGGTCTACGGCCGCGGCGAGAACGTCCGCGACTGGCTCTTCGTCGAGGATCACGTGCGCGCCATCCGGCGGGTCTTCGAGGCCGGGACGCCCGGCGAGACCTACAATGTCGGCGGCAATTCGGAGCGGACCAATATCGAGGTGGTGCGCCAAGTCTGCGGCCTCCTCGACGGGCTGCGCCCGCGCCCCGACGGCAAGCCCTATGCGGACCAGATCGGCTATGTCGCGGACCGGCCCGGCCACGACATGCGCTACGCGATCGACGCGGCCAAGCTGAAGCGCGAGCTGGGCTGGGAGCCGCGCGAGACCTTCGAGACCGGCCTCGCCAAGACCGTCGCATGGTATCTCGCCAACGAGCCCTGGTGGCGGGCGATCCAGGCCGGCCAGTACGGCGGCGAGCGCCTCGGACTCGAGGCCAAGGGCTGAAGATGGACATCCTCGTCACGGGCGGCACGGGACAGGTCGGGATCGAGCTGCTGCGGCAGCCCTGGCCCGGGGAGGTTCGCCTCCACGCCCCGGCGCGGGCCGAGCTCGACCTCGTCGATCCGGTCTCGGTCGCCCGCGTCATGGCCTCGCGCCGCTGGGACGCGGTGATCTCCTGCGGCGCCTATACGGCGGTCGACAAGGCCGAGAGCGAGGTCGCGGCGGCCTGGGCCGCCAACGCCCTCGCCCCGGCGATCCTGGCCAAGGCGGCGGCCGGGGCGGGCGCGCCCATCGTGCATCTCTCGACCGACTACGTCTTCGCGGGCGACAAGCCCGAGCCCTATCGCGAGGACGATCCGGTCGGGCCGATCAGCGTCTACGGCGCCTCGAAGGAGGGCGGGGAGCAGGCGGTCAGGACCGCGAATCCCCGCCATGTCGTCCTGCGGACCGCCTGGGTGGTCTCTCCCCACCGCGCCAATTTCCTCAAGACCATGCTGCGCCTCGGGGCGGAGCGCGAGGAGCTGCGCGTCGTCGCCGACCAGCGCGGCTGCCCGACCTTCGCGGCCGATCTCGCCGGCGCCGTGCGCACGATCGCGCTGCGGCTCGCCAGGGAGCCGGACGCGCCGGCGGGTGCGTTCCACTTCGTGGGCGCGGGCGAGGCGAGCTGGGCCGATTTCGCCGCCGCCATCATGGAGGGCGCGGCGGCGCGCGGCTTCCGGGCGGCCCGGATCGTGCCCATCACGACGGCAGAGTATCCGACGCCGGCGAGACGTCCCGCCAATTCGCGCCTTTCCACCGAAAAGCTGCGCCGGGAATACGGGATCGAGCCCCCGCCCTGGCGCCATTCGCTGAGCGTCGCGCTCGACGAGACGGGCGGGGCGCCCGGATAGAAAGGATCCCTCGCCGCCAAGTCTGCGGAATCGTATCGCGAAAGGGGCCCGGGCCCCGTCGCGTTGTCCCAACAGCCTCTCATCGCCGATCGTCAGGAGTCACGCCGTGGTCAAGAAGGGCATCATTCTCGCCGGAGGGCTCGGCTCCCGGCTTTATCCGATGACGCGCGCGGTCTCGAAGCAGCTCCTCCCGATCTACGACAAGCCGCTCATCTATCATCCGCTGACGACGCTGATGCTGGCGGGCATCCGCGAATTCCTGATCATCTCGACCCCCCATCACCTGCCGCTCTACCGGGACCTTCTCGGCGACGGAACGCAATGGGGCGTCTCGGTCTCCTATGCCGAGCAGCCGGAGCCCAAGGGGCTGGCGCAGGCTTTCCTGATCGGGGAGGATTTCGTGGCGGGCCGGAAATGCGCCCTCGCTCTCGGCGACAACATCTTCTACGGCGCGGGCCTGACCGCCCAGCTCGAACGCGCCGCCTCGCTTGCCTCGGGCGCCGTCGTGTTCGGCTACCGGGTGGCGGACGGGCGCGAATTCGGCGTGGTGGAAGTCGATGCCGAGGGCAAGGCCCTGTCGATCGAGGAGAAGCCGCAGGAGCCCAAGAGCGACCTCGCCGTGACGGGCCTCTATTTCTACGATGAGAACGTGGTCGAGATCGCGCGGGGCGTGAAGCCCTCGGCCCGCGGAGAGGTCGAGATCACCTCGGTGAATGCGCATTACCTGGAGAAGGGAACGCTGCGGGTCGAGGTCCTGCCGCGCGGCACGGCGTGGCTCGATACCGGGACGGTCGACGCCATGCACGAGGCTTCCGCCTTCGTGCGCACCATCGAGCGCCGTCAGGGACTCAAGATCGCCTGCCCCGAGGAGGTGGCCTGGCGCCAGGGTTTCATCTCGACCGAAGAGCTTCTGCGCGAAGGAAGCCGGATGAACAACAGCTACGGCATGTATCTCAAAGCCATCGCAACGGCAGGATCAGGCCATCACTAGAGCATGCTGCGGGTTTCTATGCCACATGGCGCCGGCAGGGGAGGGGCCCGGCGGGGTCAGCGCGGCGCGCTCACCCGGATGGGGCCGAAACGGCAGGCGCGCCGGTCGATCTCGGGGCAGCTCGTGAAGGCGCGCAGGTCGCGCGTCAGGCAGATCCGCACCTCCTTCAGGGCGCCGTGACTGCATTGCACCGAGATCATGTCCGGGCGCAGGCCGGGATTGGCCTCGGAGAAGGCGCGTTCGATCGCCTGCGGGGTGGTGCGGCTGTCGCGGTCGAGCGCCGCCATCGCCTCGGGGATCCGCACCTTGTCGCGGGCCGTGCGGACGGCCCGGAAATAGGCGCTCGGGGGAAGGCCCGAGCAGGTGCCGTGCTGGCGCCATTCGTGGCGGGCGAGGCCCTCGTCGGGAAAGACGCCTTTCGCCTCGTCGAGCGCGTAGCGCGGCGCCGAGCGGTTGCCGCCGCAATTGGAAGGGTAGCCCCGCTCATATTGCGGCCACAGGCCGTGCACCACGAAGCCGAGATTGCGGCCGGGCTCGCATTGGGGCGAGCCGCGGCTGTCGCCCCGCGCCTCGCAATAGTTCGGCGACCAGGACAAGGCGAGGACGTAGAAATCGAACTCCCCCGGCGTGCCGCCGCCCCGCTGCGCAAGGGCGGGCCCGGCGAGGAAGACGGCCGCGAGGGCGAGGCAGGCGAGGGCGGCGCGCGCCGCCCTCACGGCCGGGCCATGCGGCACGAGGGCGAATCGGCGAAATTGCGGTCGAGCCCCAGCACGCACCATTCGACCCCCCAGCCGACGCCGAGGAAGCCGAGATCCTCGCGCACCGAATAATCGACCCGGTGCCAGCTTCCCCGGGAGGTCAGCACCTTGGCGTAGCAATAGCGGCGCGGGATGGTGTCGAGCCCCCAGGGGCGCCAGGCGAGCGGCTTGATGTGGCTGTATTCGACGAGGGTCAGGTCGGAGCCCCAGAACTTCGCCTCCCGCTCGGAGAAGCGCGAGGTGATGAAGGCGAGGACCTCGGGATCGCCGCAGGTCGGCAGGTCGGCGGTATAGGGGATGACGCGCTTTTCGGAGGGCACGATCTCGGAAGCCCGCGCCGCGGGGGCGAGAAGGAGGGCGGCGCAGCCGAATGCGAGAAGAAGACGACGCATGATCCAGGCTCGATGAGGGAGGCGACCATGCCCCTCCGCCGCCACCGCCACAATGGCGGGGCTGCAACACTCGCTTCCGCTCGGCGCGGCGTCATCCCGCCCGAGGGAGGCGCGGCTCGAACTTGATGACCGGCCGGCAGATGTGGCGCTTCTGGGCCGGATCGTGGCGGGCGAGGTCGAGGTGGAGATGGTCGTAATGGAAGACGTCCGAGCCCGGCCCGAGCACCGTCGTGAAATAGGGGCAGGCGCCGACGAAGACCTCGCGCAGGAAATCCTGCTCCTCCTGCGCGCCGCGCCAGCCGGTCTTGACCGCGACCTCCCTCCCGTCCTCCAGGCGGAAGGCCATCACGTCGAGCGCGTTGCCGAAGCTGTGCTCGGAATATTTGGCGCCCGACTGGTTGTTGCGCGGCCGGCAGGAATAGGAGCCCGCCCGCAGGTCCACGACGCGCTGGCCGAGATAAAGCGTGGCCGCCGGCTGGACGACGCGGTCCAGCCAGACGTCGATCGAGGGGATGATCGGGCAGCCGAGGGTGAGGCGGTTCGTGAGCCCGACCGAGCCTCCGGCGAAGGCGCTCGCGCGGATCGGATAGGTGATGCCGCAGATGCCGGGGCCGTCGATCTCTTGGGCGGAGAAGGACATGTAGGCGCTCGGCCGGACGAGGTGGGAGGCGAGGCAGGTTTCCTCGGCCTGCCGGCGCCAGGCTTCCCGGCTCTGGAACGAGAAGCGTCCGCAACCCACGAGACCGGCGACGATCAGCGCGAGGCCCAGACACGCAACATAGGCACGACGCATGCGCCGAAAATGCCCCCGGCCGGGTTAACGGCATGTCAACCTCTCCGGGCGGCGCCTGCCCCGAATCGGGCCGCCCGGCCCTTGTCCGGGGTTCATGACAGCCTCTAGACCGGAATCATGCTCTCGCTCGTCGATCTCCGGTCCCGCATCCGCCAGGGCGCCCTGACGCCGCAAGGCGCCCTCGATCTCGCGCGCGAGGCGATCGCCGCCCGCGAGCCGGGCCTTCGCGCCTTCGCCCATCTGGCAAACGAGCCGCGGGCGGCCCGGCAGGGGCCGCTCGCCGGCATCGCCGTCGCGGTCAAGGACATCATCGACACCGCCGACATGCCGACCGAAATGGGCTCGGCCTCCTGTCGCGGCTGGCGTCCCCGGGCGGATGCGGCGGTCGTCTGCGCCTTGCGCCGGGCCGGGGCGACCCTCGTCGGCAAGACCACGACCACCGCCTATGCCTCCTCCGATCCGACCGCGACGCTGAACCCGCACGGGCCCGGCCGCACGCCGGGCGGCTCCTCGGCGGGCTCGGCGGCGGCGGTCGGCGCCGGCATGGTGCCGCTGGCGCTCGGCACCCAGACGGGGGGATCCGTGATCCGCCCGGCCTCCTTCTGCGGCGCGGCGGCGATCAAGCCTTCGTTCCGGCTGATTCCGACCGTCGGGGTCAAATGCCAGGCGTGGACGCTGGACACCCTCGGGCTCTTCGCCACCCGCGTCGAGGATCTCGCGGCGGCTTTCGAGGCCGTCACCGGACGCCCCTCCCGGGAAGAGGAACGGACGGCCCCCCGCCTAGGAATCGTCCGTCAGGATTTTGCCGGCGAGGCCGAATCGGACGGGGTCGCCGCCCTCGACGAGGCGATCGCGCGCTGCGAGCGCGCCGGCGCCGCGGTCATCGACCTGTCCCCGTCCTCCGGCCTCCGCGAGGGATGGGCGGCGCATGCGACGATCAATGATTTCGAGGCGGCGGTCTCGCTCGCCTGGGAGCACGAGCACGAGGGGGAGGGGATGCCGCCCAAGCTCCGGGCCATGCTCGATCGCGGCTCGCGCCTTCGGCCGGCGGAATATGACGAGGCGCGGCGCGTGGCGCGTCAGGCGCGGCACGAGGCGCGGGATCTCTTCGGGGATGTCGATGCGATCCTGACCTATGCCGCGCCGGGCATCGCGCCGAGGCTCGATCTCGGGACGACGGGGGATGCGCGCTACAACCGGCTATGGACCCTGCTCGGAACCCCCTGCGTCAACGTCCCGGGGCTGAGCGGGACGGACGGGTTCCCGGTCGGGATCCAGGTGGTCGCGCCTTTCGGCCGGGACGCTCGCGCGCTCGATGTCGCCGCCTTCGTGGAGGCCGCATTGTCGCCGCCGCCCTGACACAATCGGCATTGCGGCGCAGCATGAGGATTGTCAACGGGTTAAGGCGAGGCGGATGGTAAATGTTTCACTAGTGTTTCGAGCCGCGTCGCAGCGCAGCAACAAATCTCGCTTGCAGCGGGAAACCGGAATGGTAACGTCGCGTTTACGGTACGGACCAGGAGGCGGCGATGGACGTGATCTTGAAGCGTGCATGGTGGCCGGGCGTGCAGGTCGGTGCCGTCTGTCTTTCGCTGGCGCTCATGGCCTGCATCGTGCTGGGCCTCTTCTGAGCCTTTCCGCTTTTCGCGCCGTGGCCCCTTCGGCCACGGCTCGCCCGAGCCGCCGCAGAGCGGCTTTTTTCTTGCCTGTCTCCCCTGTCTCTTCGTGATCGTTCCTCTCCGGGCCGCCGGCTCCGGCCGGAGCCGACCGGGAACCTGACCCTTGCCCCCGCTCCCCCGCCACGTGCTCACCTGGATCGGCCTCGCGGCCCTGTCCTTCCTTCTGGCCTGGGGGCTGAACGCGGCATCGGTTCCGGCCGCGATCCTGATGGGGCCCATGATCGCGGCCATCGGCGTGGGCCTCGCCGGCTCGCCGGTCCGCGTCTCCCGCGCGCTGTTCTCCTCGGCCCAGGGGGTCGTCGGCTGCCTCCTCGCCGGCTCGGTGACGCCGGAGGTCGTGGCGGAGGTGGTGCGCGACTGGCCGGAAATGCTGTTCGGCGTCTCGTCCACGGTCGCCGCCAGCACCTCGGTCGGCCTGGCGCTCGCGCGGTTCGGGACGCTGCCGGGCTCGACGGCGGCCTGGGGCACCTCGGCCGGCGCGGCCTCCGTCATGGCGGCCCTCGCGCACGAGCACGGCGCCGATCCCCGCCTCGTCGCGACCATGCAATATGTGCGGGTCATCATCGTCGTGATCGCCGCCTCGCTCATCTCGCGGCTTCTGATCGACACGCCTCTGGCCCCCGTCGCGGCCCGGAAGGTTCCAGCATTGTCCCCCGTCTTCGTATTGGGCGTGGCCGCCGCCCTCGCGATCGCACTGGGAGGATCCTGGCTCGGCCGGCGCCTGCGCATTCCCGCGGGCAGCCTGCTGGTGCCTCTCGGCATCGGGGCGCTGGTCAATGCGCTGACCCCGGTCCATCTCGCCGTGCCGGCTTCGCTGCTCGCGGCGGCCTATGCCCTGATCGGATGGGCGATCGGCCTTCAGTTCGAGCGCGGCTCGCTGATCCGCTCGATGCGGGCGCTGCCGGAGATGATGGGCTCCGCTCTCGCCATCGTCGCCCTGTGCGGGCTCGCGGCCTGGGTCATGGTCGTGCTCGGCGGCATCGCCCCCCTCACCGCCTTCCTCGCCACGAGCCCGGGCGGCATCGACACGGTGGCGATCATCGCGCTTGCGGGCGGAGCCGACACGCCCTTCGTGATGGCGCTGCAAGTGCTCCGCGTCCTGGTCGTGATTCTGACCGGGCCGCCCATCGCCCGCTTCGTCGCGCGCCATACCCGGCCGGGCTGAACGCGGGCCGCCTTCGCGGAAAACCGAATTCCCCTTTTCGGCTTCATGCTCTAAGAGGGCGGCCCGTCTTCCCGAGGATGCCTTCATGCAGCCACCGTTGAGGGTCGGGATCGCCGGCCTCGGCACGGTCGGGGCGGCGGTTCTCGACATTCTGTCCCGTCGCGCGGCGCAGGTCGCCGGGCGCGCCGGCCGTCCCGTCGTGGTCACCGCCGTCAGCGCCCGCGACCGGACGCGCGATCGCGGCCGCGACCTCTCCGCCTATCGCTGGTTCGACGATCCGGCGGCCCTGGCCGTCTCCGACGAGATCGATTGCCTCGTCGAGCTGATCGGCGGCGAGGAGGGGCCGGCTCGGGCGGCCGTGGAGGCGGCGCTCGGCGCCGGCAAGCACGTCGTCACCGCCAACAAGGCGCTCCTCGCGAAGCACGGCCTCGCCCTCGCCGCCGCGGCGGAGGCGAAGGGGCGGGCGCTCGCCTTCGAGGCGTCCTCGGCCGGCGGCATCCCGATCGTGAAGACCTTGCGGGAATCGCTCGCCGGCAACGGCATCGCCCGCATCTACGGAATCCTCAACGGCACCTGCAACTACATCCTCTCGCGCATGGAGCAGGAGGGGTCGAGCTTCGCCGAATGCCTCGCGGCGGCGCAGCAGCTCGGCTATGCGGAGGCCGATCCGACCTTCGACGTCGAGGGCTACGACACCGCCCACAAGCTCGCCATCCTGACCTCGCTCGCCTTCGGCAGCGCGATCGATTCGGAGGCGATCTATGTCGAGGGTATCTCCTCCATTACGCCGCTCGACCTGAGGATGGCCGACGAACTGGGCTTCCGCATCAAGCTGCTCGGCGTCGCCGAGCGGGTCGGCGATGCCGGGATCGAGCAGCGCGTCCATCCGACCATGGTGCACAAGACCTCGCCTGTGGCGCAGGTGATGGGCGTCACCAACGCCGTCACCGTCGATGCCGATGCGGTCGGCGAATTGACCCTCGTCGGGCCGGGCGCGGGCGGCTCTGCCACCGCCTCGGCGGTCGTCTCGGACATCGCCGATGTTGCGGCGGGGACTTTCGGCGCGCCCTTCGGCCGGCCGGTCGCGGGGCTGGAGCGGGCCGAGCGGGCGCCGATGCAGCGCCACAAGGGCGGCTATTACGTCCGCGTGACGGTGCATGACCGTCCCGGCGTCGCCGCGGGCGTCGCGAGCCGCATGGCGGAAGCCGACATCTCGCTGGAATCGATCCTGCAAAAGCGTCCGCCCGGTGCCGACCGCGACAAGCTCGGGCGCTCGGGGGAGCCCGTCCCCATCGTCCTCATCACCTACGAGGCGACGGAGGCGGCGATCCGGCAGGCGCTCGGCGAGATGGCCGCGGACGGACTGCTGGCAGAGCCGCCGCAGGTGATCCGAATCGAGCGCGATTGAGAGGGGGAACATCATGGCGAACGACAAGGCCGCTCAGCCCAGCCAACTTCTCGAGCGCATCCTGACCCTCGAACTGGTGAGGGTGACCGAGCGCGCGGCCGTCGCCGCCTCGCTGCTGCGCGGGCGGGGGCAGGAGAAGGCGGCCGACAAGGCGGCGGTCGACGCCATGCGGCGCGAGCTGAACACGCTGCCGATCGACGGCACGGTCGTGATCGGCGAGGGCGAACGCGACGAGGCGCCCATGCTCTTCATCGGCGAGCGGGTCGGCACAGGAGAGGGCCCCAAGGTCGACATCGCGGTCGATCCCCTGGAGGGGACCACCCTCTGCGCCAAGGACATGCCGGGCTCGATCGCCGTGATGGCGATGGCGGAGGGCGGCACGCTGCTCGCGGCGCCCGACGTCTATATGGAGAAGATCGCCGTCGGCCCCGGCTATCCGAAGGGCGTCGTCGATCTCGACCGCTCGCCGGAGGAGAATATCCGCGCCGTCGCCGCGGCCAAGGGCGTCGAGCCGAAGGATATCACGGTCCTCATCCTCGAGCGTCCCCGCCACCAGGAGCTGATCCAGAAGGTCCGCAGCCTCGGCTGCGGCATCCGCCTGATCACGGACGGCGACATCATGGGCGTGATCTTCACGACCATGCCGGACGAGACCGGGATCGATCTCTACCTGGGCATCGGCGCGGCGCCGGAAGGCGTCATCGCGGCGGGCGCGCTGCGCTGCATCGGTGGCCAGATGCAGGGGCGGCTGATCCTCGACACACCCGAGAAACGCGAGCGCGCCAAGAAGATGGGCGTGACCGATCCCGACCGGAAATACGATCTCAACGACCTCGCCCGCGGCGACGTCGTCGTCGCGGCGACGGGCGTGACGGACGGGGCGTTGCTCCACGGCGTCCGCTTCAAGGGCGGCCATGTCGAGACCGACACGATCGTCTACCGCTCGGTGACCGGCACGGTGCGCCGCATCAGGGCCGAGCACAGGAATATCGGGAAGTTCCACCTGGAGCCATGACGCCCGAGAGAGAGAATGCCGGTCTCTGAGGTCTCGATCGGGGCGACGGCCCATGTCGAGGCGGCGCAGGCGGTCGCGGCGGCGCGGCAGGAGCGGGCCCGGTATCCGGCGAAGGAAACGCTGGCCCGCGAGGTCGGCGCGGGGGCGATCGGCGCCCTCCTGACCCTGCCGTTCTCCGTCTCGGCCGGTGTCCTCGCCTTCGGCACCCTCGGGCCCGATCATGTCGCGGCGGGGGCTGCGACGGGAATCCTCTGCGCGGTGGTCGGCGGGCTCGCCGGCGCCCTCACGCGCACCTCCTCCTTCATCGTCAACGTCCCCTCGGCGCCCCTGGCGCTGATCCAGGCGAGCTTCATCGCCACCCTCGTCGGCTTCTTCGACGGGAACGTCGGCAAGGCGCTGGCCGTGGCGCCCCTCTCGGTCCTGCTCGCGGGGCTGTGGCAGGCGCTCTTCGCCTGGTCCGGCTTCGTGCGCATCGTCAAGTTCACGCCCTATCCGGTCCTGGCCGGGTTCGTGACGGGCCTCGCGGTTCGCACCTTCGTGCAGCAATCCCCGCGCTTCTTCGAACTGACAGGGCCGGGCGAGCTTTGGGCAGCCTTCAGGCACGGGGCGCTGCCCCATCCCGTGATGGCCTTGTTCGGCATCGCGATCGTCGTGGTGATCCGCGTTTCGGACACCTTCGCCCCGCGCATCCCGGCGATGATGGTCGGGCTCGGCGTGGGCACGCTCGCCTGGCACGCGCTGGACGGTCTCTGGCCCGGGCTCGATCTCGGCAGGACGATCGGGGCTCTCTCCCTGCGGCAGGCGACCCTCGGGCTCGCGATCGACTGGGCGAGCATGAGCGAGGCCCTGCGGGACCTCCATATCCTCCAGACGCTCTTCCTGACCTCGGCGACCCTGGCGGCGGTCGCGATGCTCGACTTCACCTTCACGGTGCGCACGGCCCAGAACCTGTGCGACCTGCGCCAGTCGCCGCGGCGCGACCTCGCCGGCCAGGGCTTCGCCAGCGTCGCTTCGGCGGCGGTCGGGGGAATCGCCGTGACCGCCTCGCTCGGGACGACGACGGCCCTCTTCGAGAATGGCGGCCGCACGCGCCTCTCGACCATCTCGATGGCGCTCTGCCTCCTTCTCGCGGCTCTCCTCGCGGCCCCGCTCATCTCCGCCATTCCCATCATCGTGCTCACGGCGATGCTGCTCTGCATCGGCTGGAAGATGTGGGACCGCTGGTGTCTCGCCATGCTGCGGGACGCCGTCTCCTCGGCTGAGCCGCGGGTGCGGACGCGGGCGCGCCGCAACACCGCCATCGTGCTCGCCGTCATGGCCGCGACGGTGCTCGGCCAGCCGATCCTGGGCGCCCTCGTCGGCGTGGCCCTTTCGTGCCTCGTCTTCATCATGGAGATGAGCCGGCCGATCGTGCGGCGGCAGGTCACCTGTCCCCACATCGCCTCCAAGCGCATCCGCTCCCAGCCCGATTGCGCCGTGCTCGCCTCCCATGGCGGGCGCATCGTCGTCTACGATCTCGACGGCGTCCTCTTCTTCGGCAACGCGGACGACCTCGCCACCTCCATCCAGAACCTGCCCGACGGGGTCGAGACCATCGTGCTCGATCTCGGCCAAGTCGCCGATCTCGACACCTCGGGAGCGACGGTGCTGCGGCAGATCGCGCGCCGCTGCCGCGAGAACGAGATCCGGCTCTTCTTCGCCCATCCGGGGCCGAAATACGAGGACCTGCTCCGCAAGATGCTCGTGGATGAGCCGGACGTGCTCATCTTCCCCGATCTCGACGCCGCCCTGGAGAATGCCGAGAACCGCATTTTGCGCCGGTACGGGGCGCCCTTCGCCTGGGCCGGGCTCGCGATCCGCGAGACCGATCTCGCGAGCGGCCTGTCGGAACGCGAGCTGGCCGTTCTCTCCTCGCGGCTGAAGCCGCTCAAGTTCAATGCCGGCGACGTCCTGTGCCGCGCGGGCGAGCCCGCCGACCGGCTGTGGATCCTGACGCGCGGCTCGGTCAGCGTGCGCGCCGCGGGGGCGCAGCACGGCCGGCGCATCGCGGCGCTCGGGCCCGGCACCACGGTCGGGGAGATGGGGCTCCTCGACCGCCGCCCGCGCTCGGCCGACGTCGTGGCGGACGAGGACGTCGATGCCTATGGGCTGAGCGCGGAGGATTTCGACGTGCTGCTGCGCGAGGAGGCCCATCTCGGCCAAGCTTTGCTCACCACGATCGCGCGGCTCACCGCGCAGCGCCTGCGCGAGACCTCCGAGGAGTTGAGCCTCGCGGTAGGCTGAACGTTTGCCCCGGGGGGATGACGGAGTGACGGGGCGGCCCGCATCTTGCGGATTCCCGCTCGTTTCCCTGCACGGGCCGTGTCCATTCTCCCCGAAAATGTTCTAGGAAGGCACCATGTTGAAGGTCCGTGTCATTCCCTGCCTCGACGTCAAGGACGGCCGCGTGGTCAAGGGCGTCCGCTTTGTCGATCTGCGCGATGCCGGCGATCCGGTGGAGGCCGCACGCGCCTATGACGCCGCCGGCGCGGACGAATTGTGCTTCCTCGACATCACGGCGAGCCACGAGGATCGCGGCATTCTGCTCGACATCGTGGCCCGCACCGCCGCCGAATGCTTCATGCCGCTGACCGTGGGCGGGGGCATCCGCAAGGTCGAGGACATCCGCAACCTCCTGTTGGCCGGCGCCGACAAGGTCTCGATCAACACCGCCGCCGTGAACGACCGGGCCTTCGTCAGCCAGGCGGCCGAGAAATTCGGCGACCAGTGCATCGTCGTCGCCATCGACGCGAAGCGGACCTCCCGGCCCGGCGAGCGCCTCGCCTGGCAGATCTTCACCCATGGCGGGCGCCGGGAGACGGGAATCGACGCGATCGCCTTCGCCCGCGAGATGGCGAGCCGCGGCGCCGGCGAGCTTCTCGTCACCTCGATGGACCGGGACGGCACGCGCTCGGGCTACGACATCGAGCTGGTCCGGGCGATCTCGGACGCGGTGCCGATCCCGGTCGTCGCCTCGGGCGGCGTCGGCGGACTCGACGATCTCGTCGCCGGCGTGAGGGACGGCCATGCGAGCGCGGTCCTCGCCGCCTCCATCTTCCATTTCGGCGAATATTCGGTCGGCGAGGCCAAGCGCCATATGGCCGCCGCCGGCATTCCGATGAGGATCAGCGCGTGAGCTTTACGCTGGCCGATCTCGAGCGCGTCGTCGCCTCGCGCGGCGCCTCCGCCGCCGATACCTCCTATACGGCGAAGCTCCTCGCCGGAGGCCCGCCCCTCGCGGCCAAGAAGCTCGGCGAGGAGGCGGTCGAGGTCGTGATCGCCGCCATGGCGCAGGACCGCAAGGCCCTCGTCGCGGAGAGCGCGGACCTGCTCTATCACCTGCTCGTGGTGCTGCGGCTCGGCGGCGTGGAACTGGCGGAGGTCGAGCGCGAGCTCGGCCGCCGCACGGGACAATCGGGCCTCGCCGAGAAGGCCGCGCGGAGCGCCCCGTGACGGGCGGCGCCGGAGAGGGGGGAGGCGGCGCCTCGCCCGACGAAACCGGCGATCTCTCTCCCTATCTGCAATTCGCCCGCAACGAATGGGCCCAGTTGCGCGCCGACACGCCGCTCACGCTGAGTGCGGAGGAGGTCAACCAGCTTCAATCCCTCAACGATCCGGTCTCCCTCGACGAGGTGGTGGCGATCTACCTGCCGCTCTCGCGGCTGCTCGCGCTCTATGTCGAAGCGGCCCAGGGCCTGTTCCACGCCACGCAGAACTTCCTGCACGTGGGAGGGAACGGGAAGGTGCCCTACATCATCGGCGTCGCAGGCTCCGTTGCGGTCGGCAAGTCGACTACGGCCCGCATCCTGAAGGCGCTCCTCGCGCGCTGGCCAAAGACCCCGAAGGTCGATCTCATCACCACGGACGGCTTCCTGCGCCCCAATGCCGAGCTTGAACGCCTCGGCATCATGCAGAAGAAGGGCTTCCCCGAGAGCTACGACATCCAGCGGCTGCTGCGCTTCCTGCACGACATCAAGGCGGGCAAGGCGCAGGTCGCGGCTCCTCTCTATTCGCATCTCGTCTATGACGTCGTGCCCGGCGAGGTGACGCTGGTCGAGCGGCCGGACATCCTCATCGTGGAAGGGCTGAACGTGCTCCAGCCCGCGCGCCTGCCCCGCGACGGGGCGGCCATTCCCTATGTGTCCGATTATTTCGACTTCTCGATCTATCTCGACGCCGACGAGGAGGACCTGCATCGCTGGTACCTCCACCGCTTCATGCGCCTGCGCAACACGGCCTTCCGCGATCCGCTCTCCTATTTCCGGCGCTATGCGAGCCTGTCGGAGAAGGAAGCCTTCGCCTTCGCCGAGGGACTGTGGGAGCGGATCAATCTCGTGAATCTCCAGGAGAACATCCTGCCGACCCGCCAGCGGGCGAGCCTCATCCTGCGCAAGGGCGCGAGCCACCGCATCGAGCAGGTCTCGCTCCGGCGCCTGTGAGGGCGCCGAGTTTCTCTCGCGAGGGCCTGGCCGGCCGCGCCGGCGGGGGCGCCGCTCAGCGCCGGAACCGGCTGAACCCGTCCTCGGTCTCCCGGCTCGCGAAGTCGCGGCTGCGATCCTCGAGGGCGCCGCGGCGGTCGTGCCGGTGGCCGCGGCCCATCTCTTCGTCCCTGCGCTCACCCATGCCCTCGCGCCAGCCGTGATGGCCGCCCATCATGTGATGGCGCCCCATCATGTGGAGCAGCGCGCCGAAGCGGCGCTTCTGGGCCTCGTCGAGCGAGGCGTAGAGGGGGCCCGTGGCATCGGCGAGCTTGCGCAGCGAGGCGGCGGCCTGCGCCATGCGGTCGGAGCGGGCGCGCATCTCGGCCGCCGGGTCGGGCGCAACCTCCTTGCCGGCGGCGCGGCTCTCGCGGAACGAGGCCCAGCGCGCGCGCCGCGCGGCGGCGGCCTCGGCGCGCTCCTTGGCCCTCTCGCGCAGCGCCTGCTCGACCGGAGGCCAGAGCTTCTCCTGGTCGGGAGTGAGGCGAAGGGCCGCCTTCAGGCCCGCGATCCGTCCGTCCACCATGGCGGCGCGGTCCTCCTGCGTGAACCGGCCATGGTCCGGGGCGGCGCCCGGCATGCCCGGGCCGCGATCCTGGGCGAAAGACATGGTGGCGGTGCCTGCCGTCAGGGCGAGGGCAAGGCTGATCGCAACGCTCTTCATGAAGACCTCCTCGATACCGGCGCCATCCTAGGGCGGAGCACGCCGGCGGCGATAGGCCACAGAATGCCCGAGCCGGGCTTACGGCCTCGTCGCGGGCGGATTAAATCCCGGCAATGTCTCGAAGGGTCCTGATTCCGTGAGCTGGTCGCCCGAGCAGGAGGCGGCGCTGAGGGCCGTCGGGCAATGGCTCGACGCCGCCGACCGCCCCATCTTCCGCCTCTTCGGCTATGCCGGCACCGGCAAGACGACGCTCGCGCGCCACATCGCGCAGCATGTCGACGGCGACGTCTGCTTCGCCGCCTTCACCGGCAAGGCGGCTCTGGTTCTGCGCGAGAAGGGCTGCCCGGACGCCTCCACCATCCATTCCCTCATCTATCGCTCGCGCGGCACGGGCGAGACTGGGCCGCAATTCGTGCTGAACCGGCAGAGCGCCGCGGCCTCCGCGCAGCTCATCGTCATCGACGAATGCTCCATGGTGGACGAGGATCTCGGCCGCGATCTCCTCGGCTTCGGCACGCCGGTCCTTGTCCTCGGCGATCCGGCCCAGCTTCCGCCGGTCAAGGGGGCGGGCTATTTCACCGAGCACCCGCCCGACGCCATGCTGACCGAGATCCACCGGCAGGCGAAGGACGATCCGATCATTGCGCTCTCCGCGCTCGTGCGCGAGGGCGGCCGGCTCGCGCGCGGGCGCTACGGGGAGAGCGAGGTGGTCTCGCGGCGCGAGATCGACGCAGAGCGGATTCTCGGGGCCGACCAGGTCCTCGTCGGCATGAACAAGTCGCGCCGCGCCTATACCTCGCGCATCCGCCAGCTTCTCGGCTATCGCGATCCGATGCCGGCGGCGGGAGAGACGCTCGTCTGCCTACGCAACGACAAGACCAAGGGCCTCCTCAACGGCGGCATCTTCACGATCCGCAAGCTCGGCGGGGAGGAGGAGGGGCGCCTCGCGATGGATGTCGCGCAGGAGGGGGAGCGCGGCGCGGTGCGCGTCTCGGTCCCGCGCGAGTTCTTCGAGGGGCGGGAGGAGGAGCTGCCCTATGCCGTGCGCCGCAAGGGCGACGAGTTCGATTACGGCTACGTGCTCACGGTCCACAAGGCGCAGGGCTCGCAATGGGACGACCTCGTCCTCTTCGACGAGAGCTGGGCCTTCCGCGAGCACCGTGCCCGCTGGCTCTATACGGGCCTGACGCGCGCGGCGAAAAAGCTGACGGTGGTGCAGTAGATCAATCTACCAGGGCTTGCCGGCGCGAAGCGAGTTCGCGACGCGCGTCACGATGGGATCGTAGGCCGCCAGCTCCTCCGCCGGATATTCGAGATCGACGCAGACATAGATGTCCTTGTGGCGCGAGCGGAGGCAGCGCTCGTAGACGATCCGGTCCCCGCGCCGCCCCGACAGGGTGAAGGCGCCCCGGCCCGCCGCCGCGAGGGTGTAGCGGATGCCCGCATTCTTGCGGCTTTCCATGATCTGCTCCGGTGTCTCGTCTTCCGTGTTGAAGAAGCCGAAGACGGCGAGGGAGGCTCGCCGGTCCGCCGTGAAGAAGCGCTGGCCGTCGTTGTTCGCGGGCGGCTCGGCGAGGACCGAGAACCGGGCGGGATAATCCGCCGTCGCGCCGAAGCGATCGTTCACGTAGGTCGACCAGCTTTCGGCCCGTGCCTCGCAGGCGGCGGCGAGGAGAATGATCGCGGCGAGGGTGATCAGGGCCCGTCTTTCTCTCATGGCCGAACTTCCTCTTGATTGGAGAGAGCCTCGGGACCTTCCGCGGCGCAGGCCGGTTGAACTCGGCCCGCAGCCTGCTCTATGCCCTCGTCAAGGTCCATGGCCTTCCCTCGGGAGGGATCCCGTGTGGACCGACCTCCTGGCCGCAGAGTCCCGATGATTCCCACCCTCGGCAGCTTTCGCCGCATCGTGCTCAAGGTCGGCTCGGCCCTCCTGGTCGACCGGGCCAAGGGGCGCCTCAACCATGCCTGGCTCGCGGCCCTCGCCGAAGACGTGGCGGAACTGCATGGGCGGGGAGCGGATGTCCTCGTCGTATCCTCGGGCGCGATCGCCCTCGGGCGCTCGGTGCTCGGCTTCGGCCTCGCTCCGCTCAAGCTCGAGGAGAGCCAGGCGGCGGCGGGCGTGGGGCAGATCGCGCTCGCCCGCTTCTGGTCCGAGGTGCTGGCGCATCACGGCATCACTGCCGGGCAGGTGCTCCTCACCCTCGGAGACACCGAGGCGCGCCGGCGCTACCTCAATGCACGGGCGACCTTGTCGAAACTACTGGAGCTGCGGGCCGTCCCCGTCGTCAACGAGAACGATACGGTCGCGACAAGCGAGATCCGCTACGGCGACAACGACCGCCTCGCAGCCCGCGTCGCCACCATGGTCGGCGCGGACCTGCTCGTCCTGTTCTCGGATATCGACGGGCTTTATACGGCGCCCCCCGCGAGCGATCCCGGGGCGCGGCACATCCCGGTCGTCGAGCGCATCACGCCCGCCATCGAGGCCATGGCGGGCGGGGCGGCCTCGGTGCTGTCGCGCGGCGGCATGCGCACGAAGATCGAGGCCGGCCAGATCGCGGCCGCGGGCGGCACGCATATGCTGATCGCCGACGGGCGGCCGAAGAACCCGCTGCGCCGCGTCGGGGAGGGCGCGCGCTGCACGTGGTTCCTGACCCCCTCCTCGCCCGCGACCGCGCGCAAGACCTGGATCGCGGGCTCGCTCGAGACGCACGGCGCCGTGCGGGTGGACGAGGGCGCGGCGCGGGCCCTGCGCTCGGGGGCGAGCCTGCTGCCGGTCGGCGTGACGGAGGTGTCCGGGGGATTCGCGCGGGGCGATGCGATCACCGTGACGGGACCGGACGGCCGGGTCCTCGGCCGGGGCCTCGCCGCCTACGACGCCGCCGAGGCGGTCCGCATCCTGCGCCGCTCGAGCCGAGAGATCGAGGCCATCCTCGGCTATCCGGGCCGGGCCGAGATGATTCACCGCGACGATCTCGTCCTGCTCGCCGGGGCGGGAGCGGACGAGACGGCGGGGTAGGGGACGGCCTTCTCAGCCTGTGGGCGGTTCCGGCAGCATGCGGGGATCGTCGGCTTTCAGTCCCGCCTGCTTCGCCGCCGCGATCAGGCCGAGCCAGGTCTCGCGGGTGAGCGGGATGCCGTTCGCGCGCCTTTCGGCCTGAGCGAGGCGCTCGGCCTCGCCGGGCAGGAGGACGGGCTGGCCGGGCGCGGCCGGCTTCGTCGCGCGGACGAAATCGATGAAGGCGCGCGTCTCGCGCGCGATCGCGTCCTGCGAGCCGAAGGCGTCCGGCGACATGTAGATCGAGACCATGCCGTTGGCGAAGCGCCCGTTGCGCGGCGGCCCCGAGCAGCCCGAGCCGGCGAGGACGCCGCCGAGCAATTCGCACATCAGCGCGAGGCCGGACCCCTTGTGCTCCCCCATGGCCCGGATCGCGCCCGTACCGCGGGAATGGTCGCGCAGCGCGCCCGGCTCCAGGGGGCCGTAGAGCGCCGCCGGGTCGGTCGTGAGCCGGCCGTCGATCGTGATCAGGCTTCCCTCGGGGAGCGGCTTGCCGCCGTTCGAGGCGACCATGACCTTGCCCTCGGCCACCGCCGAGGTCGCGAAATCCAGAATCACCGGCGGCTCGCCCGGCACGGGAAAGCCGAAGGCGATGGGCGCGGTCGAGAATCGCTTCTCGACGCCGCCGAAGGGAGCGACCAGCATCGAATTCGCGACATTGACGATGTGCAGCGAGACGAGCCCGTGATCGAGCGCCAGCTCGGCCCATTGGCCGATCCGGCCCAGATGGCCGGCGCTGCGCAAGGCCACGATGGAGACGCCGTGGTTGCGCTTCGCCTTCTCGATCCCGTGCAGCACGGCCTGCCGGCCGACCGTCGCGCCGAAGCCGTGATGGCCGTCGAGGACCGAGAGCGCGCCCGCATCCGTGACGACGCTCGCCGAGCGGCCCACTTCGAGGTCGCCCGTGCGGATCCAGTCGAGATAGCGCGGCACGCGCCCGACCCCGTGGCTGTCATGGCCGTTCAGATTCGCATCGACGAGCCCGTCCGCGACCGCTGCCGCCTCCTTTTCGGAGCAGCCCGCGGCCGCGAAGGCCGCCGCCACGAAGTCGCGCAACGGATGCACCGCGATCCGTGGGTCCTGCGTCTGCGCCATGAATCCCGTCTCCCTCAGCTTGCCGCCGGCTTCTTGTCGAGGAGAAGCTGGCCTTCCTTCTGGATCATGCTCTTCGCCTTTTCCGCGATCATGGCCAGCATCCAGGGAAGCTGGACTTCCACGCGCACGCTGTCCTCGGCGACGTCGAGGGCCGCCGTCACGCTCTGCCCGACCGCCTTGACGACCAGGTCCAGGTGGTCGCCGGTCCAGCTGGATTCGACCGAGCTGATCTGGGTGCCGAATTTCGTCTTCAGCATCTCGATCCCGGCATCGAGGCGCTGATGGGCGCCCGCCAGTCCGAGCTGGTGGGGAATGACGACGACGAGAGGCTTCGACATGGGGGGATCCTCGGGGCGGTCCATAGCACGCGGGAGGCCGCCGTCGAGGCGCCGCGATTGCGCGCGCCCGACGGATCGGCCAAGGCCATGTGGGGCTCGATCGCGGCGAGCGGAAGGGCTTCGCGGGACGAGAAGGCGAGGGAGTGCAGAGATCATGGACATTCGCGCGGACGTGCTGGCTGCCATCGGCAAGACCCCGCTGATCCGCTTGAAGCGTGCCTCCGAGCTGGCGGGCGGCACCATTCTCGGCAAGGCCGAGTTCATGAATCCCGGCGGCTCGGTCAAGGACCGGGCGGCCCTGTTCATCGTCCGCGACGCGATCGCCAGGGGTGCGCTGCGGCCCGGCGGCACCATCGTCGAGGGCACGGCGGGCAATACCGGAATCGGCCTCGCGCTCGTCGGCAACGCCCTGGGCTTTCGGACCGTGATCGTCATCCCGAAGACCCAGAGCCAGGAGAAGAAGGACATGCTGCGCCTCATGGGCGCGGAACTGGTCGAGGTTCCGGCGGTCCCCTATGCCGATCCCGAAAACTACGTGCGCTATTCCGGGCGGCTCGCGGCGCAGCTCGCCGGGAGCGAGCCGAATGGCGCGGTCTGGGCCAACCAGTTCGACAACATCGCCAACCGCGACGCCCACGAGGCCACCACGGCGCCGGAGATCTGGGAGGAGACCGGCGGGCGGCTCGACGGATTCATCTGCGCGGTCGGCAGCGGGGGCACGCTGGCGGGGGTGGCGGCAGGCTTGAGGGCGCGCAAGCCCGAGATCCGCATCGCCCTTGCCGATCCCATGGGCGCGGCTCTCCACAGCTACTACACGACCGGGGAGCTGAAATCCTCCGGCACCTCGATCACCGAGGGGATCGGGCAGGGGAGGATCACGAAGAATCTCGAAGGGCTGAAGGTCGACCATTCCTTCCAGATCCCGGACGAGGAGGCCCTGCCGGTGGTGTTCGATCTCCTCGCGCACGAGGGGCTGTGCCTCGGCGGCTCCTCGGGCATCAATGTCGCAGGCGCCATCCGCCTCGCCCGCGAGATCGGGCCCGGCGCCACCGTCGCGACCGTGCTGTGCGACGGGGGCGCCCGCTATCTCTCGAAGCTCTTCAATCCGGCTTTCCTGCGCGAGAAGGGGCTGCCGGTCCCGGCCTGGCTCGACCGGGAGTCTTCGTCCGCGCATCCGGGCTGATCGGACGAGATTGCGCTTTTCCCTTGCGGAACCCCGCATCCGGGGAGGAGTTTCCCGAGCAGGGCCCGGTGGTTCGGTACGGTAGCGTGCGCGGTTTTCGTTGATGTCTCTTTCCTTCCTCCCCGCTCTTCCGCGCCGCTGGCATGACCGGACCGGCAGAAGGATGCGCGCCTTCCGATCGCCGGCGTGATGGCCTGGACCCTCCTCGACCGGCAGAGCTATTTCGGGCTCACGCGGAAGCAGTTGCAGACGCTCTACCTCGTGGCGGCCACGGGGCTCGCCGCGCTCGTGCCGATGATCTTCTTCGCGGGCTACTGGATCCAGTCCGAGCTGGGAAAGAGCCGCCGCGACCTCGATTCCTTCGTCAGCGCGCGCGCCTCCGCCCTCTCGCAACGGATCGATGCCGAGGTGGAGCGCCAGCTCGCCGCCCTGCACGCTCTCGCGGCCGTGCCCGCGCTCGATCTCGACGTGGCGCAGTTCGAGACGGCGGCCCGGCGCGTGACGAGCGTCATGGCGCATTGGACGGTGCTCACGCTCGTGGAGGCAGGCGGCCGGGTCGTCTTCACCACCGGCAGCAGCGATCCGCGCCTGGATCCGAAGCTGGTGGCGCGGGCCGCCGCGGAGGAGAAGGTGCTGATCGAGACGACGGGGCGGCCCGGCGCCATCATGCTCTACGAGCCGGTCCTGCACGAAGGGGGAGTCACGCACGTCTTCGTGCTCGATCTCGACACGAGCAATATCCGCGCTGTCCTGGTCCAGGCGACCGGGCAGGATCTCTCCTCCACCCTGCTGGACAAGGACGATCGCATCCTCGCGCAGTCGATCCCCTCCGGCGAGGCTCGCGGGGAGATCGGGCCCGACCTGATCCGCGCCATCGCCGCAGCGCCTTCGGGGCTGTTCCGCAGCCGCTCGCCCGAGGGGGAGCCGATGACGGCGGCCTTTGCCCGCTCGCCTCTGACGGGCTGGACCACGATCGTCTCGATCAGCGGCCATCGCAGCGACCACCTGTTCCTGCGTCCGGCCTGGGCGACCGGCGCCGCCGGATCGCTGAGCCTGCTGCTTGCGGGGATCCTCGCGATCTTCGTGACCCACAATTTCATGGAGCGCCGGGTGAGCGAGGAGCGGCTCGCCGCCTCGCGCGCGCTCGGGGAACTGGATGCGCGGCTGCTCGCCACCTCGCAGGAGGCGCTGAACGACCAGCGCAAGGCCGCCTCCGAGCGCGAGGTCCTGCTGCGGGAAATCTATCATCGCGTGAAGAACAACCTGCAAATCGTGCAGAGCCTTCTCCGGCTCGGCTCGCGCGACCTCACGGCCGAGCAGCGCGAGCCTTTTGAGAACGCCGTGCGGCGTATCGGCGCCATGGCCCGCGTCCACACGCTCCTCTACAATTCTCCCGACCTCGCCTCGATCGACTTCAAGGATTATCTCGACGAATTGCTGAAGGAGCTTGCGGCGGGGTTCTCGGCCGAGGATCGCGCCATCGAATCGGTGCTGAATGCGGGGCCGATGCGGATGCCGCTGGATACGGCCGTGCCCCTCGCCTTCATCGCGGGCGAGATCCTCACCAATTCCTTCAAGCACGCCTTTCCGGGCGGAAGGGCGGGCCGCATCACGGTCGATGCGGGTCGCGAGGGCGGCGAGGCTGTGCTCAGGATCGAGGATGACGGGATCGGGCTCGGGGAGGAGCCCGGCCGCTCGCGCCGGCTCGGCCTCACCATCGTGCGCAAGCTCGTCCAGCAGATCGGCGGGCGAATCGAGGAGCCGCCGCCCGGCTCCTCGACCTTCGTCATCCGCTTCCCGGTCGGCGCGGTCTCGCCGCCGCAGAGCGCCGCGCCTGCCCCCGACCGCGTCGCCTGACCGCGATCCGGCCCCGATCTTGACCGGAGCCCGATCTTGACCGGACCCCTTGCCGACCCAATATCCTGACCATGAGGTCGACCGGGTGCCATTCCGGGCCCGGGGCCGCGAAGTGCCGAAAGGGCTTCGAAGATGTCGCGTCAGTCGCCGTTCGGCCATCCGTTTCTCCTGGGCTTCGACGAGATCGAGCAGGCGCTCGACCGTCTCGCCAAGTCGTCGGGGGACGGCTACCCGCCCTACAATATCGAGCGGGTCTGCCGCACTGAGACCGAGCCGGAAAAGCTTCGGATCATGATCGCGGTGGCCGGGTTCACGTCGGAACAGCTCGACGTGACCCTGGAGGAGAACCAACTCGTCGTCCGCGGCCGACAGGCCGAGGACAAGGGCCGGCAATTCCTCCATCGCGGGATCGCCGCGAGGCAGTTCCAGCGCAGCTTCGTGCTGGCCGACGGGATGGAGGTCGTCGGAGCCGATCTGTCGAACGGGCTTCTGTCCATCGATCTCATCCGGCCGGAGCCGGCCCGGATCGTGCGTCGTATCGGAATCCAGACGCGCGACTGAACGTCCGGGCGCGCTCGCGCGACGGACTGTTGAAACGAGTTGCCGCTCGAGAGGAGGGCAAGATGACCGAGTTGAACACCACTTCCCGCCCCGTGCTGGATGCCAGCGCACTCGCCGCTCTCGGCGAGGGGCAGATCGCCTATGTCAAGCCCATCACCTCTGACGAGGTGAAGAGGATTTTCCCGCAGGCACCCGACCTCCAGCCGGGGCTGAAGCTCTTCGCGCTGCTCTCGGCCAGCGGAGCGCCGATCCTGCTCGCCGATTCGCGGGACACCGCGGTCGCCAATGCCTGGGCGCACGACCTTCAGACCGTGAGCCTCAACTGAGCGCCGGGAGCGGGCTCGGGCCGGTGCGGCGGCCCGGCAGCCGCAACGGCGGCGAGAAGCCTGTCGATGTCCTCGGACCGCGACAGGCGGTGATCGCCGTCCTTGACCAGGGTGATCTGGACCGCATCTGCCGGAAGGTGCTCGACGAGCCGCATGGCGTGCTCCCAGGGCACGTCCGGGTCCTGCATTCCCTGGAGGATATGGACGGGGCAGCCCGTCTCGATCGTGCCTTCGAGGATGAGATGGCGACGCCCGTCCTCGATCAGCGCGCGCGTGATCGGATAGGGATCGTCGGAATAGGACGAGGGCCGCAGGTGGACGCCCCTTTCCAGGATGTCCGCCTTCGCCTCGGGCGGGAAGGCGTCCCACATCAGCCGCTCGGTGAAATCGGGGGCGGGCGCGACCAGGACCAGGGCCGCCGCCTCGCGGCCGGCTTTCGCGGCCTTGAGGGCGCGGGCGGCCAGGAGCGCGAGCCATCCCCCCATCGAGGAGCCGACGATCACCGGATGCCCGCTCGTGAAGCGGGCGATCACGGCAAGCCCCTCCTCGAGCCAGCGCGAGATGGTGCCGTCCTCGAAGCGCCCGCCCGAGGAGCCGTGTCCGCTATAGTCGAAGCGCAGGAAGGCGCGGCCGGTCGCCGCAGCCCAGGAATCCAGCGCCTCGGCCTTCGTGCCGCTCATGTCCGAGCGGAAGCCGCCGAACCAGATGACGGGCGGCCCCGCCCCCTCGCGCATGTCGACCGCGATGGATCGCTCCGCGGCGCCCTCGCCGACCGTGATCTCGTGACGCATGCTTAACCTGACCTCAACCCGTTCGATCGAGTCTTCGGGCTCGATGCTCAAGATGGGTCTTCTATAGCCTCGTGCCTTCCTCGTCGCGATCCCGCGCCAGCTTCCAGCGCAGCCCTCCCTCTTCCCTCGCGGGACTCACGGTGCTCCAGATCATTCCCGAGCTGGAGACGGGAGGCGCCGAGCGTACCGCCGTCGATGTCGCGGCGGGCCTCGCCGAGGCGGGAGCGCGCGCCCTCGTCGCGAGCGAGGGCGGAAGGCTGGTCGGCGAGTTGCAGAGCCGCGGCGGCGAATGGATTCCCTTCCCGGCCGGCACCAAGAACCCCTTCGCCATGGCGCTCAACATGCGCCGCCTCGCCCGCATCGCCCATGACGAGAAGGTGGCGCTGATCCATGCGCGCTCGCGCGCGCCGGCCTGGGTCGGGCTCGGCGCGGCGCGGATCCTCGACATCCCCTTCCTCACCACGTTCCACGGCAGCTATTCCGGCACCTCCGCGCCGAAGCGGCTCTACAACTCGGTCATGGCGCGCGGCGACATCGTGATCGCCAATTCCGGCTATACGGCCGGGCTGATCGAGTCTCTCTACCCGTGGGCCAAGCCGCGCATCCGCGTGATCCATCGCGGCACCGATCTCGCCCGCTTCGCGCCCTCGGCCATCGAGCCGGGGCGGGTGGATGCGCTGCGCCGGGCCTGGGGCGTCGGCCCCCATGAGCGGATCGTCCTCCTGGGCGCGCGGCTCACGCCCTGGAAGGGGCAGCGCGTGCTGATCGAGGCGGCGAGCCTCTTGCGCGAATCGGGGCTCGGCGACATCGCCTATGTCCTGGCCGGCGACGACCAGGGTCGGGCGGGCTACGTGGCGGAACTCGACCGGCTCGTCGCGGCCAAGGGCCTTCAGGGCGTCGTGCGCCGGGTCGGCCATTGCGCCGACATGGCGGCGGCTTTCCTTGCGGCCTCGGTCGTCGCCGTGCCCTCGACGGAGCCGGAAGCCTTCGGCCGGGCGGCGGTGGAGGCGCAGGCGCTCGGCACGCCGGTCGTCGTATCGGATCTGGGCGCGGTGCCCGAGACGGTCCTCGCTCCGCCCTCGGAACCCGCCTCCGTGCGGACCGGCTGGCGGGTGCCCGCGGGCGACGCGCCGGCCCTCGCCGCCGCCCTCGCCGAGGCCCTGAGCCTCGGCGCCAGCGCACGGGCGGCGATGGCGCTGCGGGCGAGGACCCATGTCGAGCGCCATTTCTCGCTGGAGCGAATGGTGGCGGCGACGCTCGACACCTATATGGCGCTCCTGAGCCCTCCGGCCGAGGGCGGCTGATCAGGATATGACGGTGCCGGGTTTCGAACGCTGGCTCGGCGGCTCGCCTCTGGGCGTGCTCGCCAGGCTCATCTTCCTGTCCCTGCTGGTGGGGGTGATCCTCGCCTTCCTGGGACTGACGCCCCTCGGTCTCGTGCGGCATCTCCTGGATTCGGCGCAGGCGCTCTTCCACCTCGGCTACGATACCATCGGCGATATCGGCCGCTACATCCTCACCGGCGCCGTGATCGTGGTCCCGCTCTGGCTCCTGTCGCGGCTCATGAGCGCCCGGCGCTGAGAGGCGTCCGCGGCGGGAAGGGCGGTCCGATCTTAAAGATGGCCTGGGCCTGCGCGACCGGCCGCCCGCCGGCCAGGACTTCGCCCGCGGCGAAGAGGAGCGACTTCGTCGCGCGCGTCACCCGGCAATGCGCCTCGGCGAATTCGCCGTCCTCGATCCCCGACAGGAAATGGGTGTCGAGCTGGATCGTGGACTGCCGGTTGGTCCTGTTGACCGTGCGCATGGTGAGGCCGAGGGCATGGTCGAGGAAAGTCATGATCATGCCGCCATGGACCATTCCGTTCCGGTTCAAGTGGCGCTTCTGCGCCAGGAACCCGAATCGCCGGAAGCCGGGCTCGCCGGCTTTCGCGGCGGGGCGCTGCCAGAGCGGGCCGACGAGGTCGAGATAATCGTCCGCCGGCGCGGGCTCCCAGCCCTCCGCCCGCGGATCGAAAGATGGCCGGGTGATCTCGGGGGGCAGCACGTGGCGGCCGTCGGCGCCGAGCGGCAGCGGCACGGCGGAGCGCACCGCCGAGAGCGGCAGCGGGCCGTAGAGATGCGGGAACAGGGCGCCCCCGCGCGAGACCTCCCAGCGCAGGGCCTCGCCCAAAGCCTCGGCCCGGACGGCGACGAGAAGGAGGTCCGGCTGGCCGGCGAAATGCTTCGCGGCGGTCTCGGCCACCTGTCCGGCGGCGGAGAAGTGAATGAAGCCGTCGGCGAGATCGACGGGGGCGCCGTGGAACAGCTTGGTCTTCTCGGCCTCCCGCCACAGCGGGAGGGGACAGATCTTGTAGATCAACGACATGATATCGGCTTCCCGTCCGCCGCGCAGCCCGCGCCGGAAGACCGGCATTCCTTGGGGCGCCGCGGAGCGGCTTGTCAACAGCATCGATTCCTATTAATAGGTTGATTTTCCTTGAAGCCGTGCGCGAGGAACCCATGCTCTCGCATGCCCGGATCTGGGGCGCCATCGACCAACTCGCCGAGCGCTACGGGCTGTCTACCTCCGGCCTCGCCCGCAAGGCCGGCCTCGACGCGACGAGCTTCAACCGCTCGAAGCGGGTCGGGCCAGACGGGCGGGACCGCTGGCCCTCGACCGAATCCATCGCCAAGGTCCTGGCCGCGACCGGGGCGCAGCTCGACGAGTTCATGCGCCTCGTCGAGCCCTCCGACCGCAGGGGGCGGACGGTGCCGCTCGTGGGCATGGCCCAGGCCGGGGCCGGCCGGCTCTTCTCCGACGAGGGGATGCCGGCGAGCGGGCCGGGCTGGGACGCCATCGACTTTCCCGATGTCGGGGGCGAGGGAGCCTTCGCCCTCGAGGTCCAGGGCGATTCGATGCTGCCTCTCTACCGGGACGGCGACGTCATCATCGTCTCGCGCCTCGCGGCGGTCCGGAAGGGCGACCGCATCGTGGTGCGCACCCATGACGGCGAGGTGATGGCGAAGGAACTGAAGCGGCGCACGGCCCGGAGCCTGGAACTGCGCTCCCTCAACCCGGAACATCCCGACCGGGTGGTGCCCATGGCCGAGGTGAACTGGATCGCCCGCATCCTATGGGCGCGGCAATAGATCGCGAGGTCCCTTCTCCTCCGCCGGGACCGCGTGCGGGGCGAAGAGGGTCACGACCCTCTCGTAGACCACGCGCTTGAAGGGGATGATCAGGTCCGGCAGCCGCTCGATCCGCTCCCAGCGCCAGGCGTCGAACTCCGCCTTGTGCCGCCCCCCGGCCGGGCGGTGGATGTCGATCTCCCCCTCGTCCCCCGTGAAGCGCAGCGCGAACCATTTCTGCGTCTGGCCGCGATAGCGCCCGCGCCATGCCCTGCGGGAGACGGGATCAGGTAAATCATAGGAGAGCCAGTCCGGCGCCTCGGCGAGGAGGCGGACCGAGCGGACATTGGTTTCCTCGTGCAGCTCGCGCAGGGCGGCCGCATAGGGATCCTCGCCGGGATCGATGCCGCCTTGCGGCATCTGCCAGGCATGGCTGCCGTCGACATGCTCGGGCCCGGCCTCGCGCTTGCGCCGGCCGATGAAGACGCGGCCCTCCCGGTTCAGGAGAAGAAGCCCGACGCAGGGACGATAGGGGAGATCCGGGTCGAGGCGGTGCGAATGCTTCATCGGCTCGCGCTTTCCCTGCGGCGGGGCGCCATCGCCGCGCTGACGGGGACGAGCAGGATGCCGCGCGCCTCGAGCGTCCGCGCCCAGATCCCGATCCGCTCGATCGTCACCGGCAGCGCGCTCGCGGTCCCGACCGCGAGCTTCCCCGAGGTCGCGATGGTTTCGAGCCGCTGGAGAGCCTTGTCGATGAGATCCGCGCGGGGCGTGCCGTCGATGACGAGATCCGCCCGCGCCACGCGGCCCTCGCCGGCAAGGGCCGCGATCCGCGAGCGCGAGGAGGAGCCGTCATCGAGGAGGCCGAGGCCCCGCTGCTCGGCCTCGCGCAGGATCGGCGCCAGGGCCTTGTCGTCGGCGGTGAGCTTGCCGCCCATATAGTTCATCAGGGCGACATAGCCGGTGAAGCGGCCCATGGCCCAGCGCAGGTTCTCGGTATTCTCGGCGGGCTTCGCGGCCACCGTCAGCGTGCGGGGGCCGGGATTGCTGTCGGGATAGTCGAGCGGCTCCATCGGGATCTGGAGGAGCGTCTCATGGCCCGCCCGGCGGGCGCGCTCGCCGTCCTGCTCCAGTTCCGTGCCGTAGGGGGCGAAGGCGAGGGAGACGGGCGCGGGCAGCGCCGAGATCGCCGCATCCGTCGTCGGCCGGCCGAGGCCGAGCCCCCCAACCACGATCGCAATCCGCCCGAGGGCCGGGCGGCCGTCGGGGAAATGCACGACCGGGCGGGCATAGGCGTCGATCGGCCGGGCGCCGTCCGGGCCGATGCGGGGCAGGGGGCCGAGGCGGGTGCTTTCCACGAGGCGCGGATCGGGCGTCCGCGGGAGGCCCGGCGCGGCCTGCGGCACCTCGATGACGATGGAAGGAGGCGCCCCAGCGCTGCCGCGGACGACATGGACGCCGGATTCCTGCTCCAGCCGATCCGCCTCGCGCCGCCCGGAGCCGGTCTCGGCCTCCCGGGCAGGAGACCGCGCCGCAGGAGACGGTATCGCTGCGGGAGAAGCGATCTCGGCCCGGGCGAGCGGCCGCCCGCCCCGGGGGTCGCCATAGAGAGCGGCGAGAGCGACGGCGCCGATCACGCCGAGGGCGAGGCCGAGCGAGGCGATCCTGGCTGTCCTCGCGATGCGGAAGGGCGCGCGGCGAGCCGGCCGATCCTGGCCGAGCGGCTTGGTGAGATCATCGGAGGCCGCGTCCACCCGTCGAATCCTGCCTCTCGCACCGTGGAACGGGCGCCCCGGTCAAGGCGCATGATTCGCACGGCGCCATCATGACCACGGGAGGCCGGGGCCGGAACAGGCAAGGTGTCGCGCCGCAGCGCAATCTCGCGAAGTGAGTCGTCCGGGCAACGGTCGGCGGCGCGCGCCTCCGCCATGCTTCGCATGGTCCCCCGTTTCACGGGGGGAGGGCTATCGCACCTGGCGTTGGCGGCTCGCAGAGGGGGCGGGCACCCGGCGGCGGCGTGTTTCGAGAGCCCTCATCCGGTTTCGCTGGCGCTCAACTCGACTTCTCCCCGTTTTCACGGGGAGAAGCGGGAGACTGCTCGCTTTATTTAGCCGCTCAGTTCGGAACGGCCGGCTTGTCGCTCTTCTGCGTGCCGGCATCGGTGGGCGCCGGACCTGCATTGGCGTTGGCCGCGCCCTTGCGCGCGCCCCGCAGAAACTCGACGGCGGCGATGAGCTGCTTGTCCTTGGTCGGGTCGGAAGGGACATAGGCGGAGGAGCCGCCCTTCTCCTCGCCGTTCTTGAGGTGGCCCTTCAGGCCCGCCTCGCCCTTCGTCTCGTCCTTGCCCTTCAGCTCGTCCGGGATGTCCTGGAGAACCTCCTGGTCGGGCTCGATGCCCTTGGCCTGGATCGAGCGGCCGGACGGCGTGTAGTAGCGGGCCGTGGTCAGGCGCACGGCGCCGTTGCCGCCGAGCGGGATCACGGTCTGCACCGAGCCCTTGCCGAAGGAGCGGGTGCCGAGCACCGTCGCACGCTTGTGGTCCTGGAGGGCGCCGGCGACGATCTCCGAGGCGGAGGCGGAGCCGC
>NZ_DAOLAJ010000037.1:5132-33945 GCF_035325185.1 Enterovirga sp. | reverse complement strand
GGGATTCCATCCGCACCATCGCGGATTATCCGAAGCCCGGCATCATGTTCCGGGACATCACGACCCTGCTCGGCGACGCCCGCGCCTTCCGCCGGGCGGTGGACGAGCTGGTCCATCCCTATGCGGGGGGCAAGGTGGACAAGGTGGCGGGGATCGAGGCGCGCGGCTTCATCCTCGGCGGCGCGGTGGCGCACCAGCTTTCGGCCGGCTTCGTGCCGATCCGCAAGAAGGGCAAGCTGCCGCATGAGACGGTCCGGGTCTCCTACCTCCTCGAATACGGCGAGGACGAGATGGAGATGCATGCCGATGCCCTGGTGAGGGGCGAGCGCGTCATTCTCGTAGACGACCTGATCGCGACCGGCGGCACGGCGCTCGGCGCCGTCGACCTGCTGCGGCGCCTCGGCGCGGAGGTGGTGGCGGCCTGTTTCGTGATCGACCTGCCCGATCTCGGCGGCGCCGCGAAATTGCGGGCGGCGGGCGTCGAGGTCCGCACGCTCGTCGCCTTCGAGGGGCATTGAGGAACCCATGGATTCCACGATCCCGAGATGAACATCGCAGGACGGCCCACTCGCACCATCCGGCCCGCCGCCGACGGGGCGGCTGTCGAGGTGATCGACCAGACGCGGCTTCCGCACGAGGTCGCGACGCTGCGGCTCGCGGGCCTCGTCGAGGCGGCGGCCGCGATTCGCACCATGGTGGTGCGCGGCGCCCCGCTCATCGGCGTGACGGCGGCCTATGGGATCGCGCTCGCCATGGGCGAGGACGCCTCGGATGCGGGTCTCGCGCGCGCGGTCGCGACGCTGGCCGCGACGCGGCCGACCGCCGTGAACCTGCGCTGGGCGCTCGACCGCATGGCAGCCGCCCTGCGGGAGCTTCCCCCGGGCGAGCGCCGCGAGGCCGCCTGGCGCCTCGCCGGGGAGATGGCGGAGGAGGATGTCGAGACCTGCCGGGCCATCGGCCGGCACGGCGCGGTGCTGATCGGCGACGCGCATCGGCGCACGGGCCGGGCTGTCAATGTCCTTACCCATTGCAATGCCGGCTGGCTGGCCACGGTCGATTGGGGAACCGCCCTCGCGCCGGTCTATGCGGCGCATGATGCGGGGGTGCCGGTCCATGTCTGGGTGGACGAGACCCGTCCGCGCAACCAGGGGGCGGCGCTGACGGCCTTCGAACTGGGCCAGCACGGGGTGCCGCACACGATCGTCGCGGACAATGCGGGCGGCCATCTCATGCAGCACGGCCGGGTCGATCTGTGCATCGTCGGCTCGGACCGCACCACGGCGACGGGCGACGTCGCCAACAAGATCGGCACCTATTTGAAGGCTCTGGCCGCGCGCGACAACGGGGTCCCTTTCTATGCCGCCCTGCCGGGCTCCACGATCGACTGGAGCCTCGAGGACGGAGTCGCGCAGATCCCCATCGAGGAGCGCGACGCGCGGGAGGTCACGCATATCACCGGACGGGGGGAGGACGGCTCCCTCGTCACGGTAGGGATCGCCGCGCCCGGCAGTCCGGCCGCGAATCCCGCCTTCGACGTGACGCCGGCCCGGCTCGTGACGGGCCTCGTCACCGAGCGCGGCATCGCGCCGGCGAGCCGGGCGGGCCTCGCGGCGCTGTTCCCGGAGGCCCGGGGCGCCTGAACCCGGATCGGGGCGGGGAGCTTATCCGCCCTTGCCTTGCGCCATGAACCTCCCGCCGCGGAACTCGAAGACGAGTTCTCCGTGCTGGTTGTGGCCCGTATTGCGGCTGAAGACGAGGCCCCAGCCCGGCCGGGAGGCGGAGACGCGCTTCTCGACCGGCTCGGTCGCGAAATGGATGGTATCGCCGGCGAAGACCGGGCGCCGCCATTTGAGGTCGCGGAAGCCGGGCGACACCCCCCAGGCGGGCGTTGGCCGTCCTGCGGCTTCCCCGGCGCGGCGCGCGGCCTCGCCATGGGCGACGAGCCTGCTCATCCAGGCCGAGGCCGTGTGCCAGCCGGAGGCGGCGAGGGCGCCGAAGGGGCCGCGCGCCGCCGCCTCGGCATCGACGTGGAAAGGCTGCGGGTCGAAGTCGCGCGCGAAGGCGACCACCTCCCCGGCGCCGAAATGATGCGAGCCGAGATGTGAGACGCGGCCGATCTCGACCGCGTCGAAATCGGCCGGCTCGTCCTCGGGACGGGCGGGCGGCGGGGCATAGGGGAGCGCCCGGGGCGAGGACGCGGCCGGCTCGGCCGGGCCGGGTGCGGCGCCGCGCCGCGAGAGGAGGACCCAATGGGTCTGCGACAGGACGGGCCGGCCGTCGCCGTCGAGGGTCTCGAGCCCGAAGCGCACGAGGCCCCGATCGGGCCGGCTCCGCGAGGCCCGCGAATCGAGGATCGTCTCGCGCACCGACAGGCGGTCGCCCGCCGCGACGGGGAGGAGCCATTTCACCTCCTCGATGCCCGGCGCGCCGAGGCCGGCCGCGCGCAGCATGGTGCCGTCGCAATACATGCGCATCTGGAGCCCGGCCGTGTACCAGCCGGAGGCGATCAGGCGGCCGACGGGCGATGTCTTCGCCGCCGCCTCGTCGACATGGAAGGGCTGCGCGTCATAGGTCCTGGCGAAGGCGACCATCGCATCGCGGTCGACGAGATGGTCCCCATAGGCGCGGACGGAGCCCGGCTCGAAATCCTCGAAATACAGCTCGGGCATCACGTGTTCTCTCTTTGGGCCGAACCGCGAGCGAACCCGATCGGGATGGCCGGGACAAGCCCGGCCATGACAAGCGTCACGCGACCCGGACGCAGATCTTCCGCGTCATGGCCGGGCTTGTCCCGGCCATCCCGATCCGGTCGCAGGAAGCCCGGCCCTCAATTCGCGAAGCGGAAATGCATCACGTCGCCGTCGGCAACGTGATAGTCCTTTCCCTCGAGCCGCAGCTTGCCGGCATCGCGGGCGCCGGCCTCGCCCTTGAGCGTGACGTAATCCTCGCAGCCGATCGTCTCGGCGCGGATGAAGCCCTTCTCGAAATCGCTGTGGATCACGCCCGCCGCCTGGGGCGCCCGCGTGCCCCTGGCGATGGTCCAGGCGCGTGCCTCCTTCGGGCCGACCGTGAAATAGGTGATGAGGCCGAGCAGCGCATAGCCGGCCCGGATGACCCGGTTCAGCCCGGGCTCCTCGAGGCCCACCGCCTCCAGGAACTCGCTCTGCTCGCCGGGCGGCAGGAGCGCGATCTCGCTCTCGATCCGGGCCGAGACCACGACCGCCCTGTTGCCCTCGCTCTCGGCGAAGTCCACGACCTTCGCCGAGAAGGCGTTGCCCTTGTCGGCCGCCGCCTCCTCGACGTTGCAGACATAGAGGACGGGCTTCGAGGACAGGAGGCCGAGCTGGGAGAAGAGCTTCTCCTCCTCGGGCTTCCTCTCGACGAGCCGGGCGGGCCGGCCCTCGCGCAGGAGGGGCAGGCAGCGCTGGACGAGATCCAGAGTTTCCTTCGCCTCCTTGTCGCTGCCCTTGGCCTTCTTCTCCAGCGCGACGACGCGGCGCTCCAGGCTGTCGAGATCGGCCAGCATCAGCTCGGTCTCGATCACCTCGATATCGGCCAGGGGATCGATCTGGCCCGAGACATGGGTGATGTCGCCGTCCTCGAAGCAGCGCACCACATGGGCGATGGCGTCCACCTCCCGGATATTGGCCAGAAACTGGTTGCCGAGGCCCTCGCCCTTGGAGGCCCCCTTCACCAGCCCGGCAATGTCGACGAAGGTCAGGCGCGTCGGGATGATCTCCTTCGAGCCGGCGATGGCCGCGAGCTTGTCCAGCCGCTCGTCCGGCACGCCGACCTCGCCCACATTCGGCTCGATCGTGCAGAAGGGATAATTCGCCGCCTGCGCGGCCGCCGTCTGCGTCAGCGCGTTGAAGAGCGTGGACTTGCCGACATTCGGCAGGCCCACGATGCCGCATTTGAAACCCATGATGGAACCCGATGCTGAGACCTGCCGGAGGGCAGGGTCCGGCCGAAGGCCGGACGGTGAGTCAGGGAAGGGCGAAGCGCTGTCAATCGGCGCACTTCACCCGGTCGCCTTGTCGCCCGGCCTCTTCACCTCGCCCCAGCCGCGCGCCTCCATCGCGAGATGGATTTTGTTCTGGAAGCTGGCGTCATCCCCGCGGGCGAGAAGCGGCGAGGCGTCGGCGACCGCCCGCGTCAGGTCCTCGACCCACGGCTCCTCGGCCTTGGCGAAGTCACGCAGGACATAGCCGTGGACGAGGTCCTTGTGGCCGGGATGGCCGATGCCGAGGCGCACGCGCCGGTAGTCGTTGCCGCAATGGGCGCTGATGGAGCGCAGGCCGTTATGGCCGGCATTGCCGCCGCCGGCCTTTACCCGCAGCCTCGCGGGGGGAAGGTCCAGCTCGTCGTGGAAGACGACGAGGTCCGGCAGGCCGAGCTTGTAGAAGCGCAGGGCCTCGGCGACGGCGCGGCCCGACTCGTTCATGAAGGTCTCGGGCTTCAGCAGCACGACCTTCTCGGCCCCGAGCACGGCCTCGCTCGCCTGGCCCTGGAAGCGCCGGCGCCAGGGCGCGGCGCCATGGGCGCGGGCGATCTCGTCCACGGCCATGAAGCCGATATTGTGCCGGTTGCCCGCATAGCGGGCGCCCGGATTGCCGAGACCCACGAAGAGACGCATGGTGAGCGACGCTCCGGCGGATGACGGCGCCGGAGCACCGCCATCCCGAGCCGGATCAGGCTTCCTTCTTCTCCTCGGCGGAGGCCGCCTTCTGGGCTTCCGCGGCCGCCGTCTGCTCGGCTTCCGCCGCGGCGCCGAGGCCCGCCGGCGCGGCGATCGTGGCGATGGTGAAGTCGCGGTCGATCGTCATTTCGGCCCCGGGGGGCAGCTTCACGGCCGAGGCATGGATGGAATCGCCCATATCGACCGAAGTCAGGTCGATATCGATCGAATCGGGGATCTGGTCGGCCGGAACCTCCAGCTCGATCGCGTGGCGCACGACGTTGAGCACGCCGCCGTTCTTGATGCCGGGCGAGGCTTCCGTGTTGAGGAAGTGCACCGGCACCTCGACCGTGATCTTCTGGCCGGCGGCGATGCGCAGGAAATCGATGTGGATCGGCGTGTCCTTGACCGGGTCGAGCGCGTAGTCGCGCGGGATGACGCGGCTCTTCTTTCCGTCCAGCTCGACCTCGAAGACCGTGGTCTTGAAGTGGCCGGCATAGATCAGGCGGCTCATCGCATTGGCGCTCAGGGCGATCGGCGTCGCCGGCGCGCCGCCGCCGTAGATGACGGCGGGAATCTGGCCGTTCCTGCGCAGAGCCCGGGCGGCCCCCTTGCCGACCCGGTCGCGCGCGACGGCCTTGAGTTCCTTCACAGCACTCATGGCTATCTCCAAAAAAGCTTAAGGCCGCCCGGATGATCGGGGCGGCCCCTCGACAGATGCGAACCGCCCTCACGGCGATCCGCCCGGCATCCGGCGGCCTCCAAGGGTGCCCGGAGGATGCGAGCCCGCGCTATAGCGGCGAGGCGGCTTCGGCGCAAACGAAAACGGCGCGGATGATCCGCGCCGCTTCTCCGACCGGAGGCCGGCCGTCAGTATTTGCGCATGAGGGGCGCGGGCTCGTAGGCGGGGGCCGGGGCGGGTCCGCCCAGCGCCCAGCGGACGCCGATCTTCAGCTCGTGGGCCTCGATGTCCTTGATCTTGAAGCCGGGCTTCGTCTGGCCGCAGAAGCAGTCCACGACGCCGGTGCGGGCTTCGCCGAGATTCAGGTAGCGATAGGCCAGCTCCATCTTGACGTTCGGGGTGATGTCGTAGGCGACGCCGGCATGCAGGGCCCAGGCGAAGTCGCCATGGCTCTTGTTGCGGATCGTGCCTCCGCTGACGCCCGACCAGGGCTGGACGATGAGCGAACTCGTCTCCATGCCCGAGATGTTGTGGTTCACATGGCCGATGCCGCCGCCGACGAAGGGGGTGAAGCCCCACCAGTTGCCGAGGTCGAAATAGCCGTTCACGAGGAACAGGCCGGCCGAATAGTCGGCCCGGTATTTCTCGTAGCCCAGGAAGCCCGGGCTGGCGTCGCGGTCCACCGCGCGATACCCCGTCGAGTAGCGGTATTCACCCGTCACGTCGGCGCGGAACCAGCTGTTGAACTGATAGCCGACGCCGCCGCCCACGAAGGAGCCCGAGCCGAGGCCCTCGCCGTAGGTGAAGGTGCTGTTGTTGAACGAGGAGTTCCACAGCTTCCCGCCTTCGTAGGAGCTGACGCCCACGTCGCCGCGAAGATACCAGCCGCCGACATCGGGGGCGGGCTCCTCCGGCATCGGGGGAGGCGGGGGGGGCGGCAGGAGATCCGCCGCCCGCGCCGTCGTGATCGACGTGGCGAGCGCGAGAAATCCCGCCACAGTAGCGTAGACTTTCAAGCTGCCCATGAGGGGGTCCTCGAATCTTGGGGCACCGCTCATCGGTGCCGCCAGGTTGACGAGGAGACCTTCACAGAGATCGGTTAAGCAGGACTTAACCTTACCAATTAACCTTAATTTTCGAATTCCGGCGGGCTGGCGCGCCAGGGCGATCGGGTGGCGTTCCCCTGTCGTCCCCGGCGGCCCGAAGGGCCGGGAAGGGGACCCAGGGAGCTCGCAGGCGGCTCTGGATCCCCTTCCCCTCCGCTTCGCTCCGGCCGGGGATGACAGGGGGCATCACCCGAGCGCCGCGTCCGTCTCGTCGCTCACGCGGCGCGCGTGACCGCCTCCACCACGTCGTCGACGATTCTGTTGACGAGGTCGCGGTCGTCGCCTTCCCCCATGACGCGAATCACGGGCTCCGTCCCCGAGGGGCGAATCACCAGCCGGCCGGCGCCGCCGAGGCGGGCGCGGGCCGATTCGATCGCCGTCGCGACGGATTCGGCCTGGAGCGGCTGGCCGCTGCGGTAGCGCACGTTCTTGAGCACCTGCGGCAGGGGCTCGAAGCAATGGCACACCTCCGAGACCGGCTTGCCGAGCCGCGTGACCACCGACAGGAGCTGCAAGGCCGCGACCAGCCCGTCGCCCGTCGTCGTGTAGTCCGACATGATGATGTGGCCGGATTGCTCCCCGCCGAGGTTGAAGCCGTGCTCGCGCATGTGCTCGAGCACGTAGCGGTCGCCGACGGCCGTGCGCACGAGGTCGAGCCCGAGCCCGCCGAGGAAGCGCTCTAGGCCCAGATTGGACATGATGGTGGCGACGATGCCCGGCTGGGCGAGGCGGCCGTCCTCCGCCCAGGAGCGCGCGACCGCCGCCATGAGCTGGTCGCCGTCGACATGCTGGCCCTTCTCGTCCACGATCAGGACGCGGTCGGCGTCGCCGTCGAGGGCGATGCCGATATCGGCCCGCAATTCGCGCACCTTCGCGGTCAGCGCCTCCGGCGAGGTCGAGCCGACCTTGCGGTTGATGTTGAACCCGTCCGGGTCGACCCCGATGGAGATCACCTCGGCGCCGAGCTCCCACAGCGTCTCCGGGGCGACCTTGTAGGCGGCGCCGTTGGCGCAATCGACGACCACCCGCATGCCTTCGAGATCCACCTGGCGGGGCAGCGTGCGCTTGGCGAACTCGATGTAGCGCGCATGGACCGATTCGATGCGCTTCGCCCGCCCCAGCGCCTCGGGCCCGGCGAGATGCGAGGAGAGGTTCGAATCGATCAGCGCCTCGATCTCCAGCTCCGTCTCGTCGGAGAGCTTGAAGCCGTCCGGGCCGAAGAGCTTGATGCCGTTATCCTCGTAAGGATTGTGCGAGGCCGAGATCATCACCCCGAGGTCGCAGCGCATGGAGCGCGTCAGCATGGCGACGGCCGGGGTCGGCATCGGGCCGAGCTGGAGCACGTCCATTCCGACCGAGGTGAAGCCCGCGATCAGCGCCGTCTCGATCATGTAGCCGGAGAGGCGCGTATCCTTGCCGACGACGACGCGATGGCGATGCTCGCCCCGGACGAAGACGCGGCCCGCCGCCTGGCCGATCTTGAGCGCCAGCTCGGGCGTGATGACGCCGTTGGCGCGCCCGCGAACCCCATCGGTGCCGAAATATTTCCGCATGACCATCCCCGCTGCCGCCGGTGCTCCTCGTCGCTCAGGATGGCGACATTCGGGCGGAGCCCTCCCGGCATCATAGACGCCCGGAAGTTCATGCCGGGTTGCCGCCGGAAAACGGCCGGCAGATCGTCGCTCCAAGAAAAAAGGCCGCCCGTGAGGGCGGCCCAAGTCAAGGGAGGAAACGCCCAAGGAGGGCAGCAACGGCAGGACGTCGTCCCGTCGTTGCAGTGCAACATCTAGGTCAGTCCTTCTGACCTTGCAAGCCCCATCCGGCCTCTCCGGCCCGCGAGGTGCGCCAGATCACGCGACCGCCGCGGCGGCGCGCTCCCCGCGCCTGACGGGGCCGCCGTCGAGGAAGAGCCGGTAGGCCGGGTTCGCCGTCTCGTCCTCGTAGGGGTAGCCGAGCGCGGCGAGGGCCTGGGCGAAGGCGGGGCGCTCCGCCTGCGGCACCTGGATGCCGGCCAGGATGCGGCCGTAATCGGCGCCGTGGTTGCGGTAATGGAACAGCGTGATGTTCCAGTCGGGCTTGAGGCTTTCGAGGAAGCGCATCAGCGCCCCCGGCCGCTCCGGGAACTGGAAGCGCAGCAGCATCTCGTCGGGGATGCCGCCCGCGACGCGGCCGCCGACCATGTAGCGGGCATGGAGCTTGGCCATCTCGTTGTCGCTCATGTCGAGGACCGGGAAGCCGCCCGCCTCGAGCGCGGCGATGATCTCGGCCTTGTCGCCGGGCTGCTTCAGCTCGACGCCGACGAAGATGTGGGCATCCGTCTCGTCCGCGTAGCGGTAGTTGAACTCCGTGACGGCGCGGCGGCCGAGGAGGCCGATGAAGCGGCGGTAGGAGCCGGGCCGCTCCGGGATCGTGACGGCGAGCAGCGCCTCGCGGCCCTCGCCGATCTCGGCCCGCTCGGCGACGTGGCGCAGGCGGTCGAAATTGAGGTTGGCGCCGGAATTGATGGCGACCAGGGCCTGTCCCGCGCCGCCTCCGCGGGCGGCATAGGCCTTGAGCCCCGCGAGCGCGACCGCCCCGGCCGGCTCCGCCACCGCCCGGCAATCGTCGAAGATGTCCTTGATGGCGGCGCAGATGGCGTCCGTGTCCACCGTGACAACCTCGTCGAGCAGCTCGCGGCAGATGCGGAAGGTCTCCTCGCCCACCTGCCGCACCGCGACGCCGTCGGCGAAGAGGCCGACCTCGTTCAGGATCACCCGCTCGCCCGCCTCGATGGACGCCTTCATCGAGGCGGCCTCCACCGGCTCGACGCCGATGATGCGGATGTCGGGGCGCAGGTAGCGGATGGCGGAAGCCACCCCGGCGGCAAGCCCGCCGCCGCCGATGGCGACGAAGACCGCCTCGATCGGCCCCGGATGCTGGCGCAGGATCTCGAGCCCGATCGTGCCCTGGCCCGCGATCACCTCGGGATCGTCGAAGGGATGGATGAAGGTCGCGCCGGTCTCCTTCTCCAGGCGCCTTGCCTCGGCATAGGCGTCGTCGAAGGCGTCGCCGTGCAGGACGATCTTGCCTCCGCGCGCGCGGACGGCCTCGACCTTGATCCCCGGCGTCGTGACCGGCATCACGATGGTGGCGGCGATGCCCCGCTGCGCGGCCGCGAGCGCGACGCCCTGGGCGTGGTTGCCGGCCGAGGCGCAGATGACTCCCTGCGCCAGCGCCTCCTGCGGCAGGCCCGCGATCTTGTTCAGCGCGCCGCGGATCTTGAAGGAGAAGACCGGCTGGAGATCCTCGCGCTTGAGCAGCACGGGAATCCCGCCGAGGCGCTCCGAGAGCCTCGGCATCGCATCGAGAGGGGTTTCGCTGCCGACCCCGCGCACATGGGCGGTGACGATCTTGTGGATGAGCTGGTCCATGGCGGCGCTTGTGCGCCGCAGCGGGCGCGGGGGCAAGCGGCAAGGCAGCGGGGAAGGCCGCGCCTCTAATGCGGCGGCTTCTTGGGAGCGGCGGGATGAGGCGCCGCTCCGCGCGGAGCCGGGCCCCTCGGCAGGGGGCGGGCCCCCCAGGCGGCGCGCCCGGGGCGCGCCCCAGCGCATGGTGCGCCCAGGGGTCCTCGCCATCGGCGCGGATCGCGCCATGGGGGCCGGCATGGCGCGCGCCACCGGCGGAGCGGGCCTCGCCATCGGGGCGGACCTCGCCACGGGCGCCGGCATCGGCCGCGCCATGGGCTGGGTCGGACGCGCCATGGGCATAGGCCGGGCCGCCGGCATGTGACGCGCGACCGGAGCGGGGTGGGAGACGGGGGCCGTCCGCACCGGCGGGGCGGCCGGGCCCGGCTGACGAAGAGCGGGCTTCGGCCCGCCCGTCTTCGGTCCCGTGAAAGCCGGTCCGGCGGGCATGGAGCGTGGCCCGGCGACGGGCGGGCGGCCCGCTGCCGGCGGGCGCCCCGCGACGGACGGCATTGCCTTGGGGGAGGGGGGAACCCGCCCGGGCGCGACGACGGGCGGCGTCAGGGGCATGGGCCCCCGGGGTCCGCCCGCGCCTCCCGCCGGGCCGGCCGGGCGCAGGGCGGGCGGGACGGGACGGGCGGCGAGGGGCGGCAGGGGCCGCGGGGGCGCGGCCGCCGGGCGGCCGGGCACGGGCGGCATCCGGGGAGCGCCGGGGGCGCGGGGCATCACCGGCTTTCCGGCCGGCCGCACGGGAGCGGAGGCGAGGATCTGCGGCTTCGTCGGCAGGAGGGCGGGGGCGACGGGCCGCCCGCCATTCACCACTGCGACGGGGACAACCGTTACCGCACGGCGGTTGCGGAGTGCGGCGACGGCCAGCGGCGCGGCGATCAGGGCGCCGATCGTCGCGCCCGTGACGCCGACGATGTTCAGGTTGACGCGCCGCGCATAGTCGATCCCAGGGGTGGGATAATAGGGCCGGTAGATCTCGCCCGGCCCGAGCGGAACCCAGCCGAAGGCGGGGTCGGGGCCCTCCACGGCATCCGGGGGCGGGTCGATGAAGGCGACCATGGCCGGCGCATAGACCGGGCGCTCCACGGGCTCTCCCGGCAGCCAGCCCCAGCGTCCGTCCAGCTCGGCCCAGCGCCCGTAATGGAAGGGCGCGAAGCCCCAGGGCGCGTCGTCGACCCAGGTCCAGCCCCAGGGCGCCACCCAGCTCCAGCGGCCGTCGCGATAGGGTGCCCAGTCCTCCCCGACATTCGGGAACCAGACGTCGCCGCCCTCGGGCGTGCGGGACCAGCGGCCGTGATCGGCGAGATCGCGGATTCCGGTCATGCGGCGGGAGACTTTCTGCGGCAGGCGCGCCTCGGGCATGGGCTCGGCGCCGCAGCCCCCGGACGGGGCGGCAGCGACGCGGATCTGGGGCGCGGAGGCATCGCCGCTCAGCATCGCCATCTCGCCCTCGCGCAGGCGCGTCTGCCCGTCGGCGAGCGTCGCGCCCCCGCGGCAGACGGCGATCTCCGTCGGGGCCGTCTCGTCGCCGGCCGAGACGCGGTAGACCCCGTCCGGCCCGAGGGAAGCGCTGCCGCGCGGCGTCAGCACGGCGAAGGGCTCGCCCCCGGCGGCCGTGACGATCGAGGCGCTGCCGCTGTCGGCGCGGAGCGAGACCGAGCGGTCGTCGAGCGCGGCGAGGTCGACCACCGCGCCGGGCCGGACGGTGACCGAGGCGCCCCCGATCTCGAGCCGGGCGCGCCCGTCGGCGGCGGCATAGATCGCGTCGCCCGCCACGATGGGCCAGTTGCGCTCGGCCTTCTCCCACTCGGAGGCCGAGGCGGCCTTGTGCGAGACCGAGCCCGAGATCTCGGCGATGCGGCCGACCACGGCGGGCGGCTCGGCGGAGGCCGGCGCCGCGTCCTGCGGGCCGGGGGGCTGCTGCGCGAGCGCGGCGCCCGCGAGGCAGGCCGTCCCGAGGAGGCAGAAAGTCCCGAGGACCCTCCCGAGGGGCCTGGTCGCGCCGCGCGGGCGCGTGGGGCCGGGAAGCGTTCGAACCATATCGATATCCCGTTCGCGGGCGGCAGGACGACCGGCACTATCGGCGTCCCCTCGCGCGGGCAAGCGACCGCATCCGCCTTTTCCGGCCCGCCTCCTGCGGCAGCAATCCGCCGCAATCATGGCGCGCTTCTTCGCCCTCACTCCTCTTCCGAGGGGCAGGGCCAGGATTTGGGCGCCGTGAGCCCGGCCGGGAGGCGCGTCTCCCGCGTGCCGCAGGCGAGGTCGATCTGCTCCTGCCGCAACCCCTCAGCCCGGGAGAGATCGGCGCGCCCGAGCTGGGTCAGGAACAGATAGGCTCCCCCGAACCTGACGCCGGCGAGGTCGAGCCCTTCCAGGCGCGCCCGGGACAGATTCGAATAGCCGAAATCGACCCCGGCGAGCCTCGCCCCGGAAAAATTGACGCGGGCGAGTTCCGCCTTCGAGGCGTCGACGCCGGTCAGATCGGCTCCGGCGAAGTCGGAGCGGTTCAGCTCCGCCTTGGCGAGATTGGCGCCCGCGAGGTCGGCGCCCGCGAAGACGGCGCGGCTCATCTGGGAATTGCCGAGATTCGCCCCGGCGAGCTTCGCCCCGGTGAAGTTCGTCTGCCAGCCGACCGCCTTGGTGAGGTTCGCCTTCGACAGGTCCGCCCCGTCGAGGCGCGCGAAGGTGAGGTCGCTTCCGGTGAGGTCCGCGCCCCTGAGGCTCGCCTTGCGCAAATCCGAGGAGGCGAGGGAGGTGCGGACCAGGGTGCCGCCGTCGAAGCGATCCTCCGAGAGCAGCAGGTTGCGCTTGAGGCAGCCGGTCCAGTCGACCCCCGGGGCCGGAGAATCGCTGCAACCCGCCCGCGCCGGGAGACTCGCCGCGACGAGCAGGAGGGCCGCGATTCGCGCCGTTTCCGCGACCATCCTTGCGGCCATGCTTCCTCCTTGGGGCCGCGCCCGCAGGCCGGGGCCCGCCGTGACTTGGGGCCATCCGGCTGCCCGGTCAACCGGGAGCGGGGCCGGGCTGTTCCGGGCGCGAGGGAGCCGGGCGGGCGTGGACAGGGCCGATCGGTTCTGCTATCGGGCCGGCTTCGAACAGGGGTGCTCCATGCAGCGCCCTTTCGCTGTTTCCACCAATCCGCCGCCAGGCGAATGCTTTTGACGAGGAAGACGCGTGCAGGTTCTTGTCCGGGACAACAACGTCGATCAGGCGCTGCGTGCCCTGAAGAAGAAGATGCAGCGCGAAGGCATCTTCCGTGAGATGAAGCTGCGCGGCCATTACGAGAAGCCCTCCGAGAAGCGGGCGCGCGAGAAGGCCGAGGCGGTCCGCCGGGCCCGCAAGCTCATCCGCAAGCGCATGCAGCGCGAGGGGCTGCTGCCCTCGAAGCCGAAGCCCCCGCCGCGGGCGGGCGGTCCGGGCCGCGGCCCGCGTCCCGGCGGCGCCCCCGCCGCGGCTCCGGCGGCGGCTCCCGCGGCCGCCCGCGCCTGATCTCGCCCGGCCGCGGGCCGGACGGTCCGCGCGTGGCCACCACGAGACGACACGGCCCGACCGCCGGTCGGGCCGGCGAAGGAGCGGGGCCCATGCTGCGTTGGAACCGGCTGTCCGGGCTGGCCGCGTCCGCCGTCCTGGCCGCGACGCTGGCGGGATGCGAGTCGGCGGGACGTGTGGCGAGCGCCCCGCGCGTCGCCGTGCTCGACGAGGATCGCTCGGGCTCGAGCGCCGTCAATATCGAATCGCTCAGCGACGTGGTGGCGCGCAATCCCGGCGACGCCTCCGCCTACAACACGCGCGGCGCCGCCTTCGCGCGCTCCGGGCGCTATTCCGACGCGATCGCCGATTTCAACAAGGCGCTCCAGATCGATCCGGCCAATGCGCCGGCCTATACGAATCGCGCGCTCGCCTATCGCCAGATGGGACGAAGCGACGCGGCGCTCGCCGATTTCAGCCGCGCCATCGAGGCCGATCCGAAATACGGCCCCGCCTATATCGGCCGCGCCAATCTCTATCGCGTGCAGAACCAGTTCGACGCCGCCCTGGCCGATCTCACGCAGGCCGTGCGCCTTCTGCCCGAATCGGCCGAGGCTCTGCATGCGCGCGGGCTCGTGCATCAGCGCATGGGCCGGCACCGCGAGGCGGTGATCGATTTCGACGCCGCCATCGACCGCAACGCCTATGTCGCCGCGCCCTATGCCGCCCGCGGGCAGAGCCTGGTCGCGCTCGGCCAGTTCGACAAGGCGATCGAGGATTTCAACGCGGCCCTCAACGTCAACAGCCGCGACGCGGATAGCTGGGCCTATCGCGGCGTCGCGCTCGAGAAGCTCGGCCGGCGCCAGGAGGCGATCGAGAGCTATACCCGCGCCACCTCGATCGACCAGGGCAACCAGACCGCGCGGCAGGGGCTCGGACGCCTCCAGGGTGGCCTGTTCCGGGGCTGAGGCTCCCTGTCATCCCGAGCGCTGTCGCATAGGGAGGGCCGCCCCTCCCGCTTCTCCCCGCTTGCGGGAGAGGAGACCCTTGCGAGCTGCCAACGCCAGAGGATCTACGCCGCCTTCCTTTCCGCCAGGAAAGTCCCCATGCGATCGAGGGCGCGCGAGATGTTCTCCGCCGAATTGGCGTAGGAGATGCGGATATAGCCCTCGCCGTGGACGCCGAAATCGGGGCCGCCGATCGTGGCGACGCCGGCCTCGTCGAGGAGCGCGGAGGCCAGCTTCTTCGCCTTCCAGCCGGTCCGCGAGATGTTGGGGAAGGCGTAGAAGGCGCCCTTGGGGACGATGCAGGAGACGCCGGGCAGCCGGTTCAGGCCCTCGGTCACGAGCTTGCGGCGCCGGTCGAAGGCCGCCATCATTTCCGCCACGCAATCCTGCGGCCCGCTCAGGGCCGCGATGCCCGCGAACTGCGTCGGCGCGTTGACGCAGGAGAAGGAATTCACCGCGAGCTTCCTCACCATCTCGTAGAGCTTGTCCGGCCAGACCGACCAGCCGAGGCGCCAGCCCGTCATGGCATAGGTCTTCGAGGCGCCGTCGAGATAGATCAGCCGGTCGCGGATCTCCGGGTAGGAGAGCAGCGAGACATGCGGCGCCCCGTCATAGGTCATGGCGCCGTAGATCTCGTCCGAGAGGATCGCGACGTCGGGGAAGGCCGCGAGCCCGGCGACCAGGGCGTCGATCTCGGCCTTGGGCGTCACCCCGCCGGTCGGGTTGGCGGGGGAATTGACGATGACGAGCCGTGTCTTCGGCCCGATCAGGGAGAGGGTCTCGGCCGCCGAGAAGGCGAAGCCGTTCTCCTCGCGGATCGGGATCGGCACGGGCGTCGCGCCCGTATATTCGATCATCGAGCGGTAGATCGGAAAGCCCGGATCGGGATAGAGGATCTCCGCCCCCGGCTCGCCGAACATCAGGATGGCGGCGAACATCGTCACCTTGCCGCCCGGCACCACCATGACACGGCCCGGATCGACCTCGACGCCGAAGCGGCGGTGGAGATCGCCGGCCACCGCCTCGCGCAGGGGCAGGATGCCGGTCGCGGGCGTATAGCCATGATGGCCGTCGCGGATCGCCCGGATCGCCGCTTCCGCGATATGGGGTGGCGTCGGGAAATCCGGCTGGCCGATGCCCAGATTGACGATGTCGCGGCCCTGCGCCGCGAGATCCGTCGCCCGGGCCAGGACCGCGAAGGCGTTTTCCTCGCCGATCCGGTCGAAATTCGCCACAGTTCTGAACATAACCCTCTTCCTCCCGGAACCGTGTCTCTTTTGCCCCTATGGCCGAAGGAAGCGGTCCTGAACAGGCCGCGCGGCCGCGTTCCGATTGACGGCTCGCGGATGCTGCGAATAGGACTTTCGTCGATGTCGCGCCCGGTGCGGAAAGGTCTGGACGAGCGAGCCGCATGAGGTTGGCCAAGCGCAAGCGCCCGCCGCCGCGCAACCACAAGGACGAGCGCCCGCCGGAGCCCGGCGCCCGGCGCCCGCTCCGGCTGGCGAGCGAGCCCAAGCCCGTCCGCCAGCGTCTTCCCGATCACTGGGAGCCGGGCTTTCTGAGAATGGCCGGGCTGCCGGAGGGGCGCTCGCTCAGCTATGTCGTGGACGGGGTCGGCACCTATTACGACGCGACCGCTCCGAGCGAACTCGAATATCTGCTCGAACATGGCGGCTGGGAGGAGGACGAGCTGCTGGAGCGCGCCGGACGCGCGATGCAGGCTCTCCTCGGCTCGGGCATCTCGCTCGACAACGATCCCCGGCGCGCCTCGCTCGGCGACCTCCTGGACCGGCAGGCGGCCGGACGCCGCCTCGTCGTGGTGGTGGACCAGCCGCGCGACGATCCGACCGTGGGCCTCGCCCTGGCCGGCCCGACGCGGTTCGCCTCCATGCTCGCCCATGCGGAGGCGGAGCACGGCGGGGACGATATCCTCGTGGTGATGGACCCGGCCGCTCCCTGCGGAGCAGCTCCGGGCCCTCTGGAGAAGGCGGAGGGCGTGCGGGTGGTGCGCGAGCCCGTCACCGCGGCCTCGATCCTGGCGCAGGCACGGCATGTCTATACGGTGAGCGCCCATCTCGGCTTCGAAGCCGCGATGTCGGGGCTTCCCGTGACCTGCTTCGGCATGCCTTTCTATGCGGGCTGGGGCTTCACCAGCGACCGCCTCATCACCCCCCGCCGCACCCGCAGGCGCAGCGTGGCGGAGGTCTTCGCCGCGAGCCATTTCGTCTATTCGCGCTATTTCGAGCCCTACCGGAGCCGGCCGATCACCTTCGAGGAGGCGCTGGAGATCGCCGTCCTCGGGGCGGAGCGCGCCCGGGAGAACGCGCAGATCACCCTCTGCCTGGGCTTCGCCGACTGGAAGAGGGCCTGGGTCAGGGAGGCGCTGAAGGCCCCCGGCTACCGGCCGGTGGTCGCGAGCCGGCCGGCGGAACTGGCCGGCTACGAGCGCGTGGTCGGCTGGGCGAGCCGGGCCCCCGGGGAGGCCGAGCGCGCCTGCGCCGAGGCGAAGGTGCCCTATATCCGCATGGAGGACGGCTTCCTGCGCTCGATCGGGCTCGGGGCGAGCCTTCGCACCGGCGCCTCCTACGTCCTCGACCGGACCGGGATGTATTACGACGCCTCGCGCCCGAGCGACCTCGAGACGCTGCTGGAGAAAGGCGCCTTCGACGAGGCCCTGCTGCTTCGCGCCCGGCGCCTGCGCGAGGCGATCGTGAGCGCGGGCCTCAGCAAGTACAATGTCGGCTCGGCTCCCATGCCCCCGCTCCCGAAGGGAAAGCCCGTCGTCCTGGTCGCGGGGCAGGTCGCGAGCGATGCCTCGATCCAGCTCGGCGGCTGCACCGTCCAGGGCAATCTCGGCCTGATCCGGGCAGCGCGGGAGGACCATCCCGACGCGGTGATCGTCTACAAGCCTCATCCCGACGTCGAGGCGGGCCTGCGGCCCGGCCGGGTTCCGGCAAAGCTGCTCGATAAATATTGCGACCTCGTCATCCACGACGTCTCCGCCCCCGTCGCGATCGAGGCGGCCGACCGCGTGGTGGTGGCGACCTCCCTCATCGGCTTCGAGGCTCTGTTGCGGGACAAGCCCGTCACGACATACGGGCTGCCGTTCTATGCCGGCTGGGGCCTGACGGCCGATCCGGGCTCGCCGCGCCGGACCCGGCGGCTGACGCTCGACGAACTCGTGGCCGGCGCGCTCGTCCTCTATCCACGCTACATCGATCCAGTGACGGGGCTGCCCTGCACGCCCGAGACCATCGCCGGGCGCCTCGCCGACGGCGATCCCCTGCTCGGCCGGCGGACGCGCTCGGTCAAGGCGCTGCTGAAGGAAGCCTGGTCGACGGCCTTCCGCCGGGCTGGCCGGCGCGCCTGAGACTCAGGTCCCGGTCAGCCTTTCGGCCGCGGCCAGGACGGCGGCCTCGACGCCCGCGGGGCTGAACAGCCCGCCCCTGATCTGCGTCTCCCTGGCGAGGGCGCGCGTGAAGGCGTCGACCAGGTCCAGGTCCGGCGTCGTCGCCTCCATCCAGAAGCGGTCGAGCGGGCCCTGGAAGGCGAGCCCCGGCACATCGAAGATCGCCGAGCCGAGCGTGACGACCGGCAGCCCCGCCCGCAGCGCCCAGATGCCCACGGTCGAGTTGATGGTGACGACGCCGCGCGCGCCTTCCAGCGCCTTGGCCAGCATGCCCCCGTCGAGGAAGTCCACCCTGTCGGGCACGCCCCATTTGATCGCCGCGCGCCGGACCATGCGGCCCCAGTTGCGCAGCATCGGGTCGAGCGGATGAAGCTTGATGAGGAGGCGGGCCCGGGGCGGCGCATTGGCCGCGAAGGAGCGGATCACCTCCTGCATCGGCGTCTTCATGTCGGAATAGGGCGAATATTCGCGAAGCTGGAAGTCCTTCTCGAGTTGCAGCGGGAAGACCCAGTAGGGCACGCCCGCAGTGCGCAGGGCGGCGACGTGCCGGTCGACCTTCGGGCCCGACCGGCGCACCTTCAGGAGGTGCAGGCCGGTGCCGAGATAGACCATGAAGGGATGGTCGGGCAGGTGGGAGCGATAGCCCGGATAGAGCCAGGGCGTCAGGACGGTGGAGGTGTGATAGGCGATGTCGTTGACGGCCTCGCGGAAGAAGCTCTCGGGATAGAGGAGCTGCATGTCGACGGGCGGCGCGTCCCGCGCGAGCGCCCGGATGTCGTCCGGGTCGCGTGGAAAGCGGCTGTCTCCGGACATGCCGTCGCGCTCGAAGGTCAGCCAGTCGGGCCGCAGATAGCCGAAATCGGTCACATAGACCCTGATGCCGCGCGCCCGCGCCGCGGCGGTGGCGACCTTGTGGTAGAAGCGGTGGCCCCCATTCATCACGACGGCCGTGACGCCCTCGCGGTCGAGCAGCTCGGCGATGAAGGCGGGCCATTCCGGGCGCGTGCCGCGATAGTCGATGGCGCCGGGCCGCCGCCAGAACAGCCGGTCGCCGAAGCACAGGTTGACCCGCAGGGCGCGGTGCCCCCGCTCCTCCAGCAGGGCGGCGAGATCGCTGTAGAACGACGAGACCGGGCCTTGCAGGAAGAGAACCACCCGCGGAGGCGGGGCGGGGATGTCTTTCGTCGTCATGGACATGGCGGCGGCGCCTCAATCTCACGCGCCCGCCGCCGCGGCAATGGCGCCGGCCCGGTTCGCGGGCAATCCGGGGTCCGCTATCTGGGCTCGAGAGCGTGCACGCGCTTGATCGACACGGCGATCCAGGAGGCGAGGGTCGCCTTGATCAGGTCGCCGGGGATGAAGGCGAGCGTGCCGAGGGCCGCGTGGGCGGGGGGGAGCCCCGTCACGGCGACGAGCCAGAGGATCCCGCAGAGATAATCCACGACGATCCCGCCTGTCAGGCAGGCCAGCAGGTGGCCGGCGAAGCTGCGCGTCGCGCCTCCCGCCGGCGAGGGAGCGTGCGCGGCGAGGAGGCCGGTGACGAAGGCGGCGGGAATCCAGCCGAGGATGAAGCCCGCGCTCGGGCCGGCCAGCACGCCCATCCCGCCCCGCCCCCCGGCGAGGACCGGCAGCCCCATCATGACCAGCGCGACCAGGATCAGGACCGAGGCCGCGCCCCGGCGCGGGCCGAGCAGGGCGCCCGCCAGCATCACGCCGAGCGATTGCAGGGTGATCGGGACGGGAAGGAAGGCGAGCGGGATGCCGGGCAGCGCTCCCAGGACGACGATGAGGGCGGCGAACATCGCCGACAGGACGAGGTCGTGCGTGGTCATCGAGGCTCTTCGGTGGCTTTCCATGAACGGGCGTCGATGGCGTCGGCCATCTCGCGCGCGTCCCGCAGGATGCGCGCGATCAGGGGCAGCACGAGCCGATGGGGCGCGGCGGCGAGGCTCCTGGCTTCCCTCGCCTCGCGCAGCTCGCGCAGGGCCGAGCCGAGCCGCGGCACCGAGCGCAGCGCGATGGCGAGGGCGAGCCCCGCCTTCTCGGCCGATACGAAGGGAAGCCGCTCGAACGGCCTGAGAGCGCGGACGAGCGCGTCCTGGACCGCGCTGGCGCGCGTGGTTTCCGTGACGACCTGCGCGAGAAGAATCAGCGCCAGGAGGCGGAACAGCACGGCCAGTCCCGGAGCCGGGCCCTCGAAGGCGAGGGTGAGGAGGGCGACCCCGCCGATGGCCAGGGCCAGCGCCCAGGACGCGGCGGCCGCGAGCCGTCCGGGCCCGACGGCGAGAAGGGCGAGACCGAGCGCGAGGAGGGCGGCGGCCGCGAGCGGCCAGGGCGAGCGCGTGAGGAGCAGCGCGGTCGCAGCGCACATGAGCGCGAGCAGCTTCGGCCCGGCCGGGAGCGCGCGGAGGCGGGCGGCGAGCGCGGGCGCCAGCGGGCCTCTCACGACAGGTTCCTCCTGTACCAGGCGCAGGCGGCGGCCGGGCGGTCGTCGGCGACGATGCGGCCGCCGTCGAGCACGAGGGCCCGCTCGCAGGAGGCGGCGAGGTCGAGGTCGTGCGTGACGAGGATGGCCTGCTGCGCGAGACCCTCGATGCGCGCCGCGATGCGGTTGCGGTTGCGCAGGTCGAGCATCGTCGTCGGCTCGTCGAGGACCAGGATCCGCGGCTCCATGGCGAGGACGCCGACCAGGGCGACGAGCTGCAATTCGCCCCCGCTCAGCGCCTCGACCGGGCGCTCCGCGAGGCTCCCGATCCCGTGCGCCTCGAGCGCTTCTCTCGCCCGCGTGGTCGCCTCCTCGCGGCCGAGCCCGAGATTGCGCAGGCCGAAGGCGACGTCCTCCTCGACGATGGGGAAGACGATCTGGTTATGCGGGTTCTGGAAAACGTAGCCGACCTTGCGGCGGACGGCCTTCACATCCGCGGCCACGTCGATCCCCTCGACGAGGACGCGTCCGGTGCTCGGCCGCGCGAGGCCGTTGACGAGCCGCGCCAGCGTGCTCTTGCCCGAGCCGTTGAGGCCCAGCACGGCGATCCGCCGCTCCGCCAGCTCGCAGGTGATGCCGGACAGGACCGCGCGCCCGGCGAGGGTCACACCCACGGCCTCGAACCGGACCGGGCCGCAGCTTTCCCAAGGATTCATGCGGAGGCCGCGGCACGACCCTGCCGGGGGCGACATCCTCCTGCGAGCAAGGTCATGAGCGAGCTTTCCCGTGGGGCGGAGGGCCCGCCCGGCATGGCCACGGGCTTTACAATCCACGCGGCGCCGATGGCCAGAGGCGCCGTGCCTTCGGCAGGCCGCCCCGCCGGGGCCCGCCTGCGGCTGCGACCCCGGAATATTGGGGGATTGGGGCGCATATGACTGCCCGACTTTGAGCCATGTCAAATAGCCGCAGCCCGGGACAGGCTAGCGTCGATTCCGTGCCTTCTCCTTCGAAGGCCACCACGGAGACGACGATGTCGAAAACGCAGCAGGGATCGCCGGGCGGTCCGCCCGTCGGGCGATTCGGCCGGTGGGCCGTCGGGGTGCTGGCGCTCGCCGCCGCCCTGACCATCACCCCGGCCTTGGCGCAGGGCCACAAGCATGGCGGCAGCGCCCCTCAATCCGCCCAGGCGCAGCCGGCCCAGGGCCAGCCCGCGGCGGCCCAGCCGGCCCAGGCGCAGCCCGCGGCGGACAGGCAGGGCGCCCCCGCCTCCTCCAGCTATCACGCGCCGACGGTCTTCACCTTCAAGACCGGCATTTCCGGCGGCCGCATGGTCTATCTCGGCGTCGGCGGAGACATCGACGGCAAGGTCAACCCGACCATCACCGTGCACGAGGGCGAGCTGGTCCAGATCAACCTGATCAACGGCGAGGGCGCCGAGCATGACATGGTCATCGACCAGCATGCCGCGCGCTCCTCGATCGTCGTCGGCAAGAACGCCTCCTCCACCTTCTCCTTCACCGCGTCGAAGGTCGGCGAATTCGCCTATTTCTGCTCGATCGCCGGGCACCGGCAGGCGGGCATGGAAGGGATGATCCACGTCATAGCCGGCACGCGCGGGGCGACCGCCACCGGGGCCGCCGACATCGTGCGCGATCCGGCCGACCTGCCTCCCCCGATCGGCCTGCGGCCGCCGAAGGTCGTGCGGGTCGATCTCGAGACCACCGAGCTGGTCGGCACGCTGAGCAACGGCGCCACCTACACCTACTGGACCTTCAACAACAAGGTTCCGGGTCCCTTCGTGCGCGTGCGCGTCGGCGACACCGTCCAGGTGCATCTGAAGAACCCGGCCAACAGCGTGATGATGCATTCGGTCGATTTCCACGCCGCGACGGGTCCGGGCGGCGGCGCCCACATGACCCAGACCGAGCCGGGCGCCGAGAACGTCGTCACCTTCCGGGCGCTGAAGCCGGGCATCTACGTCTATCACTGCGCGACCCCGAGCGTCGCCCACCACATCAGCAGCGGCATGTACGGGCTGATCCTCGTCGAGCCGGAAGGCGGCCTGCCGCGCGTCGACCGCGAGTTCTACGTGATGCAGGGCGAGCTCTACACTGTCGATCCCTTCGGCGGGAAGGGCATGCAGGAGATGGATTTCGACAAGCTGATCTCGGAGCGGCCTGAATACTTCATCTTCAACGGCGCCGTCGGGGCGCTGACGAAGACGCACCCCCTCTACGCCAATGCCGGCGAGACGGTGCGGATCTATTTCGGCGTCGGCGGGCCGAACTTCACCTCGTCGTTCCATGTCATCGGGGAGATCTTCGACAACGTCTATACTTTCGGCAGCCTGACCTCTCCTCCGCTGACCAACGTCCAGACCGTGACCGTGCCTGCGGGCGGCGCCGTCGCCGTCGACTTCAAGATCGACCGCGGTGGCCAGTACGTGCTCGTCGATCACGCCCTGTCGCGCGCGGAGCGTGGCTTGGCCGGCTATCTGATGGTCGACGGGCCGGAGAACGACGACATCATGCATACGGGCCCGGCCAAGGCCGGGGCCGGGCAGCAGTAAGGTCTTCGACCTCGAAGCCGGATCGCTGCCTCGTCTCCTCGGAGCGGGCGGCGATTCGGGAGCGCGGGGGCGGAGCCGCCCCCGCGCTTCCAAGGCCCGCCCGGCGCGGATCACGTCCCCGCTTGCCATCGCCCCCGCCCGCCCCTAGAGCCGCCCCCTGACGCGAAAGGGGCGAGGCGGTGAGCGGATTCAAGGAGCTGGTCTTCTCCGGCGTGCAGCCGACGGGGAACCTGCATCTGGGCAATTATCTCGGCGCCGTGCGCCGCTTCGTGACCTTGCAGGAGACGCATGACTGCATCTATTGCGTCGTCGACCTGCACGCGATCACCGCGACGCTGAGCCAGCCCGACCTCGCCGCCCAGACGCGCGAGGTGACCGCGGCCTTCCTCGCCGCCGGCATCGATCCGAAGCGCCACATCGTCTTCAACCAGAGCCAGGTCCCCGGCCATGCCGAGCTGACCTGGATCTTCAACTGCGTCGCCCGCATCGGCTGGCTCAACCGCATGACGCAGTTCAAGGAGAAGGCGGGCAAGGACCGCGAGAACGCTTCCGTCGGCCTCTACGACTATCCCTGCCTGATGGCGGCCGACATCCTCCTCTATCGCGCGACCCATGTCCCGGTCGGCGAGGACCAGAAGCAGCATCTGGAGCTGACGCGCGACATCGCCATCAAGTTCAACAACGACTTCGCGGAAAAGATCGCCGCGCGCGGGCACGGCGAGGGCTATTTCCCCGTGACCGAGCCGCTCATCGGGGGGCCGGCGGCGCGGGTGATGTCGCTGCGCGACGGCACGAAGAAGATGTCGAAATCCGATCCCTCCGACTATTCGCGCATCAACCTCACGGACGATGCGGACGCCATCGCCCAGAAGGTCAGGAAGGCCAAGACCGATCCCGAGCCGCTGCCCTCCGAGGAGGCCGGCCTCGCCAAGCGCCCCGAGGCGGAAAACCTCGTCGGCATCTATGCGGGGCTCTCGGACACGACGCCCGCCGAGGTGCTGCGGGATTTCGGCGGCGCCCAGTTCTCGGCCTTCAAGTCGGCCCTGGTCGATCTTGCCGTCGCGAAGCTCGGGCCGATCGGCGCGGAGATGGCCCGGCTCGTGAAGGATCCCGGCCATATCGATTCGGTCCTCGCGGACGGCTCGGCCCGCGCCGCCGCCATCGCGGAGCGGACCATCGCCGACGTCAAGGACATCGTCGGGCTGATCCGGCGCGGATGACCCCCTCCGCGGCGCGGCCGTCTTGCCCGCGCCGCGAGCCTTCGTCACATTCCGCGCGCGGCGGAGAGAAACCATGTCAGGCGCGAAGAGACGCTCCTTCGAATCCGGCCACCGGCCGAAATTCCTCGTCGTCATCGACGGCTCGCCCGAAAGCAGCCGGGCGGTGCATTTCGCGGCGCGGCGGGCGGCGCGGACGGGGGCGAGCCTGATCATGCTCGGTGTCGTGACGATGACCGAGACTTTCGAGTTCCTGGGCGTCGGCGATGCCATCCGGCAGGAGGCGGAGGAGGAGATGACGCGCCTTCTCGCCGCGGCCGTCGACCACGCCAAGGAGGCCGCCGCCGTCACGCCCGAGCAGGTCGTCCGGGAGGGAGATAAGGCCGCCTGCATCCGCGAACTGATCGAGGCGGACCAGGACATCTCCTTCCTCGTGCTCGCCGCCTCGACGGAAAGCACCGGCCCCGGTCCCCTGATCAGCGGCATCGCCTCGTCCTCGCAGGGCTTCGCCGTGCCGATCGTGATCGTCCCGGGCGACCTGACGGACGAGGAGATCGACGCCCTCGCGGGGTGAGGGCCCGGCGCCCGGGATTGAATCTGCGCCCCCGGCGCTCACATCCCGGACAGACCCGTGCTAAAGGGCGCCATACCGTCGAGGCGCGCTCCGCACGCCGCCCGAGAGGACAGGACCATGTTCATCCAGACCGAAGCCACGCCCAATCCCGCCACGCTGAAGTTCCTGCCCGGCCGCGTCGTGATGCCGAGCGGCACCTTCGACGCGCCGCGGCCCGAGGCGGCCGCGGGCTCCCCGCTCGCCGAGCGGCTTTTCGGCCTGCCGGACGTCGCCGGCGTGTTCCTCGGCTACGACTTCATCACCGTCACCAAGAAGGCCGGCGACTGGCAGCATCTGAAGCCCGCCATCCTCGGCGAGATCATGGAGCATTTCGTCTCCGGCGCGCCGGTCCTGGTGGAAGGCGGCGCCACGGCGCAGGCGGGGGACGGGGAGGAGTTCTTCGACGATTCCGATGCCGAGACGGTGGAGATGATCAAGGACCTGATCGAGACGCGCGTGCGGCCGGCGGTCGCGGGCGACGGCGGCGACATCACCTTCCGCGGCTTCAAGGACGGCGTCGTCTACCTGAACATGAAGGGGTCCTGCCAGGGCTGCCCCTCCTCGACCGCCACGCTCAAGCACGGCATCGAGAACCTCCTGCGCCATTTCGTGCCGGAGGTGCAGGGGGTCGAGGCGGTCTAGAGGGAGACGGACCGCGATGCGCGTTCTGGCCATCGACACCGCGCTCGGCCAATGCGCGGCTGCCGTGATCGACGGGGCCGAGATGGAGCCGGTCGCCGCCGAGGCGATCGCGATGGAGCGCGGCCATGCCGAGGCGCTCCTGCCGCTTCTCGACCGGGTGATGGCCCGTGTCGAGGGCGGGTTCTCCTCCCTCGACCGCGTCGCGGTGACGATCGGGCCGGGCAGCTTCACGGGCCTGCGCGTCGGCATCTCGGCGGCGCGGGCGGTGGCCCTCGCCTGCGGGATCCCGGCCGTCGGCGTCACCACCCTCTCGGCGCTGATGGCGCCGCTGATGGCGAACGGGCCGGCCCGCCTCACGGTCGCGGCCATCGACGCGCGCGGCGGGCGCGTCTTCGCGCAGGGAATCGGCCCCTCGGGGCGCCTCGTCATCGGGCCGGCCGTTCTCGGCCTGCGCGACGTCGTGCGCTCGCTCGGCTCGGGCGCGGTCGCCCTGGCCGGCTCCGGCGCCGCGATGGTGGCGCAGGAGGCGCGGGCGGTCGGGATCGAGGCCGTCGTGGAAGGGGCGTCGAGCCTGCCCGACATCGTCTGGGTGGCCCGGATCGGCATGGCGGCCGAGCCGGCGGAAGCCCTCGCCAAGCCCTTCTATCTCGCGCCCCCGGACGCCCGTCCGCAGGACGGGGCGCGAATCGCCCGGCTTTGAGCTGGCTCCCGCAACTCGGCTTGCCTCGCCCGGCGCCGCGCATCGAGGCGCTGCGGCCGGCCCATGCCGAGCGTCTGGCCGAGATCCACGCCCAGGCCTTCGCGCGGCCCTGGTCGGCGCTCGAATTCGAGGGCTTCCTGACCGACCGGACCATCCAGGCGGACGGCCTTTTCCTGGGGCGCGCGCGGCAGCCGGCGGGATTCGTGCTGTCGCGGGTGACGCTCGACGAAGCGGAGGTCCTGTCCGTCGCGCTCGACCGTGCGGCGCGGGGCCAGGGCCATGCCGGCCTCCTGCTCGCCCGTCACCTCGAGACCCTCGCGCGGGCCGGCGCGGCCTGCGTGCATCTCGAGGTGGAGGAGGGGAACGCGCCCGCCTTCGCGCTCTATCGCCGGCTGGGTTTCCGGCAATCGGGCCTGCGGCCGGGCTATTACGCGCGTCCCGACGGCTCGCGGGCCACAGCCGTCTCGATGACCAGGGAACTCGAAGGCCCGCTGCCTCCGCCCCTGTGACGCGGATCGCCGGAACCCCGACGCCACGATGAGGCCCTCCCTTGCCCTGCGCCTTGCGGCGGTCCTCGCGATCGTCGCGGCGCTGCTGCCGCTGCAGGCCGTGGCGCTCCGCCGCGGCTGGCGGAGTGCCGAGCGCATTCCGGTCCGGTTCCACCGCCTTCTCCTGCGGCTCCTGGGCGTGAGCGTCACCGAGACGGGCCGGCCGCCCGCGCCGGGAACGGCGGTGCTCTTCCTTTCGAACCACGTCTCCTGGCTGGACATTCCCGTCCTCGCTGCCCTGCTGCCGCTCTCCTTCATCGCCAAGAGCGAGGTGGCGGGCTGGCCGCTGGTCGGGCTGCTCGCGCGGCTTCAGCGCTGCGTCTTCGTCGATCGCAGCCGCAAGGTCGCGACGAGCGAGGTCAACGCGATCGTGGCGCGCCGGCTCGGCTCGGGGGATGCGATCGTCCTCTTCCCCGAGGGCACCACGGGCGACGGCATCCGGCTTTTGCCCTTCCGCTCCTCGCTGGTCGGCGCGGCGCGGACGGCGCTCCTCACCCATGCCGTGGAGACGATCCGCCTCCAGCCGGTCGCGCTCTCCTATCGCCGCCGGCACGGATTGCCGATCACGCGGCGCGAGATGCCGCAGGTCGCCTGGTACGGCGACATGGATCTCGCTCCTCATCTCGCGGCGATCGTCCGCGGCGGGCCTCTCGACGTCACGGTGGCCTGGGGCGAGCCGATCCTGCTCGACGCGGCGACCGACCGCAAGCACGCGACGGCCGCCGCCGAGGCGGCCGTCCGCGAGGCGCTGGCGGGGATCAGGGCGCAGGGCGGTCCTGTTTTGTAGCCGCCCGCTATTCTCTTGGGCCGCGGGAGGTCGTAAGAGAGGGGCTATCCGTTCGTGCCGGGACCCGAAAGGTCCGCCATTGCCCCGATCCGCGTGAAGACCGTCTTCGTCAAATCCTACGGCTGCCAGATGAACGTCTACGACGCGGCCCGCATGGCCGACGTCATGGCGTCCGAGGGCTATGGCGAGGCGAGGAGCGCGGAGGAGGCGGATCTCGTCATCCTGAACACCTGCCATATCCGCGAGAAGGCGGCGGAAAAGGTCTATTCGGAGCTGGGCCGGCTGCGCCTCCTCAAGGAGGAGAAGCGCGCCGCGGGGCGGCAGGCCGAGATCGTCGTCGCGGGCTGCGTGGCCCAGGCCGAGGGCGCCGAGATCATGCGCCGGCAGCCGGCCGTGGACGCCGTGATCGGGCCCCAGAGCTATCACCGCCTGCCGCAGCTTCTCGCGGCCGCGAGGCAGGCGACCGCCGCCGTCGATACCGAGTTCCCCGCCGACGACAAGTTCCGCCACCTGCCGGCCCTCTCGCGCGAGAGGGTCCGGGCGCGGGGCGTCTCGGCCTTCCTCACCGTGCAGGAGGGCTGCGACAAGTTCTGCTCGTTCTGCGTCGTGCCCTATACGCGGGGCGCCGAATCGTCGCGCCCCGTCGCCGCGATCCTCGACGAGGCGAGGCGGCTCCTGGATGCCGGCGTGCGCGAGGTGACGCTGATCGGCCAGAACGTCAACGCCTATCACGGCGAGGACGAGGCCGGCCGCCCGGCGACTCTTGCCCGGCTGATGGAGCGGCTCGCCGTCCTGCCCGGCCTTCTGCGCCTGCGCTACACGACGAGCCACCCGAACGACATGGGCGAGGACCTGGTCGCGGCCCATCGCGACCTCCCCGTCCTGATGCCCTATCTGCACCTGCCGGTTCAGTCGGGCTCCGACCGCATCCTCGCGGCCATGAACCGCCGCCATGATGCCTCCGCCTACCGGCGCCTGATCGACCGCATCCGGGCCGCGCGGCCCGATATCGCGCTGTCCTCGGATTTCATCGTCGGCTTCCCCGGCGAGAGCGAGGCGGATTTTGAGGACACCTTGCGCCTCGCGGCGGAGATCGGCTTCGCCTCCTCCTTCTCGTTCAAATACAGCCCGCGCCCCGGCACGCCGGCGGCCGAGACCGGCGACCAGGTGCCCGAGGAAGCGAAGTCCGAGCGGCTGGCGCGGCTCCAGGCGCGGCTCGAAGCCGATCGCCAAGCGTTCAACCGGGCGACGGTCGGGCGGCGGCTCGACATCCTGGTCGAGAAGCCCGGACGCCATCCGGGGCAGCTCGCCGGCAAGTCGCCCTATCTCCAGGCGGTGCAGGTGCAGATGGACGGCATGGCGGCGGAAATCGGCAGCGTCCTGCCGGTCGTCGTGACGAGGGCCGGCTCGAACAGCCTCTTCGCCGAGCCGGCGGGCGCCGCCGCCGGGGTGGCGGCCGCGGGGAAAACTCCCCCCCCCGCCCCCGCGGGCCCCCCCCCCCCGGCGCGCC
>NZ_DAOLAJ010000037.1:1373-5122 GCF_035325185.1 Enterovirga sp. | reverse complement strand
GCGTGAAACGTCCCGCCATCCGGCCCGTGGGCCCCCCCGCCGCAGGCGCGCCGCCGGGGATCGGGGAGACGGCCGAGATCACCCTCGCCTTCGAGGACAATTCCCGGGCGGGCCTCGTCTTCGGCCATTACGACCAGAACCTCGCCCATATCGAGCGCCGCCTCGGCGTCGTCCTGAACGCGCTCGGCAACCGGGTCGTGATCAAGGGCCCGCCCGATCTCGCTTCGCGGGCGCGCCTCGTGCTGGAAGGGCTCTACGAGCGCGTCAGCGGCGAGGGCGCGGTCACGCTCGGCGATGTCGACGGGGCGATCCAGGAGAGCGCGCTCCAGGGCAGCCTGTTTCCGCAGGCGGAGCCGCCGGCGCCGGGGGCGGCCCGGTTCGAGCAGATCGCCACCCGCAAGCGCGGCCCGGTCCGGGCCCGCAACGCCGCCCAGGACCTCTATCTCAAGGCGCTGCGCCGCAACGAACTGGTCTTCGCCGAGGGGCCCGCCGGCACCGGCAAGACCTGGCTTGCGGTCGGCTTCGCCGTCTCGCTGCTGGAAGCCGGGCAGGCCGAGCGCCTGATCCTGTCGCGTCCGGCCGTCGAGGCCGGCGAGCGGCTCGGCTTCCTGCCGGGCGACATGCGCGAGAAGGTCGATCCCTATCTGCGCCCGATCTACGACGCGCTCTACGATTTCATGGAGGCGCGCCATGTCGAGCGCGGGCTCCAGACCGGCATGATCGAGATCGCGCCCCTCGCCTTCATGCGCGGGCGCACCCTGGCCAATGCGGTGATCCTGCTCGACGAGGCGCAGAACACCACCTCGATGCAGATGAAGATGTTCCTGACCCGCCTCGGCGAGAATTCGCGCATGATCGTCAACGGCGATCCGAGCCAGATCGACCTGCCGCCGGGCCAGCGCTCCGGCCTGATCGAGGCGATCCGCATCCTCGACGGGGTCGAGGGGGTCGCGCGCGTGCAGTTCCGCGACGTGGACGTGGTGCGCCACGACCTCGTCCGCCGCATCGTCAGCGCCTATGACGCCGCCTCGCGCGAGGCGCCGCCCTTGGGAGGGCCCCGCGCGTGATCGCGCTCGAGATCGAAGCGGAGGATCCCCGCTGGGATGCCGTCCCGGACCGGGACGGATTGCTGCGGCGCGCCGCCGATGCCGCCCTCGCGGTCCTGCCCGACCCGCCGGACGGGGATTTCGCCGTGACGCTCCTGCTCGCGGACGACGCGGCCCTGCGCGAGCTGAATGGCGCGTGGCGCGGCAAGGACGCGCCGACCAACGTCCTTTCCTTCCCTTCGCCGCCGATGGCGCCGCCGGGCGAGCCGGTTCCCCTCGGCGACGTGGCCCTGGCCTACGAGACCGTGGCGCGGGAGGCCTCCCAGGAGGGCAAGACCCTGGCCGACCATGTGGCCCATCTCGTGGTCCACGGCGTGCTTCACCTTCTCGGCCACGACCATGTCGAGGAGGCGGAGGCGGAGGAGATGGAACGCCTCGAAGCGCTGGCCCTGGCGCGCCTCGGCATCGCCGATCCCTACCGCGCAGCGGCCTGAACGTCTGTCCCATGAGCGACGAACGCAGCGAGCACAGGCCCGAGTCCCACGAGGGAGGCCGGGAGGGCTGGCTCGAGCGGCTGATCGGCCGCTTCTCGCATCGCGGCCGGGAATCGGCTCGCGAGGACCTCGAGGAGGCGCTGTCGGAAGCGACCGAGGCGGGCGATCTTTCGCCGCGCGAGCGGCTGATGCTGAAGAACGTGCTCGGCTTCCATCGCCTGCGGGTCAGCGACGTGATGGTGCCGCGCGCCGACATGGTCGCGGTGCCGGGCGACATGACCCTGGGCGAGGTCCTCGCCCTCTTCCGCACGGCCGGCCATTCGCGCCTGCCCGCCTATGGCGAGACGCTCGACGAGCCGCTCGGCATGGTCCATATCCGCGACTTCCTGGACTATCTGGCCTCGGGCGGCGTCGAGGCGGAGGCCGCGGGCGAGGCGCCGCGCGAGAACCTCGCCGGCATCGATCTCGGGCGCACGCTCGTCTCTTCCCATATCCTGCGGCCGGTCCTGTTCGTGCCCCGCTCCATGCCCGCCATCGACCTCCTGGCGCGGATGCAGGCGTCGCGCACCCATATGGCGCTCGTGATCGACGAATATGGCGGGACGGACGGGCTCGTCTCGATCGAAGACCTGGTCGAGACCGTGGTCGGCGATATCGAGGACGAGCACGACGAGACGGAGCGTCCGATCGTGCCCGAGGAGGGCGGCACGTTTCTTGCAGATGCCCGCGCGAGCCTGGAGGAGGTCTCCGAGGCCCTGGACGAGGATCTCGGCGTCGCGGTGGAGCATGACGAGGTGGATACGCTCGGCGGACTGATCGTCACCCTGGCCGGACGGGTGCCCTTGCGCGGGGAGGTGATCACGGGGCCGGGCGAGGTGGAATTCGAGGTGCTCGACGCCGATCCGCGCCGCCTGAAGCGGCTGCGCATCCGGCGCCGCTCTCGCGAGGGAAGCGGCGCGGCGCAGGATCGCTCGGTCCCGCCCGCCGCCTCCGGGGTGTCCGGTTGATTCGGAGCCTCGCGGATCGCGTGGTCCTGGCCGCGGGCTGGACGCGCGCGCTGATCGCCTTCGCGGCGGGCGCGTCGGGGGCGCTCGCCATGCCGCCTTTCGGATTCTGGCCGGCCTTGTCCCTCGCCTTCACGATCGCCGTCTGGCTGATCGACGGCTCGGTGGCCGCGGGACGGCTGGGCCGTATCGCCACGGCCGGGCGCGCGGCGCTCGCCGGCTGGCTGTGGGGCTTCGGCTATTTCGTGGCGGGCCTGTGGTGGCTCGGCTCCGCCTTCCTCGTCGAGGCCGATCTCTTCGCCTGGCTCATGCCCTTCGGCGTGCTCGGCCTGCCGGCTTTGCTCGCCTTCTTCCCGGCCGCGGGCTTCGGCCTCGCGGCCCTGTTCTGGCGGCCCGGCGCCTCGCGCCTCCTCGTCTTCACGCTCGCGCTGACGGGGAGCGAATGGCTCCGGGGCCATCTCTTCACCGGCTTTCCCTGGAACGCCTTCGGCATGGCCTTCGGCCAGAGCCTGCTGCTGATGCAATCGGCCGCCTTGCTCGGCCTCTGGGGCCTCACCTTCCTCGCGGTCCTGACGCTCGCGACCCCGGCCCTGCTCGGCACGGTGGAGGGCGCCCGCGCCCGCCTCGCGCCGCTCGCCGGGGCGGCTCTCTGCCTCGCTTTGATGGCGGGTTTCGGCGCGGCCCGCCTCGCCGGCGCCGCGGTTCCTCCCGTCGCGGGCGTCAAGCTGCGCATCATGCAGCCGAACCTGCCCCAGGATGCCAAGTTCCGGCCCGCGAACGGGCAGGCCATCCTGCGCTCCTACCTCGCGCTCAGCGACCGGGCGACCTCGCCGACGACCACCGGCCTCGCCGATGTCAGCCTGCTGATCTGGCCCGAATCCGCCTTCCCCTTCCTGCTGCACCGCGAGCCCGAGGCGCTGGCGCAGATCGCCGCGATCCTGCCCTCCCACACGACCCTGGTGACGGGAGCGGCGCGGCAGGGGGAGGGCCTGCCGGGCGAGGAGGCGGGACGCTTCTTCAACGCCATCCAGGTGGTCGGCCCGGACGGCGCCATTTCCGCGACCTACGACAAGATCCATCTCGTGCCTTTCGGGGAATATGTGCCGCATGTGCTCGACGCCACCTTGCGCGGGCTCGGGCTGCGGCAGTTCGTCCAGATGCCGGGCGGCTTCGCGCCGGGCGAGCGACGCTCCGCCCTGCGCATT
>NZ_DAOLAJ010000037.1:0-1363 GCF_035325185.1 Enterovirga sp. | reverse complement strand
CCCCCCGCCGTGCCGACGATCTGCTACGAGGCGATCTTCCCGGAGGAGGTCACGGTGGACGGCCCGCGGCCGGGCTGGATCGTGAACGTCACGAACGACGCCTGGTTCGGCAACACTCCGGGGCCCTACCAGCATTTCGCCCAGGCGAGGCTGCGGGCCGTGGAGCAGGGGCTGCCGCTCGTGCGTGCCGCCAATACGGGTATTTCCGCGGTCGTGGATCCCTACGGGCGCGTCGTCGCCTCCCTGCCGCTCGGGCGCGAAGGCGTTCTCGACGCGCCGCTCCCGGGCGTCCTGGCCGCGCCGCCGGCGGCGCGATTCGGGGGCTTTATCGCACTTGCCTTGTGTACACTTGCTCTCATTGGGGCTATCGCAGGCGCTCCCCGCGCCGCGACGCCGCGCATCCAAGGGTGATCAGCCATGGCTGACAAGTTCTGATCATGAGTACCAAGAAAGCTCCGAACGATGTGGATCGGCAGGTGGGCACGCGTGTCCGCATGCGCCGCACGCTCATCGGCATGAGCCAGGAGAAACTGGGAGAGGCCCTGGGCCTGACTTTCCAGCAGGTTCAGAAATACGAGAAAGGGACCAACCGGATCAGCGCCAGCCGGCTTCACCAGATCGCCACCGCGCTGGGGGTCACCATCAATTATCTGTACGGGGGGAACGACCTTCCCGACACCCCGGAATCCGGCTTCGCGGAAGCGCCGGTGCCCTATGAGGGCGAGATGCTGACCTCGGACGCCCTCAAGCTGCTGCGCGCCTTCCACCGGATCGCCGATCCGCGCATGCGGCGGAAGGTGATCGAGATCGCAACCGTGCTGGCGGCACCGGGGGATGAAGAGGCGGACGATCGTTCGGCTTAACGAACGATCTGCTTGACCTCGCCGGCCGCAGGTGGCAGATGGCCGCGCGCGGCCGCTCCCGAGGCACGCCCCCACCGGAGACCGAAACACGTGGCCCGAGCCGATTACCTGTTCACGAGCGAGTCCGTTTCCGAGGGTCATCCCGACAAGGTGTGCGACCGCATCTCCGACGAGGTCGTCGACGCCTTCTTCCGGGCCGGCGCCAAGGAGGGGCTGGATCCGTGGAGCATCCGCGCCGCCTGCGAGACGCTCGCGACCACGAACCGCGTCATCATCGCCGGCGAATATCGCGGCCCCAGGAGCATCGACGAGGCCGCCATCGTCGACCTGACCCGCAAGGCCATCAAGGATATCGGCTACGAGCAGGACGGCTTCCACTGGGGGAATGCCGAGATCGAGGTCCTGCTGCACCCTCAATCCGCCGATATCGCGCAGGGCGTCGATTCCGCCGGCAACAAGGACGAGGGCGCGGGCGACCAGGGCATCATGTTCGGCTATGC
>NZ_DAOLAJ010000036.1:10106-34018 GCF_035325185.1 Enterovirga sp. | reverse complement strand
TCATAGCGTTTTTTGAGGAACCATGCCGGCATCCTGCAGCCATCATCTCGCTGGTATCGAGCGAGCTCAGGGACCCGTCAAACTACAAGGCACGCCTCGCGCCGATACATGAACTCTCCCACATCACCATCGAGGTCGCGCGGGTCAATGCGACCTCATAAGAGGCAATTTACTTTGTGAGCTTCACGGCCCGTCTCGCGGATCGCCCTGCATCGGCACGGGGACGGGCCGTCAATTCGCGGTATAGCCGCCATCGACCGACAGGGCGACACCGAGCACGAAGCTCGACGTGTCGCTGCACAGCCAGAGCACGGCCGAGGCGGCCTCCTCCGGCTGGCCGAGCCGTCCGATCGGCTGCTTCTTCATGACCTCCGCCGGCCTGGAAAACTATTGCGACGACATGGTCGGCACCTACAACTTCCCGGCCTCGGATGCGCCGGGCTGGACCTTGGGCGGCTAGAGTTCACCTAGGGCTTCGCGTGCATCCTGCCACGCCCTTGGACTGATGCCGAGCATCGGTCGCGCCAGCTCCACCGTCGCCAGGAAATCGCGCCAGGGGCGAATTTCTCCTCTCCGCCCGAGGTCGCGAATGCTGGGACACGCATCGAGGACAATCCCCAGGGGCAGTTCTCGCTTCGGCAAGCTCCGAACGTGTCGGTTCGCTCGACGATGCCATCCGCTTCTCCATGGGTCGGAGAAGCGCTCGCGCACATGCTGGATCACGCGCCAGCTCGCCGGTACCCGTTTTCGGCGAATAGGAATGCGCCTCTGCAAGTTCGTTCGCTACGCTGTGTAGGCCCTGGAGGCTCGGGCCGAGCATACGAGCCGAGCTTCACGATGGCCCCCGCGAGATCGGCAACCGGCACGTTGGCAGCGAGCCATCAGTCGATCGGCTGCCGAACGGATCCGCTGCCGCCGTGGACGGGTCCGGGACGACACGGGAGCCACGCCCCTGCGTGTCGCCCCGCAAAATTCGTCTATGCTGGAGATTGCGCGGCTGGACCCACCCCATGGCACGCATCTTCTTGAGCCATTCGAGCCAGGACAATGCGCAGGCCGTCGCGCTGTTCGACTGGCTGGCGGCCGCCGGTTGGAAGGACGAAATCTTCGTCGATTTCGATCGCGCGGCAGGCATTCCCGTCGGCGATCGTTTCGAACGCTCGCTCATTGCGGCGGTCAGTCGCTGCGAGGCGGTGCTTTGCCTCGTCACGCGCGCGTGGCTTGCTTCATCGTGGTGCCTTCGCGAATTTCACCTGGCGCATCGATTGAACAAGCGCCTGTTCGGCATCCTGATCGAGGACCTGCCCTCCGATGCCCTGCCGCCGGAATTGACCGGCACATGGCAGATGGTGCGGCTCGCCGTCGGCCGCGACAGGATTACCCTTCGAGGCGTGCTGCCCATCACCCAGGACGAAATAGAGGTCTCCTTTTCGGCCGAGGGGCTCGCGCGCCTCAGGCGAGGCCTCGAGGAGGCGGGGCTTGATCCGAGATATTTCGCATGGCCGCCGCCCGGGGACCCGGCAAGGCCGCCCTATCGCGGCCTGCTTCCGCTGGAAGCCGAGGATGCCGGCATCTTCTTCGGCCGCGATGCGCAGATCATCGAAGCTCTCGATGCGCTGCGGGGATTGCGGGAGAGGACTCCGCCACGCCAATTCGTCATCCTGGGTGCCTCGGGGGCTGGCAAGTCGTCGTTCCTGCGCGCCGGTCTCCTCCCGCGGCTGGCTCGCGACCGCGACTTCCTGACCCTGCCCGTGATCCGGCCGGAGCGTGCCGTGATCTCGGGCGACAGCGGCCTCGTCGTGTCGCTGGACACCGCCTTGTCCCGCGCCGGGATCGTGCTCTCGCGGCCCGATCTCGCCGACGCCGTCATGGGGGGAGCGGAGCGGCTCGCGCCGCTTCTCCGCGCGCTGGCCGCGCAGGAGATGCAGCCGGGCTTCGACGGAGCCGCCGAGCCGAAGCAGCCGACCCTCCTCCTCCCGATCGATCAGGCCGAGGAACTCTATGCGGGCGAGGCGGAGGAGGAGGCTCGCAGGTTTCAGGCGCTCCTGCGAGAGTTGCTCGGCCGGGATTCGCCGCCGATCATCGCGGCGCTCACCATTCGATCCGACAGCTACGAGCGGCTTCAGCTCGACGACGATTGCGCCCAGGCGAGACATACCATCGTCAGCCTGCCGCCGATGCGCCGCGGCTCCTATGTCGATGTCGTGCGCGGCCCGGCGCGGCGTCTCGAAGAAACCCCGCGGGCTCTCGAAATCGAGGACGCCCTGGTGGACGCGCTGCTGGCGGATGTCGATAGCGGCAGCGCCAAGGACGCATTGCCGCTTCTCTCCTTCACTCTCGCGCGCCTCTACGAGGAGTTCCATGCGGGAGGCCGGCTCGAACTCGCCCATTATGACGCGCTCGGCCGGATGAAAGGCTCGATCGAAGCGGCCGTCGAGCGGGCGCTGGCCGCGACCGCCTCCGATCCGAGGCTCCCGAAGGATCGGGCGACGCAACTCACCCTGTTGCGCCAGGGCATGATCCCGTGGCTCGCGGAGATCGACCCGGATACCGGCCTCGCGCGGCGCCGGATCAGCCGGCTGTCCGAGATTCCGGCGCTCTCGCGTCCGCTCATCGAGCATCTCGTCGATCAGCGCCTCGTCGTGGCCGACGAAACCCAGCGCGGCGAGCCGAGCGTCGAGCCTGCTCACGAGGCCCTGTTGCGACAATGGGGCCAGCTCCAGGGCTGGCTCGCGGAGGATGCCGGCCTGCTGGCGATCGTCGAGAGCGTCCGGCGGGCTGCCCGCGATTGGGACGGCCACGGCCGGGAGGACAGGTGGCTCGCCCATGCGGCCGATCGGCTGGCGGCCGCCGACCGGCTGCGCGAGCGGCCCGATCTCGCGGCGGGTCTCGGCCCGCTCGATCTCGACTATCTGGCCGCGTGCCGGACCGCGGAGGCGGCGGCCGGCCGCCGCCGCGTCCTCGTCCAGTCACTGATCTACACCCTGCTCCTCGGCATCATCGGCGGCCTCCTGCTATGGATCAATCAGGACTACGTGCGTGAGCGGATCAACTGGGTCTGGAGGATGCGTCCCTACATGCTGGCCAATTTCAGCCCGCATGTGCTGGCCGCGGCGACGGAGCGAGCCCTCGTGCCGGGAGACAGCTTTCGCGAATGCGCGAAAAACTGTCCGAGCCTGATCGTGATCCCGCCGGGGCGCTTCCTGATGGGTTCGCCGGAAAGCGAGAGGAACCGCGCGCGGAACGAGGGGCCGCGGCACGAGGTGACGCTCGCGCGGGCATTCGCCTTGTCCGTCTATGCGGTGACCTTCGACGAATGGGACGCCTGCGTGGCCGTCGGCGGTTGCCGGCCGGTGCCGGATTCCGGCTTCGGACGAGGCAGGCTTCCGGTCACCAACGTGACCTGGGACGATGCGCAGACCTATGTCCGCTGGCTGTCGCGCATGACGGGCAAGACCTATCGGCTGCCGACGGAAGCCGAATGGGAATACGCGGCCCGCGCCGGCACCACGACCACATATTATTGGGGCGACGACCTCGGGACAGGCCACGCCAATTGCGTCACATGCGGCACGCCCTGGGACAATCGCAGTCCGTCGCCGGTCGGCTCCTTCGAGCCCAATCCCTTCGGCCTCTACGATATGACCGGGAATGTCTGGCAATGGGTCGAGGACTGCCTGCATCCGAGTTACATGGGTGCCCCGACCGACGGCTCAGCCTGGACGAATGGCGATTGCTCGCTCCGGGGCGACCGTGGCGGCTCTTGGATCAGCCAGCCTTCGAACCTTCGGATCGCCTTCCGGGGCAGCTACAATGCGGGCAGCCGGAATTACAGCCTCGGCATCCGGGTCGCCCGCACGCTCGATGCCAAGCAGGACCGCCCCGATCAGCAGCATGCCGCCGACCCGCTCGCCAAGGAACATGCTCCCCCGCAGGATTGCGCTCACTGGAATGAGGAGGTGACGGGGCAGGGGTTATTGGTCCCGGATGCAGAGGCCGGAGTTGCTGATCAACATCCTCGCCACCGATCGGCCGGACGATCTTCATGAGGCCTTGGACAATGCATTGTTACGAGGAAAACGCTGGCGCGAACGCATCGCCGCGTCCGTCAAGGGAACGCCTATCCGCCTGCGCCACCTGGGGCACAAAACGTGCCCTACACGACGGCGGCCGGCGATCAATGACGGTTGAGCCGGCATGATCCTCTTCTTCGAATTCACAAAAGCCCGCCGGCCCGACAGGGCACCACGCATGTCGCCGGAAACGGAGGGGCCGGGGACGAACAATATTGTCTGAAGCGCGATGTATTATTTTGAATATAGCGCTTATGCTTGCCGATGGGCTTCCGCGATCCTATTTTCAGCGGCGCGTTCGAGACGAGCCGCGAAGGGGAGGACAGTGTCGGACGCCTTGCGCATCGCGCACGGGATCTTCGGGCGGGTTGCGCTCCTCGACATGGACCGCAGCCTGGTGCGCCATGCCCATCCGCATTGCCACATCCTGCTCAAGGTCGACGGGGACGACACGCAGTTCCAGGTCGGCGAGCATGCCGCGCCGCTGACCGACGAGCTGGCCGTCCTGGTGAATGCGTGGGAGACGCACGCCTATATCCATGATCCGCGGCGAAAACCCGCGATGATCCTCGCGCTCTATATCGAGCCCGACTGGCTGCGCGGCTTCCGCAGCAACTGGGCCGCCAGCGGCGCCCCCGGCTTCTTCGAGCGCTCGACGGGCATCGTGACCCCGGAGATCCGCCGGCTCGCGCTCGACCTGGCGGCCGAGATGGTCGGCGCGGCTTCCTCCGGCAGGTGGCAGGAGGAACTGCTGAGCGCCCTCATGATCGCAGTCCTCGAGCGCTTCACGCCCTGGCGCTCGATCGGGACGAGCCTGCGCGACCTCGCGCGCGCCAATGCGATCGATCACCGCGTGCGACGCGCCATCGGCCTGATGCGCTCCGATCCGGCGGCGAAGCTGAGCATCGACCGGCTGGCTTCCGAGGCGGGGCTGTCGCGCGCGCATTTCTTCCGCCTCTTCGAAGCCTCGACGGGAGTAACGCCGCACGTCTTCCTCAACGTGCTCAAGGTCGAGCTGGCGGTCGGAGCCATCATCGGCAGCGGCGAGAGCTTCGCTTCGATCAGCGATCGCCTCGGCTTCAGCGCCCAGGCCCATTTCACCCGCTTCTTTCGCGACAATTGCTCGGTCGCGCCGAGCGAATTCCGCATCGTGGCGCGGCTCGGCTCCTGAAGAAGCCGAGCCGCTCATTTCCCGGCCGATACTCGGCCTCTCGAAGCAATTCCCGCTCCTCTGCCGTCGATTTCGAGACTTCCCGGGAAGGCGCGTGACGCGCCGGCAGGAGAGGAGCGCCATCGGTGAAAGCCGAGACAGCCACATGGACGCGGCGCTGCTGAGCGGCCGCGGCCACTTCGTCGACGATCTCGGCACCCGGCCCGGCACGTTCCAGGCGGCGATCCTGCGCTCCCCCATGCCCATGCGGAGATCGTCAGGATCGACATCAAGGCCGCGGCGTCCCCGCCGGGCGTCACCGGTGCCGATCTCGCCCGCCACCTCAATGGAAAAACTGGGCGATCAGCGTTCCGAAGAAAAAGGTGCCGGCATTGGCCACGAGTGAAACCACCACGATCCGCCAGCCGAGGTTTCTCAGGATGGGGAGATCCTTTGCAAGAGAAAGTCCCGCGTAAGCGAGCACAGGCGTCACGAGCGGCAGCAGCCCCACCTTCGCGGCCAGGGGGCTGACCACTGCCGAGGTCGGCGAGAACGGTGCCGTCGCGAGGACCGCCAAGAGCGACACCCAACAAACGAGCGGCACATGGAGAAAAGCCAGCAGTCGATATACGACATATCCGATGATCGCGATCGCCCCCATGATGAGCACGGCGGGGAGCGCCGCGGCCGGGGAGGTTCCCGTTGCAATCCAGTTTCCGATCAGAGCGACGGCGCCCGAGACGAAAAGGGTGACCAGCATGACCCATTGCGGCACGTCTTCGGACGTCACCATGGATTCCAGCGCTTCGTCCACTTCCGCTGATGAAGTCTGCGTTACATAAATGGATTTTTTAGGAGAAAGCACCGGCTCAAGGCGATAATAAAGCCAATTCGCCATCGGCAGCGAGAGGAACAGCGTGAAATAGGTCCCGACCGTCGTCGTAAGCAGGTTGCTCGCGGCCGCGAGGGCGGCAATGTCCTTGGCGTCTTCCGGATGCTGGGCCGTGATCGCCGCTACGGCAGCGGACATCATGCTGCCGGAGCCGACGCCTGCCCCCATCGCCAGGGCCCCTGGATGAAAAATATTCAGGCCGGACAAGGCGCCCGCCAGGAATGCGATGAAAAGGGCGCCGAACACGGTGCCGATGACGTATTCGGCCAACACTCCGCGGCCTTCAGGCGAATTCATGCCGTAGCGCTCGGAGATGATGGCGACGCTGAATTCGCGGCCGATCGAAAATGTCGCGCCGACCGCCTCGCGCTTGATGCCGAGCAGCAGGGCGAGCGGCAATGCAAAGACCATCGTGCCGACGAAATGGCCGAATTCCTGGAAAGCGAGAGCCCAGCCTGCCGCCGCAATCTTGGGCAGGGACTCGCCGATGATGAAACCCAGCTTGACGACGAAGAAGGAAATCGCAGACTGGATCAGCATCGACGCAGCAAATTGCGCCCTGACCGACTGCGCTCTCTGAGTTGCTATGTTGCGGTGAATGATGCTGATCGCCCCGCCGATGAGCAGCGCCCAGACGATCGGGAAAAGAACGACGTTTGTAATGACAAGTGGAACGGTGATATTGCCGATCATTTCCGCGATGACGACTGCGATCAACATCGCCACATTAACAAAAATGATGATCGGAGCGGAGAATCTGCTCTCTTCAGCACGTCTGATAGGGCTCGAAAGCTCACTCATGTCTGTTGTCCTCCCTCCACAGGGCTTTTGTATTTGCAGGCAATATCGTTATTGGGCAGGGCTCATGTCTTAGAATAGCCAAAAAGCATTTGCAGGCGTCAAAATGCGCCTTGCGGAGATTCGTGGCGGTCGCCGTCCAGTACGTGGCAGGTCGGCAAAAGGATTCTATCGACAGGATCCGCCGAGGCAGTATTTCCCGGCTGCACGTTGCTTGTCAGCGTGCAGGCAATAACGGCATGCATGCACTTGAGTCATCATCATTGACATTTCAAGCGAACCGCCGACTATCGTCCTCCGATCTGAAATGATAGGTGAGCGCGGCAGGAGGCTAGCCGAGATTGGCGAATTCCGGTTCCTCGAAAACTTCGCGCGCCATCTTGAAGGCTTCACCCGCACTTGGCACACCCGCATAGATGCAGGTTTGCAGAAATATTTCCTGGATCTCCTGCCTGGTAACACCGTTGGTCAGGGCGCCGCGGACATGGATCTTCAGCTCGTTCGGCTTTCCCATGCCGGACAGCATGGCGAGGTTCACGATGCTGCGCGTGCGGCGATCCAGGCCGGGGCGCCCCCAGACCTCGCCCCAGCAATATTTGAGGGCCAGTTCCTGAAAGGGACGATCGAAAGGGGTCGCTCCGTCCAGCGCCGCCTTTGATCGCGCCTCGCCGATGACCTCCTCGCGGATCTTCGTGCCCAGCGCCAGCAAATCCTTGCTCATGTCATGTTCCTTTCGTGCGAATATCCCGCGACGGCAAAAACCGACCCTGTGCTGTCAAGCAAACGGACTGCGCCAGCCGCCGTGCATCGTGACGGTTGTCTTGACGCGCATATACTGCTCCACGGCTTCGAGGCCGTATTCGATGCCGAGCCCGCTCGCCTTGTGGCCGCTGACCGGGGTCCCGGGCGACAGAGCATGGACGCAGTTGATCCAGACGATGCCGACCTGGAGCCTGCGCCGCGCCTGCTCGGCCTGCGCCAGGGACGTCGTCCAGACGGAGGCGGCGAGGCCGTATTCGGTATCGTTGGCGAGCCGGTAGGCTTCGTCGTCGTCGCCGAAGCTGCGGATCGCCATGACCGGCCCGAAGATCTCCTCCCGCGCGAAGCGGCTCTCGTGGTCGAATGTCGTGACGATGGCAGGCTTGCGAAAATACCCCCCTTCGAGCGGGAGGTAGCCCGGAATGTCGAGCCTCTCATCCGCGAGGCCGTCCATGTACTGCTCGACGCGCTGGAGTTGTCGGGCCGAGACCAGGGGGCCAATCTGCGTGGCGGGGTCCAGCGGATCGCCGACCCGGAGCTTGGCCGCGGCTTCGCGGCAATGGCGGGCGAAGGACTCCCGTGCCTCGGCGGCGACGAGCACGCGATTGCATGATGTGCAGGTCTGGCCGTTATTCATGAAGGTGGAGAAGACGGCAGCCTCGGCCGCTCCCTTCAGATCGGCGTCGCCGAAGACGATCAGCGGGGACTTGCCGCCCAGTTCCAGCACCACGCCCTTGAGGTGCTCGCCCGCCAGAGCCGCGATGCGCCGCCCGGTCGCGGTCGAGCCGGTGAACGACACCTTGTCGACGAGCGGATGCTCGACGAGCGCGGCACCCGCCTCGGCGCCGAGGCCCGTGACGACGTTGAGAACTCCGGCCGGCAGACCTGCATCATGGGCGATTTGCGCGAGCAGCAGCGCCGACAGGGAGGTCTGCTCCGCCGGCTTGAGGATCATCGCGTTGCCGCAAGCCAGGATCGGAGCGATCTTGGTGACGGCGTTCTCCAGCGGATAGTTCCAGGGCGAGATCGCCGCGATCACGCCGCAGGGCTCGCGCTCGACGAGCGCGGTCGCATCGGGCCCCATCGGGACGGTCGCGCCGTGGATCTTGTCGGCGAGGCCGGCATAATAGTCGAACAACGCGGCCGCATGCGCCACCGAAGGGCCGCCGGTGGTCGAGATCGGCCGCCCGCTATCGACCGTGTCGAGGAGCCCGAAGCTCTCGGCGCGGGCGCGCACGGCTTCCGCGATCCGTCTCAGGACATGTCCGCGCTCGGCGCCCGAGAGGGCGGTCCAGCGGGCCGCACCCTCGCGGGCGGCGCTCGCGGCCGCCTCGGCATCGGCCTTTCGCCCGCGTGCCAGCTCGGCGAGAACCTTGCCGGTCGAAGGATCGAAGGTCTCGATCGTCTCGCCCGCGGCCGCGGCGCGCCAGGCTCCGCCGATCCAGAGCGTTTTTCCCTGGAGGACGGGTGAGGGCAGGTGGGATTGGAGACGAGGGTCGATCGTCACGGTCAGATGCGCTCCCGGTAATGCTGCGCCGCCGCGTGCTCTTGCGACCGCACATCCAAGCCTGCGAGCTTGATTGTTTGCGTGACTCTGCCGGGTCGCATAGCCGTCGGCGGCGGAACCCCGTGTTGCGGGAAGCGCAACACGGGACGACAAGCGCGGCCGCCGGGCGCAAGGACTTTTTTCGAAGTCTCTTCCTGGGATTGCCTCGACGCTCGTCTCGGTGAGGCTGGCTGAGCTGCGCTCCCCGATGATCGCTTCGAGCGCCCGGCACCATCGAGCGCGCAGCGTTGCGAAACAGGGAACGGCGAGTCCCGTGATCGGCATCTAGCCTTGGGGGATTACCGGGAGGATGCTGATTCGGCTGCATCCTGCGCTGTATCGGTCCGCTGCATCGGTGCGGCTGCCATGCCTGACGCCGCAATCCGGCAAAGGCACGCGTGAAACCGTGATTGCCACTTGCCAGCCGGGCCGAGCGGGCGTCCTCATGGCCGGGGACGAGCGCCCGAAGCGGCGGCCCGTCGGAGCGCCTGACGCGCTGCTTCGAAAGCACGGTGCGGGCTCGGGCGGAGACAAGCCCCACGGGGCTTGCCGAGAGGTCGATTTGAAGGGGTGCGAGCATGATCCATGCGCGGTACATCGAAGAGGCGATCGCCTGGCGTCGTCATCTTCACGCCAATCCTGAACTCGGCTTTGCGGAGTTCGAGACGGCCGACTTCATCGGCCGTCATCTCGAGAGCTTCGGGGTCACGGTTCATCGCGGCCTCGGCGGCACCGGCATCGTCGGCACGCTGAGCAACGGGAGCTCTCGCCGCAGCATAGCGATCCGGGCGGATATCGATGCGCTGCCGATCCACGAGGAGACCGGCGCGGCCTACGCTTCCCGACATGCCGGGCGGATGCACGCCTGCGGACATGACGGCCACACCGCGATGCTGCTTCTCGCCGCGAGACTATGCGCCGAGGAAAGGAATTTCGACGGCACGATCCGGTTCATCTTCCAACCCGCCGAGGAGAATGAAGGCGGAGGACGCCGCATGGTGGAAGAGGGGTTGTTCCGCACGTTTCCCGCCGACGAGGTTTATGCTCTCCACAACTGGCCGGCTTTGAGCGTCGGGACCTGCGTCGCGCGGGACGATGCGATGATGGCGGCCTTCGGGACCTTCGAGATTGCAGTGGAAGGACGCGGCGCCCACGGTGCGATGCCGCATGAAGGGAACGATCCCGTTGTCGCGGCCTGCCAGATCGTCGGGTCCCTGCAAACCATCGCCAGCCGGAACGTCTCTCCGCTGCGGTCGGCTGTCGTCTCGGTGACGCAGGTTCATTCGGGAGATGCCTGGAACGTGATCCCGGAGCGGGCCGTCATTCGGGGAACGACCCGGTGGTTCGATCCCGAGACCGGCGATATGCTCGAGCGGCGGATTGGCGAAATCGCGGCGAAGGTCGCCGATGCCATGAACTGCCGCGCGGACCTCACCTATGAGAGGCGCTATCCGGCGACCGTCAACGATCCGCGTTGCGCGGCCTTCGCCCGCGAGGTTGCCGGAGGCGTCGACGGCATTTCCGTTGCCGAGAGCGATCCGAGCATGGCCGCCGAGGACTTCGCTTTCATGCTTCAGGCCTGTCCGGGAGCGTATCTGTGGCTGGGGAGCCGCAAGGAGGGGGACAATCCGGGCCTTCACTCGGCGCGGTTCGATTTCAACGACGCCGTCATGGGGAGTGGAGCCCGTTTGTGGACCGCCTTGATCGAAGCGCGCCTGGCTTCCGCATGAAGGCGTCGCTTCGCGAGCAACGTATGTTCTGAAACCGAGCCTGTTCGAACAATGTCTTCCGATTCTCGACGTAAGCCGGGTTCGCCTCGCTCGAAAATGCTTCAGGGAGGTATGAAAGGCGTGCGACGCTCACGGAGGCGGCAACTGCGAACGCCGTTCGTCGGCATGTTCGACTTGTTTCGCATCGGGATCGGACCGTCGAGTTCGCATACGGTCGGACCGATGCGGGCCGCGGCTGAATTCCTGCGTTGGATCGCCTTGCACGAAGAACTGCCTGATGCGGACGGGCTTGCTTGCGATCTCTACGGCTCGCTGGCGCTCACCGGGGTGGGCCACGGGACAGACGCGGCGGTGCTCGCCGGCTTGTGCGGCGCCGAGCCGGAGACCGTCGATCCCAATGAGATTCCAAGTCTTCTTGCCGGGATCCGGGCGCGCAGAACCGTCGAATTGGCGAATGGCCGCTCCCTGAGCTTCGATCCGGTCCGCGATCTGCGCTTTCGGATGAAGGAATTTCTCCCAGGGCACCCGAACGCTCTTGCCTTTTCGCTTTGCCGGAGCGGCGAGCCCGTGTTCTCGCGCATCTATTATTCGGTCGGAGGCGGCTTTATCCAGGTCGAGGGGCAGGCCGTCGAGCTTTCGGAGCAGCCACCGCCCCGCTATCCCTTCAACTCCGCCGGCGAGCTTCTGGCGATCTGCCAAGCCTCGGGGCTCACGATCGCGGCCCTGGCGCGGGCGAACGAAGCCGGCTACCGGCCCGAAGCCGAGGTCGATGCGCGTCTCGATGCCGTCTGGGCTGCGATGAGCAGGTGCATCGACCGGGGGCTCGTGGGAGGCGGCATCCTCCCCGGCGGCTTGAACGTGCGCAGGCGGGCGGCCGGCCTGCACGAAGCTCTGCTGGAGCGGGACCGCCTCGACCAAGGCGATCCGCTCAGGGCGATGGAATGGGTCAATCTCTTCGCACTGGCGGTGAACGAGGAGAATGCCGCCGGCGGGCGGGTCGTCACGGCCCCGACGAACGGGGCGGCAGGAATCATCCCCGCCGTCATGCGCTATTATGAGCGGTTCATCACGAATGCGTCGCGGGACGGCATCCACGCGTTCCTGCTGGCTGCCGCCGCGATCGGCTCCATCATCAAGCGCAACGCCTCGATCTCGGGGGCCGATGTGGGTTGCCAGGGAGAGGTCGGCTCGGCTGCGGCGATGGCGGCCGCGGGACTGGCGGCGGCCCTGGGCGGCACCAATGAACAGATCGAGAATGCGGCGGAGATCGCCCTGGAGCACAATCTCGGGCTCACGTGCGATCCTGTGGGCGGCCTCGTGCAGATTCCCTGCATCGAGCGCAATGCCGTCGCCGCCGTGAAGGCCATCAACGCGGCCCGTCTCGCCCTGCACGGCGACGGGACCCATCGGGTGTCGCTCGATCAGGCGATCGAAACCATGCGCCAGACCGGAAAGGACATGAAGCGGAAATACAAGGAGACCTCCTTGGGAGGACTTGCCGTGAACGTTCCCATCTGTTGAGATCGGCGCGGGATGGACGCCCTCGATCCGAAGGCACTCCGGAATTTCGTCACTGTCGCGCGAATCGGGTCCATTCGCGGCGCGGCCGAGTATCTCGGTCTGGCACCCTCGATCGTCAGCCGGCAGATGGCGGATCTCGAGCAGCAACTCGGCTCCTCGATGTTCGAGAGGACCTCCAGGGGCGTCGTTCTCACCGATGCCGGCAAGCTCGTTCTCGAACATGCGAGGCGGGTGCTCGATGATCGCGACCTGCTTGCCGAGCAGCTCGATCACCTGAAGGGAATCCAGCAGGGACGGGTGCGCCTGATCGCGGGCGAAGGGTTCGTGCCGGACCTGGTCGAAAACGGATTGCGGGGCTTTGCGGCGATTTATCCAGGGGTTCGCTTCAGCTTTGATCTCGCTGGCACCGACGAGGTGGTGAACCGCGTCGCCAATAGCGAAGCCGATATCGGCGTTGTCTACGATCCGGTCAGCGAAACCCGGATCAAGTCCATAGCGATTTCCAGGCAACCTCTTTGCCTCATTGCGCGTGCCGGGCATCCGCTGCTCGAGCGGGGACAGCTCTGGCTCGCGGATTGCCTGGATGTTCCCGCGGCCCATCTGTCCAAGGGGCATGGAGTGCGCCATCTCGTCAGCCGCGTCGCGGCGCATGCCGGCGTGGCCCTGGCGCCGGTCCTGGAGACGTCGTCGATCGAGGCGCTGCGGCGCTTCGTCATCGCCGGCCTCGGCGTGACATTCCTTCCCCGGTTCGCGGTTTCGGCCGAACTCGCGACGGGGTCCGTGGGCGCTTCCGAATTGACCGACCCGACGCTCGGCGATGCATGCGCCCACCTGATCGTCAGGGCCCGTCGGCGGCTGCCACTGTCCGTGGAGCGGCTGGCAGGGCATCTGGCCCGGGAAATGATGGCCTTCCGGACAGGTCCGATAGATTCTCCGTCCGCATAGCCCAAGGGTTGCGAAGCGGGGAACACGATGTTCCCGCCTGGCCCACTAGCCGCCCGACAAGCGCCACGCGAGGCTGGACCGATTGACGGCGAGCCGGGCGGCTCGGCAGCTTCGCCGAATGCCCGATCGCATGAGCTTGCCGCAACGCAGGGAGTCAAAGCATGAGCGAAGTGGGACGGACGGTCGGCGTCGTGGGCCTCGGCAGCATGGGGTTCGGCATGGCCAAGTCGCTGATCGAGAAGGAATTCCAGGTCATCGGCTTCGATCTGTCCCCGGAGCGGAGCCAGGCGGTTGCCGCCTTGGGCGGGAGGGCGGCGCCCTCTTTGGGCGATGTGTTCGCAGCCGCCGATTTCATCGTCTTCTCGCTTCCGACCGCGCGGGACGTGGAATCGGTGGTTTCGGCCAATCTCGACGCGTTGGGCAAACGTCGTGGCACGCGGGTCGTCATCATCGATACCTCGACCTCCGAGCCCGCGGTCAGCCGTGCTCTCGCGGCCAAGCTCGACGGACTCGGGATCGGCTTCCTGGATGCGCCGGTGAGCGGCGGCCCGAGCGGCGCGGCGACCGGCAAGCTCGCGATAATGATCGGCGGCTCGCCGGAGGATGTCGCGCTGGCCCGCCCCGTCATCGAGGCCATGGCCGCCAAGATCCTGCATGTGGGCGCCAGCGGCGCGGGCAACATCGCCAAGCTCGTCAACAACCTTCTCGTCGCAGCCCATATGCTGACCACGGCCGAGGGGCTGAAGCTCGCCGCCGCGGCCGGGCTCGATCCGGAGGCGGCCCTGGGCGTGCTCAACGCCGCCTCGGGAAAATCCTTCCTGAGCGAGGTGCATTTCCCGACCTGGATTCTATCGGATCGCTTCGACAGCGGCTTCTCGATGGGCCTGATGCGCAAGGATGTCCGGCTCGCGCGCGAACTCGCCGATCAGGTCGGCGCCAAGCTTCCCGTCACGGAATTCGTCGGCGAGCTATGGGCCGCCAGCAAGGAGCGCCTGGCCGATAGTGACGACTTCACGCGCATGGGCGCGGTTGCTGAAGGCAAGCCGAAGGACGCGTAGAGCGGCCACGAGATCGACGACCGCGTCGCCGTCGACGCCGATGCGGGTCGCCGGATGCTCGACGGTGCTGGTGACGATGTGCCGGCGGCCGGGCGGCGCCACGGCGGCGAAGCCGCGGATCGCATGGTTGCTGGCCTCGGTGCCGCCGCCGGTGAAGACGATCTCCTCCGGCCGCGCGCCCATCAGGGCGGCAACCTCAAACTCTTCCAAGAAGGCGACATATCTGAAGATTGTCGCCTCGGCTTCGCTCAATGCACGAACGAGAGACAGACGGGTTCCGACAAGCCGTATCCTGTCCGCAGGATTTACATCATCGGATATGCAGGTGATTTGCTTTTTGACATGATATTACTTTCTCATATCGTTTCGAATATACTTACTCCGATCGGCGCTGGAAGCGGCCTGAAAGCAGACATGCCGTGGACCCTCCGTCGGGACAGCCTCGGCGTTCAGTCACCCCTGAGACGGTAGCCCACCCCGGTCTCGGTCACGATGATGCTCGGCTGCTCCGGGTCGGGCTCGATCTTCTGCCGGAGCTGGCGGACATAGATGCGCAGATATTGCGGATCGACTGCGTGACCCCAGACCTCGCGGATCAGATGGGCGTGGGTCAGCACCTTCCCGGCATGCTGCACCAGCGTGCGGAGGATTTCGTACTCCTTCGGGGTCAGCTTCACCTCGGCCTCGCCGCGCATCACCAGCCGGCGCACGAGATCGACCGTGAGCGCGCCGCTGCGGAAGACGGGATGCGCGCCGCCGGCCTGGAGCTGGTGCCGCAGGGCGGCGCGCATCCGGGCCAGCAGCTCGTTCATGCCGAAGGGCTTGGTGACGTAGTCGTCCGCGCCGAGGTCGAGCGCCTCCACCTTGCCGCGCTCGTCGCCGCGGCTCGACAGGATGATGACCGGCAAGGCCGGGTGGGCGGAGCGGATCGCCGCGAGAAGGTCGTGGCCGGCCATGTCCGGCAAGCCGAGATCGAGGATGACGAGCCCGGTCCCGCCCGCTTCGAGAGCGGCGAGGGCGGCGGCGCCGCTCTCGGCCTCTGCGATCTCGTAGCCCTGGCTGGACAGGCCGGTGCGCAGGAGCCGGCGGATCGAGGGCTCGTCGTCGACGACGAGGATTCGGATCGCGCCCGCGCTCATGCGTCGCCGCCCGGAGCGGGCACCGGCAGGGTAACGGTGAAGACGGCCCCGCTCCGGTCCCGACGGTTGCCGGCCTCGAGCCGGCCGCGCATGCCCTCGACGAAACCGCGCGCGATCGAGAGGCCGAGTCCCGTCCCGGCCCGCACGCTGTCCTCCCGGCGGACCCGGTAGAACTTGTCGAAGACGCGCCCGAGGTCGCCCTCGGGCAGGCCCGGACCCTCGTCGATCACCCGCAGCGCCACGGCCTCCCCCTCGCGCCCGGCCTCGATCCGCACGGAGCCGGCCGGCCCGCCATATTTGGCGGCGTTGTCGAGGAGGTTGAAGAGCGCCTGCTCGAGCAGGATGGGATCGACGTCCAGCATGGGCAGGTCGGGCGCGAGGGAGAGTTGAATCCGCGCCCGGACGATCGCCGGCAGGCGACGTAGCGCAGAAGCGACGATCTCGCCGAGATCGTGGGGCGCGAGCTTCGGGGCGAGCGCCCCCGCCTCCAGCCGCGTCATGTCGAGCAGATTGGCGATGAAGCGGTCGAGCCGCTCGGATTCCTCGATGATCGTGGCCAGCAGCTCGGCCTTGGCGTCCGGCGACAGCGAGCTGTCGAGATCGCGCAACGTGCCGGCCGAGCCGAAGATCGCCGCCAGCGGCGTCTTGAGGTCGTGGGAGATCGAGGTCAGCAGAGCCTGGCGCAGGCGATCGGTCTCTGCCGTCAGCTTCGCCCGGTCGAGATCGGCGACGAGATGGACGCGCTCGATGGCGAGGGCGGCCTGGTCGGCGAGCGCATCGAGGAGACGGCGCTCGTCCGGCGTCAGGAAGGACTCGCCGCCGCGGCTGTCGAGGCCCACGACCCCGATCGTGCCGCGCGGGGTCCGCAGCGGCAGGAACAAGCGGCGCGCGCCCGGCAGGGTGTCGGCGCCGCGTCCGGCCGGCGTCGCGTGCTCGAAGCTCCATCTGGCGGCGGCGAGATCGGCCGCGTCGAGCGTATCCTCGGGCGGATAGGCTGCCGCCACCGCGAGCGAGCCGTTCTCCGGCAGGACGATCACGCAGGGCAGCCGCGTCATCGCGGCGATCTGGTAGGCGGTGGCCCAGAGGACGTCGTCGAGCGTGCCCGACGTCGCGAGCTTGCGGCTGAAGCCGTAGAGCGCCTCGGTCGTGCGCGCCCGCTGGCGCGCGGCGACCGCCTGGTCGCGCGCCCGCGCCGCGAGATTCGAGACCACGACCGCCACCAGCGCGAAGAGCACGAGCGCGGCGACGTTGGTCGGATCGGAGATCGTGAAGGTCCAGGTCGGGGGCAGGAAGAAGAAATTGTAGGCGAGCGAGGTCAGGATCACGGTCGCGAGCGAGGGCCAGAGCCCGAAGCGCACCGCCATGCCGACGACCGCCGTCAGGAAGATGAGGTCGACGCTTTCGACCCCGATCCAGGGCGCCAGGAGAGCCGCGATACCGAGCGCGACGGAACAGGCCGCGAGGGCGGCGAGATAGGGCCAGGGCGCCGGCTTCGCGCGCGCCGCTGCCGCGGCCCGGCTCCTCTGCGCCGGTAGGGCCTCGCCCGCCACGACCTGGACGCCGATCGTGCCCGCGAGGCGCACGAGATCGTGCACCACCGACCCGTGCCATGTCTCGAACCAGCGCGGCCGGTCCGACTTGCCGATGACGATCTGCGTCACGTTCGTCTCGCGCGCATGGGCGAGAATGTCCTCGGCGATGCGACGCCGGGACGAGGGCAGGGTCACGACGTCGCCGCCGAGGCTCTGGGCCAGGCGCAGGACGGCAGCGATGCGGTCGCGCGCCGCCTCGGGCTGCCTCGCCAGGCGGGCGGTCTCGATGCAGAGCGCCGTCCAGGGCGCGCGGAGCCGGTCGGCGAGGCGCTTGGCGTGCCGGACGAGGCCGGGCGCCCGCGGGTCGTCGCCGACGCAGACGAGCACCCGCTCGCCCGCGGGCCAGGGGCCCTCGATCGCATGGGCCTGCATATGGGTCAGCAGCTCGTCGTCGACACGCTGGGCGGTGCGCCGCAGGGCGAGCTCGCGCAAGGCCGTCAGGTTGCCGGGCGAGAAATAATGCTCGAGCGCCCGCTCGGCGTTCTCCGGCACGTAGACCTTGCCCTCCTCCAGGCGACGGATCAGATCGCCGGGCGGAAGGTCGATCACCTCGATATCGTCGGCGCGGTCGAGGATGCGGTCCGGCACGGTCTCGCGCACGCGGATGCGGGTGATCTGGGCGACGACGTCGTTGAGGCTCTCGACATGCTGGATGTTGAGCGTCGTCAGGACGTCGACCCCCGCCGCCAGCAGCTCCTCCACATCGAGATGGCGTTTCGGATGGCGGCTGCCCGGCGCGTTGCTGTGCGCCAGCTCGTCGACGAGGACGAGGGCGGGCCTGCGGGCGAGGATCGCGTCGAGATCCATCTCCTCGAGCGCGCGGCCCCGATAGGAGATCCGCCGGCGCGGCACGACCTCGAGGCCGGCCATCAGCGCCTGCGTCTCCGCGCGCCCGTGGGTCTCGACGAGGCCCACGACGACATCGACGCCCTCGCGCCGGCGCGCCTGGGCGGCTTCGAGCATCGCGTAGGTCTTGCCGACGCCCGGCGCCGCGCCGAGGAAGATCTTGAGCCGCCCCCGCCTGCGCTGCTCGCGCGAAGCCGCCGCAAGCAGCGCCTCGGGAGACGGGCGGCGATCGGCGGGCATCAGCGCAGCGCATCGAGGGTCAGGTTCAAGGCCAGCACGTTGACGCGCGGCTCGCCGAGGACGCCCAGTTCGCGGCCCTCGACATGCGCGCCGACCAGCGCGCGCAGGCGCTCCTCCGAAACGCCGCGAGCCTTGGCGACGCGCGGCACCTGGAACAGGGCCGCCTCGGGCGAGATGTGCGGGTCGAGGCCGGAGGCGGAGGTGGTCACGAGGTCCATCGGCACCGCCGCGTCCGGGTTCTCCGCCTTCCGGGCGGCGATATCGGCCTTCACCCGCTCGGCGAGGGCCGCGTTGGTTGGGCCGAGATTGGAGGCGCCGGACGAGGCGGCATTGTAGGGCGCGGGCACGGTCTTCGAGGCGTCGGCCGGATCGGGCGCGGTGGTCGCCGAGGGGCGGCCGTGGAAATAGCGGCCGCTCGCGAAGGACTGGCCGATCAGGGCCGAGCCGATCACGGCGCCGCCGCGCTCAATCAGGCTGCCCGAAGCCTGTCGGGGCAGGACGGCTTGGGCGATGCCGGTCATGGCGAGAGGATAGACCAGTCCGGTCAGCGCCGCGAGGGCGGCGAAGAGGACGAGGGCGGGACGGAGCAGGGAGAGCATGGCGAGGTCCTCACGCGAGGCCGAGGGCGGAGACCGCAAGGTCGATCGCCTTGATGCCGATGAAGGGCACGGCGATGCCGCCGAGGCCGTAGATCAGGAGGTTGCGGCGCAGCAGCGAGGCGGCGCCGACGGCACGGTAGCGCACGCCCCGCAGGGCGAGCGGGATCAGCGCGACGATGACGAGCGCATTGAAGATGATCGCCGAGAGGATCGCGCTCTGCGGCGACGCAAGCCCCATGATGTTCAGCGCGGCGAGCTGTGGGTAGAAGGCGAGGAACATCGCCGGGATGATGGCGAAGTATTTCGCGACGTCGTTGGCGATCGAGAAGGTCGTCAGCGCCCCGCGCGTCATCAGGAGCTGCTTGCCGATCTCGACGATCTCGATGAGCTTGGTCGGGTCGCTGTCGAGATCGACCATGTTGCCCGCCTCGCGCGCCGCGACCGTGCCCGTGTTCATCGCGACGCCGACATCGGATTGGGCGAGGGCGGGCGCGTCGTTCGTGCCGTCGCCGCACATCGCGACGAGCTTGCCCTTGGCCTGCTCCTCGCGGATCAGCGCCAGCTTCATCTCCGGCGTCGCCTCGGCCAGGAAGTCGTCGACGCCCGCCTCGGCCGCGATGGCGGCTGCCGTGATCGGGTTGTCGCCCGTGATCATGACTGTGCGGATGCCCATCCGGCGCAGCTCCGCGAAGCGCTCGCGGATGCCGCCCTTCACGATGTCCTTGAGCTGGACGATGCCGAGCAGCCTGCCGTCGCGCGCGACCGCGAGCGGCGTGCCGCCGGCCTTGGCGACTTCGTCCGAAAGCGCCTTGATCTCCCGCCTCTCCTCCGGGGAGGCGATCAGGCCCGGCATGGCGAGGACCGCCTCGACCGCACCCTTGCGGACGGACAACCCTTCCCCGTCGACGCCGCTCATGCGGGTCTGGGCGCTGAAGGGCACGAAGGAGAGGCCGTGGGTGCCGCGCCCGCGGATGGCGTGCTTCTCCTTGGCCAGGACCACGATGGAGCGGCCTTCCGGTGTCTCGTCGGCGAGGGAGGCGAGCTGGGCCGCATCCGCCAGCGCCTCCGTCGAGACCCCGCGCAGCGGCCGGAAGTCGGAGGCCTGGCGGTTGCCGAGCGTGATGGTCCCGGTCTTGTCCAGCAGCAGCGTGTCGACATCGCCCGCCGCCTCGACGGCCCGGCCCGACATGGCCAGCACGTTGAAGCGCACGAGCCGATCCATGCCCGCGATGCCGATGGCCGAGAGCAGCGCGCCGATCGTCGTCGGGATGAGCGTGACGAAGAGCGCGACCAGCACGATCACCGGGATCGAGCCCCCGGCATAGGCCGCGAAGCTCGGAATGGAGGCGACCGCGAAGACGAAGACGATGGTGAGGCCCGCCAGCAGGATGTTCAGAGCGATCTCGTTCGGCGTCTTCTGGCGCGAGGCGCCTTCGACCAGCGCGATCATGCGATCCATGAAGGTGTGGCCGCGTCCGGCCGTGATGCGGACCACGATCCAGTCGGACAGGACCTGCGTGCCGCCGGTGACGGCGGAGCGGTCGCCGCCGGATTCGCGGATGACGGGCGCGGATTCGCCCGTGATGGCGGCCTCGTTCAACGTCGCCATGCCCTCGATCACCTCGCCGTCGGACGGGATCAGGTCGCCCGCCTCGACGAGGACGATGTCGCCCGGCTCGAGCTCCTCCGCCGGGACCATCGCGTGAAGCTCGCGCCGCTCCGGGTCGTAGAGGCGCTTCGCCACGAGTTCCGTCCGGGTGCTTCGGAGCGCGTCGGCCTGGGCCTTGCCGCGTCCCTCGGCCACCGCTTCGGCGAAATTCGCGAAGAGCAGCGTGAACCAGAGCCAGAGAATGATCTGGCCCGCGAAGAGAAGGCTCGAGCCTCCCTGGACGAGGTCGCGGATGAAGAGGGCGGTGGTCAGCGCGGCCACGACCTCGACGCAGAACATGACCGGGTTCCTGGCCATGGAGCGCGGATCGAGCCTGCGGAACGACGCGCCGACCGCCGGCCATAGAATGGCGGGGCTGAAGAGGCTGGTATCGTCGGGTCTGGACATGGATCTGTTCCGGATCAGCCGCCGAGCGCGGCCGCGAAGGTCTGGCCGGCCGTCATCGACAAGTGGTCGACGATCGGGCCGAGGGCCAAAGCGGGGAAGAAGGTCAGGCCGCCGACGATCAGGATCACGCCGACCAGGAGCCCGACGAACAGCCCGCCATGGGTCGGGAAGGTTCCGGCCGAGGCCGGGACGGTCTTCTTGGCGGCGAGCGAGCCTGCGATGGCGAGGGCGGGAACGATGACGAGGAAGCGCCCCATCAGCATCGCGAGGCCGATCGTCACGTTGTACCAGGGGGTGTTGCCGCTCAGGCCGGCGAAGGCCGAGCCGTTATTGGCCGCCGCGGAGGTATAGGCGTAGAGGATTTCGGTGAAGCCGTGCGGGCCGGGATTAGCGATCGAGGCCACAGCACCCGGCAGCACGACCGCGACGGCCGTGAAGCCGAGCATCGCGAGCGGAAGGCACAGGATGGCCAGCATCGCCATCTTGACCTCCTTCGCCTCGATCTTCTTGCCGAGATATTCCGGCGTGCGGCCGACCATCAGCCCAGCGACGAAGATCGCGACGATGACGAAGATCAGCATGCCATAGAGGCCGGCCCCGACGCCGCCCACGATGATCTCTCCGAGCATCATGTTCACGAGCGGGATCATGCCGCCCAGCGCCGTCAGGCTGTCGTGCATCGCGTTGACGGCCCCGCAGGAGGCCGCCGTCGTCACCACCGCGAAGAGCGCGGAGCCGACGATGCCGAAGCGGACCTCCTTGCCTTCGAGGCTGGGTCCCTGGAGGCCGAGCGCCCGCAGGATCGGGTTGCCCGAAGCCTCGGCCGCATAGGCGACGGCGACGCCGGCAAGGAACAGCACGCCCATGGCCGCCAGGATCGCCCAGCCCTGGCGCTGGTCGCCGACCATGCGGCCGAAGACATTGGTCAGCGCCGCCCCGATCGCGAAGATCGAGACCATCTGAATGAAGTTCGAGATCGCGTCCGGGTTCTCGAAGGGATGGGCGGAATTGGCGTTGAAGAAGCCGCCGCCATTCGTGCCCAGCATCTTGATGGCGAGCTGCGAGGCGACCGGGCCGAGCGCGATCGCCTGCCGGCCGCCTTCCAGCGTCGTCGCCTCCACCGAGGCCGAGAGCGTCTGCGGCACGCCGAGCACGACATAGGCGAGCGTCAGCACGATGCAGAGCGGCAGGAGGATATAGAGCGTCGCCCGCGTGAGATCGACCCAGAAGGAACCGACCGTCCTGGCGGTGGCCCGGGCGAAGCCGCGAATGAGGGCGACGGCGAGCGCGATCCCGGTCGCGGCAGACAGGAAGTTCTGGACCGTCAGGCCCAGCATCTGGACGAGATAGGACATGGTCGTCTCGCCGCCGTAGTTCTGCCAGTTCGTGTTGGTCACGAAGCTGGTCGAGGTGTTGAAGGCGAGATCGGGCGGGACGGCGCTCATGCCGTTCGGATTGAGCGGAAGCAGTCCCTGGAGCCGGAGCAGCAGGTAGAGGAAGCCGAAGCCGGCCGCCTGGAAGGCCAGCATGGCCAGCGCATAGGCGAGCCAATGCTGCTCCTGATCGGCCCGGAGGCCGGCGGCGCGATAGAGGCCGCGCTCGACCGGCGTGAGGACGGGGGACAGGAAGGTCCGCTCGCCCTGAAAGACGCGCGTCATATACGCGCCCAGGGGCAGGACGAGCGCCACGACGATCGCGCAGAAGAGCCCGATCTGGAACCAGCCGTCGAGGGTCATCGAAAAGGTCCTTCAGAACCGCTCGGGCCGCACCAGCGCGAAGGCGAGATAGGCGAGGAGCCCGAGCGTCACGAGCCCGGCGAGGAAGAGGTCGGAGGTCATGCCCGCACCCGTCGCTCAGAGGCGCTCGCACAGGCGTGCGTAGCCGGCGCAGGCTCCGAGGAAAGCGAGGCCGGTCCCGAGGAAGAGCAGATCCAGAAGAAGATCGAGCATGGCACCGCTCCCAACGCCGACAGGCGCGTCCGATGCCGAATCTGCTCAGAAGGCCATAAAGATGCGAGGCGATCCCATGCTCAACCGTATAGGGATCTCATAGGGAGGATGATCGGCCCGCGGCGCGAGGCGATCCCACCGCCGCCGGTCGGTCTGGATGACCTGCCTGTTGGCCGCGAGCCGAAAATACGGCGTCCAGCGGTGCGGCGTCACATAGAGCATCTGGATTTGGTCGGGGTCGTAGGAGAGAAGCTGGCGCAGGCCGCGCCAGTGGTCTCGGTCCGTTTCCTCCTCGAAACCGACGACCCAGGTCGCCAGTGACAGGATGCTGTGGCGATGTGCTCGGCCGGTTTGCTGTTCTTGACCGAGGGCTGGAAATTCTGTCCACACGCCTCGGCCAGGCTCGCTATTTCTTGACCGGGGAGACAATCCCCTTGGTCGAGGGATTGGCGGCGATCGTCTTCACAACCGGCTTCTTTGGCTTTTTCGCTTCGCGATTTCCTCGCTGCTCGCCTTTTGCCATTGGAGCTTGCCTTTCACGGCCACGTTTGCCGTTCGACGATGCTAGCAACTTTCTTCCTGAAAGGCATCAGAGGAATACAAAAAAGCCAAATTATTCGCCAGAAACATAAATGCCTCACTTGCGCTGTGAGCACGTTTTACCCCCCGTCCACATATCGAGCGCGATAGGCACGGGCCCGCGGTGAGATGAGAAGCCTCGCGAAAGGGTAAGAGAGATGCCGACTTCGCTCGGAAACTCATATAGACGTTCGAACGTAGCTCCTTCCTTGTGGAAGAGTCTGAGGCTTCCCTTCTTATAGGGAACTGCATCGATTGTCGTAAGCTATATCTTCATTTTTGTGCTGGTGTTCTTCCTGCCTGCCTCCTGTTCGTGAGCTATTGACCAGGGCGTCTCGGGTTCCCGAGCGTCGACTCTCGCTATCTGCACGACATCAGCTTGAGCCGTGTCTTCTCGATTTCGACTTGACTTCAAGAATTATTGCGTTGTTTCTGCCGCG
>NZ_DAOLAJ010000036.1:0-10006 GCF_035325185.1 Enterovirga sp. | reverse complement strand
CTCGTCGTCGAAGACGATCCGCGTCTGCTCGCCATCGACGAGGCCGGAGATACCGATCGGCCATGCGCCGCTCGCCTCGACGGGCCACCGTCGTGGCCAAGGCACCATGGGGTCAGAGCGAGTCGAATTCCATGTGAATTCGCTTGGCGCGTGAGCTTGAACCTCCGCCGAGTTGCCTCGGCGCCCGTCGTTTTGGACCATTGCCGCTGAGATAGATGCCGACGACAACGGGACTATGGTGCCCGTCCAAGGCCACCGGTCAAGGCGTGGGACGCCTTAACCCTGTTCGGCTCCGGCGCCTCAGTTGAGCGATCGAGGCGCCGCATTTCCCTGGTCAGCGACGATTGTCCTTCGGAAGAAGCAGGCGCTCGATGGCTTTCTCTCCGTTGCCCTGAGCGGCCGCCGCGGTGTTGAACGGTCTATCGCCGCGCTCGGCGAGCTTGCCGTGCGTGCGGATGGACCATTCGAATAATCCTGGCTTCCTGGAAGATTCCGCGACTTCGAGGACGTGTGGGTGATAAAGATTTTGTGACATCCGCCACTTTGGCACGCTTCACGCCGAAACACCTAATCGGGGTTCAATCCAACCTAGCCGTGTGCGCGACGTTCCACGAAGGCGAGAGGGAAAGCGTCCGGATCGCCGGCGCCGGATCGATCGCCGGCCGCTGCGAGGCGATGAACACACGAGACCTTGAATCACGCCCAGGACCTCATGTGAATCTCGATTCCGACTCAGCGGGACGTGGTCTAGTTGCTCGCGTGCGGGCCGGTCACCTCGATGGCAGCGGCTCCGTTCGGACGATGTCGAATCGTTTTGAACAGATCTGGATCAAGAGAGAGTCGATTGAGCTTCTCGTATAGCGTGGTCTTGGGAACAGAGAGCGCATCGCTCATCTTCGTCACACTTCCAAGGCATTCCTCTAAATATCTTCTCAGCAAGGTCCTTTCAAAAAGACACATCTGCTCCGCGAGCGACATCCTTCGTGGACGGGACGACTCGGATAGGTCATGCAGACCTAAACACAAGCAATAGACGGTGTTTCTCAGCTCTCTGACGTTTCCGGGCCAGTGCTTTCCCATCAATTCCGGGAGCGCCCAGTCAAGCGACGGCTTCGAACCGCCATTCGTCGATATCATTGAAATGAAATGCCTTGCCAGAGGCTCGATGTCTTCCATCCGCAACCGGAGCGGAGGAATGGCGACGCTGACGGCCGCGACGCAGTAGGACAAGTCGGCGCAGAGCCGCCCGCTCTCCAGAAGCTGCTGCACGTCGTGTGTGGTCGTCGAGATGATCCGCGGATAGCCGACTCGATCCAGCCCTGCGAAAGATCGGTCGTTCAGCCAAAGCACCAGTTCGGCTTGAGAGGCCTCCGAGAGAGCCTCGATGTTCTTGAAGACGACGGTGAAATCACCATTCCCGTGGTGCTCCGCTTGCAGCAGGTCCTTCATCGTCAACGACGTCGCGGCGAATGCTCGGCAATCGATGAGGCGAAGGCCGGACGGGCTTCCCCCGCTCGCATGATGGAGCATCCGCGCCAGATGCAGCTTGCCGACGCCTGTTTCCCCGGCGACCAGAATCGGCAGGGGCGATCGGGACAGTTGCTCGGTCCTGCGCCTGATCCGGTCGATGGCATCGGATGCGCCTACCATGATCGGGGGCAGCTCATGTCGAGAACCCTGCATCAACGACCTCCCGCCGTCTGGACAGCCCAATCGTGCGGGATGGCCAGCGGCGGATTGTCGATATCACAATCGAAACGCTGTTTCAATAAAATGAAACGGTGTTTCGATTACGCGGCGTCCGGATCGCGTGTCATGGGCCGAATGTCCTGCTCGCTCCCTCCGAGGGTCCGGGTCAGCTCGCACGCCTCGCGGATCAGGTCTGCGGCAACCGCCTTCGCCTTGTCGGCCGTGAACCGGGTGATCGGGCCGGAAATCGCCAGCGCCCCGACGAGCGTGTTGCCGGCGCCGAAGACCGGAGTGGACAGGCCGGAGATGTGCGGGTCGCGCTTGCCCGCGGTATAAAGAGGGATGGGGAAATCCTGGCGCGAGGAGGCCTGAGGGCCGCTCTCGAAACGGCGGAGCACCTGGGCGATCGAGGACTCGTCCATCGGCAGCATGTCGCCGGGCCGGATGTGCAGTCTCAGCCGGTGCGGCGAGTCGACCCGGAACAGGCACAGCCTGTGCTCGCCGTGACGGATGTAGAAGGAGGCCGTTTCCTCGGTCGTCTCAACCAGCCGCTGGAGGGCGGGCGTGACGATGTCCTCGAGCGAGATCTGGTCCTGGTAGATGGATGCGAGCCTCAGAATGCCGGCATCGAGACGATAGCGTCCGTCGGCGAGCTTCTTGAGGAGGCCGGCATGCTCCAAGGAGATTCCGACCCGCATCACAGTGGATTTGACGAGTCCCGTGCGGCGCGCGAGTTCGGCCAGGCTCAGCGGCGCATCGCCCCGCTTGAACGCGGTCAGGACGGCGAGCGCCCGGTCGACGGAGGCGACGCCTGCTACTGAGAGTTCGTCGTCGAGATCGCGCGCCATTCGTGTCACCGGGAGTCCTTCCGGAGGACTCGCCGCGAAGATGGCGGTTGTCAAATGTCGGGCCGGCAGGACCCGTGATCGCGGTTGGTCTGCCGGCCTTACCTGCAGGGCGATCGACGCAAGCCGCCTGTCACCCCTTGTCGAAACCGTAGAGCGCGGCAGGATTGTCCACGAGGATCCTATGCTGAACCTCGGCCGAGGGAGCCCATTCGGCGAGACGATCGAGAAGCACCGCGTCGTCCGGCTTCGCATCCGCCTTCGATGTCGGATGAGGCCAGTCCGTTCCCCAGACGAGACGCTCGGGGGCAAGCTCCACGAAAGCGGCGGCGACCTTGCCCCGATCGGCATAGGTCGGAGGGCCGACGCGGCTGAGAAGGTAGGCGCCGGTCAGCTTCACCCAGGCGCCGTGTTTCTCGATCAGCTCGGCGATGGCCGCGAAGCCCCGATGCCTCGGTCCTTCCGGCTCGGGGAGATGCCCCATATGGTCGAAGACGACCGGGACCGGCAGACCCGCGAGCCTATCCTTGAGCTCGAAGATGCGCTCTCCGTCCGAGACGAGCTGGATGTGCCATCCGAGATCCGCGATCAGGCGGGCCACCGGAACCATGTCGTCCAGCGGTGCGCCGCCGGGCAGGCGGGTGCCGAAGCGGACGCCGCGCACGCCCTGATCGTGAAGCTGCCGCAATGCGCTCTTCTCCACCGAGGCATCGAGCATCACGATGCCTCGCGCCTCCCGGCCGAACTCCGCCAGGGACTGAAGCAGGAGCCGGTTGTCGGTCCCGTAGGTCGAAGGTTGGACGATCACATTGCGGGTCAGGCCCAGGCGCCGCTGCAGCTTCCGATAATCCTCGACGCTGGCGTCGGGGGGGCGGAGCGTGGCTGCGGGGGCGGGTGGAAAGCGCGCGTCGTAGATGTGATGATGGCAATCGGCGGCGTTCGGGGGCACTTTGAGGCGAGGAGGCTCGCTTCCGGCGGACCAAGGCGCCTCCTGCGCCCCCGCGGGTCCTGCGCCCAGCGTAGCGCCGGCCAAGGCGGTGGCCAGCATCCCGAGATGTTGTCGTCTGGTTGTCGGCATTCGTGCCCCCTGGATCAGCTGTGAGAGAACAGTTTCTGCCCGGGAGCCGGCATGTCGGCTTCCAGGATGCTGCCGGTCTGGGATTCGGTGATGTAGAGGGTCCGCCCCTCGGGGCCGCCGAAGGCGACGTTCGTGGTCGAGATCCCCGCGCAGGACGTCACCCGCAGCAGGGGCTCCGCGACCGGCGACAGCCGCCAGATCGATCCGAACCCGGTATGCGCCACGATGAGGCAGCCCTCGGCGTCGAGGGCGATGCCGTCCGGCCCGCCCATGCCGCCATGGAGCTGCGCGAAGACGCCTACCTTGGCCACGATCCCGCTCTTCGAAAGAGGGATGCGCCAGATCTGCTGCGCGCGGGTCACGGCCACGAAGACGCTCGTCATGGCCGTGTCGACGACGATCCCGTTCGGGCTCGGGACGGTCCCGACGAGGCAGGTCAGCTCGCCGGACGGCCGCAGCCGGTAGACCCGGCCCGTCGCGTCCTGGAGGCCGGTCTGGCCCTGGTCGGTGAAATAGAGATCGCCGTTCTCCGCGAAGCAGAGGTCGTTGACGCCCTTGAACCCTTCCGAGCCGGCGGTCTCGAGGACCGGCGTGACGGCGCCGGTCTCGGGGTCGAGGAGCACGATCCCCCGCTTGTAGCAGGTGATGAAGATGCGGCCGTCCCGATGGATCTTGATCCCGTTCGGCCAGCCGTCATATTCGGCGACCTGCTCCCAGGCGCCGTCCGGCGAGATGCGGAACACCCGGCCATACGGGATATCCGTCACATACAACCGGCCCTGCCTGTCGAAACAGGGACCCTCCAGGAACGAGTCGATCTCGTGTCCGCCGCGATTGGCCTGCGCCCAGGCGGTCGGCCTCGGCTTGCGGAAGCGGTCCGGCAGGCGCGTGAAGACCCTTGTGGTCTGGCTGGGGGGTGGGGCGAAGAACGACACGGGATCCTCCGTCTGATTTGCGCCCGCTCTCTTATTCGTAGACGCCGTAGCCGGCGCAGCCGCCGTAGCCGAAATGCGAGCAGAACTCTTCCGTGATCACGCTCAGGTAACGGGCGCTCTCGTCCCTGATGAAGGCGCCCGTTTGCTGCGGCGATCGTGGCGAGACCTCGGCTCCGGCCGCGGTCAATCTGTCCCGAAGCTCGGATTCTCCGAGGGCCTGATTGACGGCGCTGTTCCAGGTCTGGACGATATTCGCCGGGGTATCGCGGGGCGCGAGGATCGTGATCCAGGCCGAGAGCGTGATGTCCCGGAAGCCGGCCTCGGCCATCGTCGGCACCGCCGGAAGCGTTTGCGCGCGGCTCGGCAGCGAGACCGCCAGGACCTTCAGCTTGCCGTCCTTGATGGCCGGAAGGGCGGTCGGCAGCGGCGCGAAATAGAAATCGACCTGTCCGTCGAGCACGGCCCGCAGGGCCGCCGCGGCGCCGTCGCTGGGCACGTGCACGAGCCTCGCCGCGCTCCGCAGCCGAAGCAGCTCGCCCGCGAATTGCGCCGTCGTGCCCGGACCGCCCGACGAGAAGGTGAGGCCGCGCTTCGAGGCGCGGGCGGCCTTGAGGAGTTCATCGACGGTGCCGAAGGGCGCGTCCGCCCTCACGACGAGAGCCAGCGGGATCAGCGCGACCGTCGCCACCGGCTGGAAATCCCGCTCGGGGTCGTAGCCGAGGTCCTTGACGAGATGCCGGTTGATGACGAGTTCGCCGGTCTGGCCGAGCAGCAGGGTCGAGCCGTCGGGCGCGGCCCGCGCCACGCTCTGCGCGCCGCTCGCCCCGCTGGCTCCCGCGCGATATTCGAGGGTGACGCGGCGCCCGAGGATCTGCGAGAGCCTCTCGGCGAGGGGTTGTCCAATGATGGTTCCCGTTCCGCCTTCCGGGTAGGCGACCACGAGCGCCGCGGGCCGGGCGGGATCGCCCTGCGCTCCGGCCTGTCCGGCAAGGCCGGCGAGGCAGGCCGCCAGGATGGCGGCAGACCGCGACAGGTGGGGCTTGAGCCGGAATTGCATCGCTGTCTCCCTGGAATGAGGCCGCGGTCGCTAGGCGGCCGCTGAACGGATCTCCGCGGACCGGGCATGCGCTCGGCTGATGAGAATGACGCTCGCGGCGGCGGCCGCGTCGAGGGCGGCGACCGGCAGCATGCCGAGGGTGAAGCTGCCGGTGGCGCTCCTCACCAGCCCGACGATGTTCACCATCAGGCCGCCGCCGATGAGGTTGGCGATCGCGTTGATTCCCGCGAGCCCGGCCGCGAGCGTCGAGGCGGACAGCCAGCTCGATGACAGGGCCCAGAACGGCCCCTTGAAGGCATAGGCGCCGACGAGCGCGCAGGCGACCGCGAAGATCGTCGTGGCGATCGAGCCGGACAGGCTGAGATAGGAGAGGCCGAAGGCCGCGAGGAGCAGCGCGAGCGCCGTGTGCCATCGGCGCTCCCCGGTCTTGTCCGAATGCCGCCCCCAGAGGACCATCAGAACCGTCGCGATGCCGTAGGGAATCGAGTTGACGAATCCCGTCTGCAAGTTCGTCAGCCCGAAGGACTTGATGATCTGCGGCTGCCAGACCGACAGGACGCTTCCGGTGGCGGAGGCTCCGGAGCAGACCAGCGCCATCGTCAGGAAGTATTTGTTGCGCGCAAGCTGCCACAGCGAGATATGGCCGATCGGCTTCTTGACCTGGGCCTCCTCCTCCAGGCGCCGGACGAGCCAGCCGCGCTGCTCGTCGCTCAGCCAGCGCGCATCCTTCGGCCTGTCGACAAGGTAGAAGAAGCATACGATTCCGAGAAGAACGGGCGGCAGGCCCTGCAGAAGGAAGAGCCATTGCCAGCCCCTCAGGCCGAGGAGGCCGTCCAGCTCGAGCATGGCTACGGAAAGCGGCGAGCCCAGGAAGGTCGCGAGGGGAATGGAAACGGTGAAGGTCGCCAGGATCCGCGCCCGGTACTGCGACGGGAGCCAGAACGTGAGATACAGGATCGCTCCGGGAAAGAACCCTGCCTCCGCCGCTCCTAGGATAAAACGCATCGTATAGAGGGAGTACGGACCGACGACGAAAGCCATGCCGCACGTCACCATACCCCAGGTGATCATGATCCGCGCGATCCAGCGTCTTGCGCCGACTTTCTGCAAGGCAAGGTTGCTCGGGACCTCGACAAGGAAATACGATACGAAGAAAAGCGAGGCCGCGAAACCGAACATCGCGGGCGTAAGGCCCAGGTCCTTGTTCATCTGGAGAGCCGCGAAGCCGATATTCACCCGGTCGATCAAGGCGAAAAAATAGCAAATCATCAGAAACGGGACGAGTCGCAGGATCACCCGGCGCATGGTCGCGCTTTCGAGCCTCTCTGCGGTTTCCGCTTCGATTGCCACGGCGTTCGTCTCCCGATTTTTTCGACCTATGAGCGCCGCCTCCGTTCATGTCAATATATAGTAATAGAATAAACGACAGATACGAGCGATGAAATCTGCAATTCCGGAATTCCGGAAAGCAGATATACATTTATTCCGGAAAATAGGAATAACAATCACGACGAACTTTCGTGACGAAATCTTGTTGAATGCGACACAGTTGCCCGCTATGCGTGATTCGACAAGTGCAGTCCTACGCGAAGCCTCGCGCGAGCGCCCCCGGAAGCACGACGCAAGCGCCGCGCTCGCCTCGCCGCACGATGCGCTCCGGAACGAGCCTGGGAGGGACTATGACCATGACCTCGGATGGATCCGCCGCGTCAGGCGTGGATGCGGCCAGTGTTCACGGCAAGCTCATCCGGCACATCGTTCCATTCCTCTTCATCTGCTACGTCGTCAGCTATCTCGACCGGGTCAATGTCGGCTTCGCCGCCTTGACCATGAACAAGGACATCGGCCTCACGCCGACGGCGTTCGGCGTCGGAGCAGGTCTCTTCTTCTTCGGCTATTTCATCGCGGAAGTTCCCAGCAACCTGATCATGATGAAGGTCGGCGCGCGGTTCTGGATCGCGCGGATCATGATCACCTGGGGGCTCGTCTCCGCCCTCACGGCCTTCGTCACGGGCCCGGTGCAGTTCGGCATCGCCCGCTTCCTTCTCGGAATCGGAGAGGCGGGCTTCGTGCCGGGCGTGTTCCTCTATATCTCGATGTGGTTTCCGGCTGCCGTGCGGGCTCGCGCCACGTCCCTGTTCCTCCTCGGCATTCCGGTCGCCAATATCTTCGGATCCCCGATTTCCGGGGTGCTGATCGGCCTCGAGGGCTTAGGGCTCAAGGGCTGGCAGTGGCTCCTCATCCTGGAGGCGGTGCCGGCGATGGTTCTCGGCGTCGCCTGTCTCTTCATCCTGACGGACAAGCCCGAGAAGGCGAACTGGCTCTCGGCCCCGGAGCGGGACTGGCTCGTCGCCACGCTTGCATCGGAACGGGCTGCGATCGAGAAGAAGCACAAGTTCACGCTCGCTCAGGCCCTGCGGAACTGGCGTGTTCTCATGCTCGCCTTCATCAATTTCTGCTCGATCATCGGCTCGCTCGGAGTCGGATTATGGCTGCCGCAGATCATCAAGCAACTCGGCCTTGCCACGACGACGGTCGGGCTCGTGGCGGCCCTGCCCTATATTTGCGGTGCAGTTGCCATGGTCGTCTGGGGCCGGATGTCGGATCGTGGCAGCGATCGCACCTTCTATCCCGCGATGTCCCTCTTTGTGGGAGCGGCCGCGCTCCTGGCGAGCACCGTCATGCCGACGCCCGTGACCACGATCGCCGCCTTGTGCCTGGCGGTGGCGGGCATCAACTCGTTCGTCGCCACCTTCTGGGCGGTCCCGTCGGGCTTTCTGACGGGGCGCGCGGCCGCGGGCGGCATCGCCATGATCGTGTCGATCGGCAATCTCGGCGGCTTCGTCGGACCGTTCATGATCGGCCAGATCAAGGAGATATCGCAGAACTTCACCGCGCCCCTGATCGCCGTTGCCTGTTTCCTGCTCACGGGCTCGATCCTGATGATCGTCTTCGGCCGGCTCGCCGCGCAGGACGTGGCGCAGCCCGCGGCGTCGCACGCCTGACGACGCGATGATCCCGCGCCTTCTCCCTTCGTCCGAACCCGCCGCGCTCTATGTGGCGTTCTGCGCGGAGCTTCGCGCACGCGGGTTCGAGGGAGATCTGACGGATACCGGCGCCGATCGCACCGTCCTTTCGACGGATAACTCGATCTATCAGATCACGCCGCAGGCGGTCGCTTTTCCCCGTACCCTGGACGATCTGGCCCGGATCGCGACACTTCTTTCGGATCCGCGCTTCACGGAGGTCACGATCGCGCCGCGCGGCGGCGGGACCGGGACCAACGGGCAATCCCTCTGCGACGGGCTCGTTGTGGACCTGTCGCGCCACATGAACCGGATCATCGAAATCGATGTGGAGGGGCGGTTCGCGCGGGTCGAAGCGGGAGTCGTGAAGGACCAGCTCAACGCGGCGCTGGCGGAGCACGGCCTCTTCTTTCCGCCGGAACTCTCGACCTCCAACCGGGCGACGATCGGCGGCATGATCGCGACCGATGCCTGCGGGCAGGGTTCCTGCCTCTATGGCAAGACCCGCGATCACGTGCTCGAGTTGACGACCGTGCTCGGCGACGGCACCGTCTGGCGCTCCGCCCCCCTCGAAGAACCCGAGCTGGAGGCGATCAGGACGCGCCCCGATCGCGTCGGCGCGATCCATCGGGCCGTGGACGACGTCCAGCGCGAGAACGCCGCCCTGATCGCCGAGCGCTTCCCGAAGCTGAATCGCTGCCTGACCGGCTACGACCTCGCCCATATCCGCGACGCGAACGGACGCTTCAACCTGAACGCAGTCCTGTGCGGCGCCGAGGGAACGCTCGGACTGGTAGCCGAGGCGAAGCTGAACGTCCTGCCGCTGCCGACGCATGTGGCGCTGGTGAACCTGCGTTACGGCAGCTTCGACGCGGCGCTCCGCGATGCCCAGGAATTGATGCGCTTCGGCGCCGCCTCCATCGAGACCGTCGATTCCAAGGTGCTGGCCCTCGCGCAGGGCGACCTGATCTGGGAGCGCGTGCGGGCGTTCTTCCCAGAAGACGGGGGCGAGCGCGCCGTCGGCGTCAACCTGATCGAGTTCGTCGGCGCCAGCGCGGCCGAGGTGGAGGGTGCCCTCGGCCGGATGACCGAGGAACTGGACCGCGCCGGCCCCGCTTTCGGCCGCCGGGGCTACACGATCGCTCGCGGCGAGCACGACGTCGAGCAGATCTGGGACATGCGCAAGAAGTCGGTCGGGCTTCTCGGCAACATGCAGGGCGACAAGCGGCCCATCCCCTTCGTCGAGGACACTGCTGTCCCCCCTGAGAACCTCGCCGACTATATCGCCGAGTTCCGGGCCGCCCTCGACCGGCGCGGGCTCGCCTACGGCATGTTCGGCCATGTCGATGCCGGCGTGCTGCATGTCCGCCCGGCCA
>NZ_DAOLAJ010000035.1:0-34852 GCF_035325185.1 Enterovirga sp. | reverse complement strand
GTACAACCAGCTCATCCGCATCGAGGAGGAACTGGGGAGCGCCGCAAAATTCGCGAGCTTTGCGTGAGCGCATTTTTGAAGAGCCGAAGCTTTCGGGAGGCGCGCTCATGACCTGCCGAGCGTGCGCAGCGCATTGAGGATGACGGCAATATCAATCCCCTGCTGGAGGAAGGCGCCGATCACCGGTGGGATATAGCCGAAGGCGGCGAAGACCATGGCGATGCCCGACAGGCCGAGTCCCGCGACGATGCTCTGTCGGGCGATTGCCCGAGTCCGCCGCGCGATCGCCACCGCCTCCGCAACCCGGTCGATCCGGTCGACGAGGATGACCACGTCGGCCGCCTCGGAGGAGGCGGTCGCGCCCCTCGCGCCCATCGCCACTCCGACATCGGCGGCGGCCAGGGCGGGGGCGTCGTTGAGGCCGTCGCCGACCATCATCGTCGGCTGGCGCGCATGCTCGGCCGCGACCGCGGCGACCTTGTCCGCGGGGCTGCATTCCGCCAGGACCTCGTCGAGGGCGAGCCGGGCAGCCACCGCATGGGCCGTCCCGGCATCGTCCCCCGTCACCATGAGGATGCGGCTCACCCCGGCCGCGCGCAGGCGCCGCAACGTCGCCGCCGCGTCGGGACGCACGGCATCCGCCATCGTCAGGAGCCCGGCGGCCTTCCCGTCGATGGAGACGTAGACGGAGAGAGCGGAGCGGGCATCGTCCCCGGCTCGCGCCGGTCGGACCCAGGCGGGAAGCGGGTCCTCTCCCAGAACGAGGCCGCGCGATCCGGCGCGGATGAATCTGCCGCCCACGACGCCCTCGAGGCCGGAGCCCCGATATTCCCGCACGTCGCCGGGCTGCGCCAGGGCAAGCCCCCTGTGCCGTGCGAGCGAGACCAGCGTCTCCGCGAGCACATGATGGGAGGCCTGCTCGAGAGAGGCCACGAGGCGGAGCACCTCGTCCTCGCCGAGGCCGGGGGCCGCCTCCAGCGCGATCAGCCGCGCGCCGCCTTCGGTCAAGGTTCCGGTCTTGTCGAAGATCGCGCTGCGGACCCGGCCGAGCGCCTCGATGGCGGAACTGCCCTTCATGAGGATGCCGGAACGCGCCGCGCGCGAGACGCCGCCGATGAAGGCGACGGGGGCGGCCAGGATCAGGGGGCAGGGAGTCGCGACGACGAGGACCGCGAGGGCCCGGATCCGATCCCCCGAAAGCCACCATGCCAGGCCGGCGAGGACCAGGGTCGCCGGGAGCAGCAGCAACGCGAAGCGGTCGGCCATCCGGATGAAGGGCGCCTTCGCGGTTTGCGCGGCCTCCACCATCCGAACGATGCCGGCATAGGTGCTCTCGCGCGCCGCCGCGGAGGCGCGGTAGCGGAACGCCTCTCCGGCATTGACGGTGCCGCTGCGCAGCGTGTCGCCCTTCGACCTCGCTTCCGGCAGCGGCTCGCCCGTCACGGCGGATTCGTCCAGCTTGGCGCGGTCGTCGAGGAGCAGGCCGTCGACCGGCAGCAATTCTCCGGCACGCACCAGCAATTCGTCGCCGGGGGCCACGTCCTCGGCCGGAATATCGACGAGGCCGCCGGCTTCCCGGCGGTGGGCGATGCGCGGGGTTCGGTCCCGCAGCGACCTCAGCTCGCGCTCGGCTTTCCCCCGCGCGTAGTCCTCCAGCAGGTTTCCGCCGGAATACATCATGGCGACGGCGGCCCCGGCCAGCGGTTCGCCCATGGCGATGGATGCGACCATGGCGACGAGCGCGATCGCATCCACGCCGACGCGGCCGATCAGCATGTTGCGCAAGATGGAAACGGCCAGCACGGCGGCGACGGGAATCGTGGCCGCCGCCCAGATCAGGTTCTCCGGGACCGGCGAGCCGAGACGGCCGGCGAGAAGCCCTGCGACCGTCCCCGCAAGCGCAAGCGAAAACAGGCCCAGATGGATCGTCATCTCACGCACCGGCATGTTCCCCATTGGCCAGGCGCCGAGCCTGATGCGGAGACGGTCCGTTCATCCGCGGGCGGCGCGGCGAGGACGAACTTCGCACCTGCGCAAGGCGCATTGGATCATGTGGTTTCTCCTTCCCGACTGAGGCCGCCTCTCTCGACGAGAGCGGCCGCAACGGCGAATTGACAAGCGCTCCAAATGCCGCATTATGTCATGGTCGATTGTCAGCAATCGACCATGACATAAGTCAAGGGGAATTTCCGTGGCTCGCACCAACCTCCTCACCGCGATCTCGGCCGTCTGCGGCGCCGCTCTCGGCATGGCCGTCATGCCTTCCCAGGCCCAATGCCTGCCGGCTCCGCCCAATCTGGTCGAGGCGGGCTATCTCACCGTGGGAACCTCGCTGACGGCGCCGCCGATGGGCTTCATGAAGGACGACACGCCGTCGGGCTTCGATCCCGAGTTCATCACGGCGGTCGCCGAGAAGATGTGCCTCAAGACCAGGATCGTGAACGTCACCTTCCAGGGGCTGTTTCCCGGGCTGATCGCCAAGAAGTTCGATGTCGTCGCCTCCCAGATCGGGATCACCGAGCCCCGCAAGGAAATGTTCGACTTCGTGCCGGTCTTCGTCGGCGGCCTGCGTCTCGTCACGCAGAAGAACAGCGGCCTGAGGTTCCAGACCGAGAGCGACGTCTGCGGCCACAGCGCCAGCATCGTCGCCGGCTCGACGCAGATGGCCGCGCTGGAGCGCGTCAAGGGCGATTGCCCGGCCGGCAAGCCGATGACGCTGAAGGTCTTCTCGAACCAGAGCGAGGCGCTGAACGAGGTCGCCAAGGGCACCGTCAACGTCGCCTATGTCGACTGGCCGGTCGCGGCCTACCTGATCCAGCAGCGCCCGAACGACTTCGTCGAGGCGAGCCCGGTGCTGAGCGGCAAGGGGCCGAACACCGAGCGCAACCGCAACGGCATCGTCATCCGCAAGGGCGAGAGCGCCGCGCAGGACGCGGTCGCCGCGGCGGTGAAGGCGGCGATGGGCTCCGGCGCCTACGACGCGATCCTCAAGCGCTGGAACCTCGCCGACGGCGACGTCCGCAAGGCGAACTGAGGCGAGACGCACCGAACCGAGGAAGGCTGGGATGCGCTTCGATCTCGACTATTTCCTGAGCCTGCTGTTCTCGACGCGCTTCTTCGAGCCTGTCGCCATCGTGATCGTCGTGGCCGCGACGGCCATGGCGATCGGCGTCCTGATCGGGGCCATGGGCGGGATCATCCTGAACTCGCCCCTGCCGCTGCTGCAAAGGCTGGTCCGGCTCTACGTCACCACGGTGCGCGGCGTGCCGGTGCTGGTTCAGATCGTCTTCTGGTACAACGGCCTGCCGGCCCTGACCGGAGGCGCGGTCAACCTGTCGGCCTATGCGGCCGGGATCATCGCGCTCGGCGTCAACGAAGGCGCCTACATGACCGAGATCGTCCGCTCGGGGATCCAGTCCGTCGACCGGGGGCAGCGCGAGGCCGCGCAGGCGCTCAGCCTGAGCTATCGCTCGATGATGATGAAGGTCATCCTGCCCCAGGCGATCCGCATCGCCATTCCTCCCACGGGCAATCAGGTGGTGAACCTGATCAAGAACACCTCGCTGCTGTTCACGATCGCCATCCCCGAGATCTTCGCGACGGGCACGAATATATTCAGCGCAAATTTCAAGTATTTTGAGGTCATCGCCGTCGTCGCGATCTGGTACCTGCTGCTCGCCATCGCCTACGGGTTCCTCCAGCGGGCGCTGGAGCGCCGCTTCGCCAAGGGCAGACGCGACCTCTATGATCTGACCGCGGCATGACCCGCTCGCCCGGATTCCAAGGAAGGCAGGGACACGATGAGCCTGACCGCACTCAAGCGACAGCCTGCCGAACGGCTGGCGACGGAGGCGCTGAAGGCGTCCATTCTGGCCGGAGAGCTGAAGGCGGGCGAGCGGCTCACCGAGGCGGCTCTGGCGGACCAGTTCGCGGTCTCGCGCGGCACGGTTCGCACCGCGCTGCACCAGCTCAGCCGCGACCGGCTCGTGGTCCTCACGCCCTATACCGGCTGGGCGGTCGCCACCATCGGCCGGCAGGATCTCTGGGAGATCTATACGCTGCGCAGCAGCCTCGAGCGCCTGGGCGCGCGGCTGGCCGCCGAGCGCCTCGACGACCGGGGCCGCGCACGTCTCGCGGGCGCCCGCGACGCCTTCTTCGCCGCCTGCGAGCGAGCCGATATCGAGACCGCCGTCGAGCATGATTTCGCGCTGCATCGGACCATCATCGAGTTCTCGGGCAACCGCCGCCTGCTCGACCAGTACCTGATGGTCGAGCAGCAGATCCGGCTGTTCATCAACTCGACCTATGCCGCGACACCCAGCCTTTCGGTCGCCGTCGCCCACCATTCGCCGATCGTCGATGCGATCCTCGCCGGGGACGGGGCGGCGGCGGCGGAGCACAGCGAGCATCACGTCTTGAGCGAGGGCGAGCGCGTGCTCGCGACGGTGGCGAACGATGCGGGGTGAGGCCACAGCAGAGGCAGCCGGTGTCGAGGCCGTGATCGCGATCACCGGCCTGAACAAGTGGTTCGGCGCCATGCACGTTCTCAAGGACGTGTCCCTGACCGTCGGCAAGGGCGAGAAGGTCGTGATCTGCGGTCCTTCGGGCTCCGGCAAGTCGACCCTGATCCGCTGCATCAACGGGCTGGAGCGGCACCAGGGCGGCCGGATCAGCGTGGAAGGCGTCGAGCTGGGGCCGAAGACCCTGTCGCAGGTGCGGCGGGAGGTCGGCATGGTGTTCCAGTCGTTCAACCTGTTCCCCCATCTCACCATCAGGGAGAACTGCATGCTCGCGCCGATGGAGGCGCGGGGCCTGTCCAGAAAGGACGCCGAGGAGCGCAGCATGGACTATCTGCGCCGGGTCCACATTGCCGAGCATGCCCACAAATATCCCTCGCAGCTCTCGGGCGGGCAGCAGCAGCGCGCGGCGATCGCGCGGGCTCTGTGCATGCAGCCGCGGATCATGCTCTTCGACGAGCCGACCTCGGCGCTCGATCCCGAGATGATCTCGGAAGTCCTCGACACCATGATCGAACTGGCCGCTTCGGGCATGACCATGGTCTGCGTGACGCACGAGATGGGCTTCGCGCAGAAGGTGGCCGATCGGATGGTGTTCATGGACCAGGGGGCCGTCGCGGAGGTCGGGCCGCCCAGGCAGCTCTTCCAATCGCCTTCGTCGGAACGGCTCGCGCTGTTCCTGAAACGCATCCTCACTCACTGACGGTTTTCACGGTTCGGCGGAAGGTCCGCGGCGCCGGATGCGACGGCGCCGTCGGGAAGCCTTTGCCTCAAGCGGAAAGGACGTTCCCTTGCTCACGATCGACAACATGCGCGTCTTCAACATCCGGGGCGGCGGGCTGCATCCCGTGCTCGTCGAGCTGTCCACCAGGGACGGGCTCACGGGCTATGGCGAGGCCGCCGTGGCCTACGGCATCGGCGCGAACGCGGCGGCCGGCATGCTCGGCGACCTCGCCCACAAGGTCGTCGGCGCCGACGCGACCTATCCCCGCAACATCTGGCACGAGATCTACGACAACTCGTTCTGGACCAAGGGCGGCGGGGCGATCGTCTTCGCGGCGCTCAGCGCCATCGACCAGGCGCTCTGGGACATCAAGGCGCAATCCCTCGGCGTGCCGGTCTACGAGCTTTTCGGCGCGAAGTTCGAGAGTTCGCTGGAGGTCTATGCCAATGGCTGGAACAGCGCCCATGACGACGCGCTGGAATGGGCCAAGGCGGCCGAGCGCCCGCTGAAGGACGGCTACACCATCCTGAAATGCTATCCCCTCGCGACGCGCCAGGAGGGCGGCACGCTGCGGCACGTCCAGCGCCGCGCCCTGGGCACGGAGGAGTTCAAGCGCGCGATCGACCGGGTGCGCAATCTCAGGAAGGTCGTCGGCCCCGAGATCGGCCTGATGTTCGATCTCAGCGGCGGGCTCAATAACGACCAGCTCATCCGCTTCATGGATGTCTGCACCGAGCTCGACGTGACCTGGGTCGAGGAGCCGGTGGACCCCTTCAACCTGCAGGGGCTGCGCCAACTGGCCGGCCGCTGGCCGATCCCGATTGCCGCCGGCGAGCGCGTCTATACGCGGCAGGGCTTCCGCAACCTGCTCGAGACCGGCGGCGTCGACATCGTCATGCCGGATGTCGGCAATTGCGGCGGCATCTTCGAGGCGGTCCAGATCGCCGCGATGGCCGAGAGCTACAATGCCCGCGTCTCGCCGCACAACTGCGCGAGCTCGCTCTGCACGGCCGCGACGATCCAGGTCTGGGCCGCCTCGGCGATCGGCATGCCGCTGGAAACCTATCCCTATTTCCCGGATGCGAACGACTACGTCCAGGTTCTCGCCAACCCGCCGGAGAAAGCCGTCGTGAACGGCCGCCTGTCCGTCCCCACGGATCCCGGCATCGGCGCCCGGATCGATGCGGAAGCGATCGCACCGTTCCGCTGCTTCGATTTCCGGGCCGATGCCTAGCCCGTCCAACGGCACACGCGCATTGCCGCGTGTGCCGTTCCCGCGCATCAAGTCTTCGTCTTCGGGTTATCCGCTGGAGCCGCACGGGGGCGACCACATTTTCATCAATCCCGCCGGCGAGGGCTCCAAGCCCGAGCGCATCGGAGCAGCAGTCGCATTCTATCTCAATCGGCAAGTTCCGAACGTGGTTCAATCACGCTCGCGCCTCGATCCATCGGGTGGCAATGGCGATCGTCTGGCTCACGACTTGATGCATATCCAGATACTGATAGGTTCCGCATCTGCCGATGAACGTCACCTTCGGCTCTGCTTGCGCCATCTTGACGTATTGCCGGTAACGCTCTCCGAATCGATCGTCCGAAGTCTTGATGGGGTAGTATCGTTCGTAGCCGTTGTCTTCGTAGCTGCAAGGTTCTTCGGAGGTCACCGTAACCTGGCTTGAATTCTTGAGGTCATGTCCGGGCAACAAATGCCAATAGGTGGATCGCGTGATCTCTGAATTGTCGGTGCGATTGACCGTTGCGGCCTTCGTTCGCACCTGCGCTCGATCGATGCTCGCATGATGAAAGCGAATCGATCGATATGGCAGTGGCCCTAAGGAATAACAGAAGAATTCATCAATCGGCAGGCATAGAAATGCATGATCGAATTCGTTCAGCATCTCACGCTCGAAGGGTCTGCTAAGATAGACGTCGATGGATGAGTGATCAAGTACGTTCTCGATCAGTCGCGTATAGCCATCTTTTGGAACAGCTTGGAACCCGTCGTGCGGGAAATATCGGTCTTCGTCGTCGTAGCTTATCGGAATGCGCTTGACCACCGAAGCATCCATTTCCGACAGATCGTAGCCCCACATTTTCCTCGTATAGGGCGCAAAGAAGAGGTCGGTGAGGTCCTCGCCGATTTGCGAGAGGAGGTAATCGCGCGCGTTGCGCACTTCGGGCATGGGCCTGGCGACCGAAGCGAGCAGCGCCTTGGCCTCCTCTTCGTTGGCGAGGCTCTTGCCGAAGACAAGTTCGAGCGTCCGGCGATTGATCGGCAGCGGCGCCATCTTTCCGGACGGCAGCAGCGCGGAAACCCGATGCTCGTAAGGAAGCCATTCCGTGAAGCGGCTCAGCCATTCCACGACTTTCATATTATTGGTGTGAAACAGATGCGGGCCATAGCGATGCACACGGATACCGAGGTCGTTGATCTCGTCATAAGCATTGCCGGCCACATGGCTGCGTGAATCGATAACAATAACCTTGTAGCCTTTCTCGCTTAAGCAGCGAGCGAGGACGGATCCGGCAAAACCGGCGCCTGCTACGAGAATGGGACGGTTCAAATTCAAGTCCATTGGGCACAATCAAGCTACGTGGCATATTGCTTGGCAAAAAGTTGATCAAAAATCTCTCGCTCACCTTCGGTCCGACAACGGGTGCGCTGCTTCTCAAGCCATTCCCTTTGCTCCTGACCAAAATTTTGCGACTGAGCGAAGATTTTGTTAACGAAAAGATCGCCGGTCAGCACTGGATGAATAAACTGATTGCACCCCGATCCAACCTCCTCCCAATGGGTTGTAGGTGCGAACACCACCCTGTTGGCAGTTGCATATTTCGACAGTGGGGCAGCCCGAAGCCCTAGGCGCTCTGCTTCTGTTGCGACGAAAGATTCACAAAACATCCAAGGAGCCTGCAGATTAGCCCAAAACATTGATTGACGCCTATTCAGCAGGCGCAAAATCGCATTCCTTTTGCAGAAGACAAATGGAAATATGGAACAGTTTATACATATATCCTTTATGCCCTCCGCCTCATACCATTTAAGGGCCTCCGCCTTCCAGTACCAATGGTCCGGGGCCGGTCCATATCTATGGATAACAAATTCAACATTGTCGTTGATCATATTCTCAACGATGGAATTAAAATTCTCTGGAACTATGCAGTCATATTCGCACAAAATAAAATATTCATAATCGGAATTTAGGGCGATGTTATATAGAACATAGTCTCCATTGTACCACATAGTTCGTGCCTCTGTGGGGTACAAGGGCAGCCCCAGACGCAGGAACTGAGCTGCGGAATGCGTCACAGATGGAATTCCTTCTGGAAGGTGGGCGCCCCCTCCTTCATCGAAGGCGACAACAACATCCCCGCGCCAATACTCGCGCAGCCGACGAAAGTTTCGCGTCGCATCATTGTTCCAAATGTGCGTCCGCATGAACACGCCCACTTTCCTGGTGTCCATTAGAGCACGCTCAGCGCTGTCATCTTTCATCCTTTCCTTCCACCTTCGCCACGATTGGCATTGACGTAGAACGGCGGAACAGGACGCATCTGCCGCTCCTTGTCAATGCTAGCTTTTGATCCTTGAGTTTGATGATGCACTTTTCACACCGGAATGGAAGGATGCCCCATCGGTCAGGTTCCCTGCATCGCCACTCGCCGCGCCGCGACATCAGCCGGTCGCACCCGGACGACGAATCCAGCCGTGACGATCGACGTAGCCAAGTCAAGAATGTCCAGCGGCCCGGATGTGCCGTCAGGCAGAACGTGAACTGCTCTCCGGTCCGGCATGAACGCTTGGAACGGCCAGGAGATTGTCCGTGATCGACTCCCAATCGAGGCGGCGGGAGGCAATCGCGGCCTGCAAACCGGGATGGTCCCCCAGGATGGACCGTGCTTCGACGTCGTTGGAGGCTGAGAGGGCAAGGGCCGCAGCGCTTCGCTCCGCCGCAGATCCCTCCCGGAGGATCCGTCGCAGATCGGCGAGGGCTCGCCTGTCTGCGAACGGGCCGACGCAGCGCCACAGCTCGGGGTTGACCGGGCGCCCGGCCGCCCATCGCTCATGGGCATAATCCACCAGGATGGCCGCAAGCTCAGGGTTGGCGCGTTCGTCCAGGCGCTGGATCGGCCGCAGCTCCGAGCCGATGAACAGCGCCTTCAACACCATCTGGTTCCAGGAGTCGCGGTCGAAGATTTCGGCCGGAAAAGGATTGCGATGGGCGACCGCTTCGAAAACGGGCTTGATGCTGGAGCGAATCCCTTCGGCGGCCCGGGCGAGAAGGCGCTCGGGGGAGGGCAGTAGAGGCAGCCCGCGGTAGACGGCGATCAGCTCGCCGAGATCGGCCGTCCGGCACAGCCCTTCGATCGTCCGGCCGGTCGAATCCGGGTCCCGGCAGGATGCGACGAGGAGCGCCATGCGCGCCGCCTGATCGAGGGCGAGCCCGGTCGGATCGAATCCGCGCCGGACCGCGCCGGCCTCTTCCATGTCCCGCCTGGTGAGAATGAGTTCGCCCTTGCCGAGCCGGCGTGGAACGAGCGCGATGGCACGGGCCAGGGCGCGCGGCTCCCCGGCTTGCTCCGCCGCGGCCAGCGCATCCTGAAACCACGCCCATCCCGGCGGCCCGGCCCGGCGCTCGATCCAGCCTTCGAGCAGCGTAAGACGACGGCTCCGCTCGTCTTCCCCCCTCTTCGGGCCGGCGGGTCGAGGTTCGTCTTCCGCACTCATCGCCAGGCCGCCCTCAGGTCCCAGGCACGAAGCGCTGGAATGCGCGAGTCAACAGGTAGCCGAGCCAGCAGATCGCGGCGATCGGAGGCGCGACAGCCGCGACGAGCAGCGCATCGACGAGAGACACGGCCGCAATCAGGGACGAGACAGCCTCGGGAACGGCGCGCGGGCCGTCACGCCTCGCGAGCCGCCGGACGGCGACCGCGTTCACGGCCGCGAGGGCGAGCCACGCCATGACCGCGATCCACCCGCTCCTCAAGGCCGGCAGAGCGAGGACGAGGGGCAAGGCGAGCACGAGAAGCGGCCAGAGCCGGCCGATCCGGTTCAGGCTTTCCTGTTTTGCGGCATAGGTCAGGCCGACCACGTGTGCCAGGATCGCGCCGGCCGCGAGGATGACCGCGGGCGTCACCGCGCCTGCGACTGCCGTCGCGGCCCCGACATAGACCAGCGCGCGGCATGCGCCCATCACCACCGGACCGAACGGGTTTGCCTTGTGATGCAAGTCGTAGATCACGATCGCAACCGCAAGGGCGATGCCGGCCAATCGGGGCAGCGGGCCGTGAAAGGCCATGATCATGGTCCCCGCGGCCAGCATGGCGAAACCTGCCCCGAACACCAGCCCGGCCGAGACCTCGCCGGACGGGATCGGGCGCGTCGGCCGCTCGCGTGCGTCGATCTCGCGGTCGAACGCGTCGTTGAGGAACATGCCCGCCACGTAGAACAGCGTCATGGCGAGCAGGACGGAGCCGGTCCGGCTCGACCACGGATCACCGCCCGCGAGAACCGTCGCGGCGACCACGTTGGTCCACACGGTCGGAAGGTTCGAAACCCGCCCGAGCCGGAACAGGACACCCGGGTTGAGCCACGTCGCGGCAGCGGTCATCCGTGAGTTCCCCAAGAATGAATTTAAGCTCGCGCGCAATGTCGTCCGCCTTCGAGCCGGTCTTCAGGTGCGCCGGAAGCACATCCCAGGTGTAGGTCTCGACCTCGAGATGGGGCGAGAACGCCTCGCGGCGAATTCGTTCGAGCGTCGAAACGAGGACGTCCCGCGTCGAGCCAAGGTCGCCGAGATCCTGGAGGAAGACGGGCACGTGGCAATGAATGCGCTATTCTCCCCGGGCCTCTCCCGCCTCGAAAGCCTCGAGGGCCTGCGGGAGATCGAGGAACCGCGCGAGCCCCTCGCTGCGCACCACGACCTGATGGAGGTACGTTCCCGTATCGAAGCGCTTGAGCCGCGGCAGGAGTTCCGCGGTCATGACGGGCACCCGTATCGACGCCGAGAGCTGGATTTTCGGCACGACGATGCCGGCGGCCCGGAAGGCGGTCAGCGAAGCGATCGGGTCCTCATACTCCACCGCGCCGTGGCAGACGTCGTAGCAGATGCCGAGATGCCGCCGTAGCGCCTCTTCCGCGGCCGCCGGGCGGAGACCTGTCAGCGCGCCGAACCGGGCCGATGCCGGGGAGGCAAAGAGCTTGTCCTGAAAGAAGCCGATGGCCTCCTCGCTCGTCTCCAGAAAGCAGCAGGGCTCCGGCTCGAGCGCGAGCGCGACGGTACGGCCGGTCGCGCGCTCCAGCGCCACGAGATCGGCGGCGGCCTCGATCAGATGGTCCGCCACGGCGGCGACTGCCTCGGGATCGCCGAGGTCCGGCCGGAAGCCGCCTGGAACCGTCGAGATGCTTCCGTATCCGCCTTCCGGCAGGAGGGTGGACAGGATCCGTCCCGCCTGCGCCGTGAAGCGTAGGCGCTCGGGGGCGCGCCAGTCCGGCTGGTAGACCTGCTCCTTGACCCGGGTGCCGTGAAAAGCTCCATAAGGAAAAGCGTTGATGGTGAAAACATAGGCGCCAAGAGATTTCAGCTGTTCGCGGAAGTTGTCGAGAGCAGAAGGTTCGACGAGCTCGGCGGCGGCGATCCCGGAGAGGCGCAGCCCGAGGCCCAAGGGCGCGCCGGGCGACACTGCGGCCTTGATCCGCGGGACGTGCGCGTCGAGACTCAGGCGAATATCGTCCCAGGTCTCGCCGGCATGGATGTTGGTGCAATAGGTGAGGTGGGGAGCCCCGGGAAGCTCGCTCAGTCGCATGACACTAGGCCAGCTCGTCCGTCAGCCAGCAAACCGACCTCTCGACGAGATCCTCGTCGATGGCGTGGACGTCGACGCTCCTTCCGATGCCGCCGAGGAGCGTGACGGTCAGCTCGCCTCCCAGATGCTCCTGGAAATCGCGCAGGCCGCCAAGGATCGAGAGCCGGCCGGAGCTGTCGCGCTGCCGCACGGCTTCGCTGCGGAGATCGAAACCGAGCGCGACGAGAACGGCGCGGATTCGATCCTCCTGGCCGCGGGCCAGGAGCCCGGCGAGGACCGAGTAACGCGCATCGAGGGCGATCCCGATCGCCACAGCCTCGCCGTGACTCAAGGCATGGCCCGTCAGGATTTCAAGCTTGTGGGCGGACCAATGCCCGAAATCCAGCGGGCGGCTCGCCCCGGTCTCGAAGGGATCGCCGCCATGGGCAATCTGGCGCATGTGGAGATCCGCGCACCACCGGACGAGACATTCGAGGCTCTCCGGCTCGAACGAAGCCAAGGTTTCGGCCCGGCTTTCGAGCCAGGCGAAGAAGTCATGGTCTCGGATCAGCGCGACCTTGACGGCTTCGGCCATGCCTCCCCGCTTCTCGCGGGCAGGAAGGCGATCGATGAACGCGCCGTCATTGACGATCGCGAAGGGAGGCGCAAACGTTCCGAGGAGGTTTTTCAGTCCGAGATGATTGACGGCGTTCTTGACGCCGACGCCGCTATCGGCCTGGGCGAGGACCGTCGTCGGCAGGCGGACGAGCCGCACTCCGCGGTGAAAGATCGACGCGGCGAAGCCCACCGCATCCAGAACGGCTCCGCCGCCGATGGCGAGCGCATAGGAATGGCGGTCGACGGAACGCTTCAGCAGCGCCGAGAGCAGGGCCTGCACGATCGAGGGATCATTCTTGGCGACTTCGCCTCCGGGAACCGGCACGACGTCGCCAACGATCTCCATTGCTCCCGCGTGCGCCGCCGCATAACGGCGGATCGTCTTTTCGAGTTCGGGATGGGCGGCCAGGACGCCATCGTCCGCGAAGACGGCAACGCGATGCCGCTTGCCGGGCTCGCGGCGACGAAGGACGCCGGCGAGCATCGGGTTTTGCGGATCGAACACGTCGCGCCCGAAGATGACCGGGCATTCGTAGGAAACCGAAAAACGCTGGACGTGGTCCTGCCTGCCTGATCGGACGCGAGGGCGGAAAAGCAAGGCGGCCTTCCTCGAGAGCAGTTCCGACGAACACGCCGTCGGACCGATGATTCACCTGAAGCGTGCAGCGCGTCAATCGGGATGCCTCCGAGCCAGGGCGATCGGGCGAAGCGCCTTCCCTGTCATCCCCGGCCGGAGCGAAGCGGGGGGAAGGGGATCCAGGAGGGCTCGCTTGCGGCTCTGGATTCCCTTCCCGGCCCTTCGGGCCGCCGGAAATGACAAGGAGAGGCCTCCAAAGCGCTCCATCCGATCAACCTGCCCTCCGAGGCCGGAGTGACCTTTCGATCCAATTCGCGCCAGGGACCAGCGAGAGCGTGAAGACGGCATTCCCCTTTCGCGGATGGACTTCGGAAGTGCCTTCCGGCAACGGTTGGCCATGCATCCCACAATTGTCCTGCTCGTGGTCGGGCTCGCCCCGAAGCATCTTGGAGATCTCACGCCGAATCTCACCGCTCTGGCCTCGGATGGCGGCGTTCGCCCGCTCGCGACGGTGACCCCGGCCGTCACCTGCAGCGTCCAGGCGACGTTCATGACCGGGCTGACGCCGCGCGACCATGGCGTTGTCGGGAACGGGTGGCTGTTTCGGGATCTCATGGAAGTCTGGCTGTGGCGCCAGTCGAACCGTCTGGTCGCCGGTGAGAAGGTCTGGGAGGCGGGCAAGCGGCGCGACCCGTCATTCACCTGCGCCAACCTGTTCTGGTGGTACAACATGGCGGCGAGCCATGACATCGGAGTCACGCCGCGACCGATCTACAAGGCGGACGGCCGCAAGCTGCCCGATTGCTACGCCGTTCCCGCAAGCCTGCGCGACGAATTGACGGCGGTGCTCGGCCCGTTTCCGCTTTTTCAGTTCTGGGGCCCCGCCACGAGCATCCGGTCGAGCCGCTGGATCGCGGAAGCCGCCAGGCACGTCCTGGCCACGCGCTTCCCGACCCTGTCGCTGGTCTACCTTCCCCATCTCGACTACGATCTGCAACGGTTCGGCCCGGATCCGGGCCATCCCGCCGTGCGGGCCTCGCTGCGGGCGGTCGACGAGGTGGCCGGCGACCTGATCGCGCATGCCGCAGGCGCGGGCCTGCGGATCATCGTGCTGTCCGAATACGGCATCGCGCCCGTCCGAAGGCCGGTTCACATCAACCGCGTCCTGCGGGAGGCGGGTCTTTTGTCCGTCCGGGAGGAGGACGGAGGGGAAGCGCTGGACGTGATCGCGTCAAAGGCTTTCGCCGTCGCCGATCACCAGGTCGCCCACCTCTATGTGAACGAGCCCCGGCTCGTCGAGGAGACGCGGCGGATCGCAGCCGCCACGCCGGGCGTGGCGGACGTCCTGGATCGCCGCGATCAGCGGGCCTACCGGCTGGACCATGCGCGCTCCGGCGACCTGGTGCTGCTCGCGGAAAGCGACGCCTGGTTCACCTACTACCACTGGCTCGACGATGCTCGCGCGCCCGACTATGCGCGCACGGTCGAGATCCACCGCAAGTCCGGCTTCGACCCGGCCGAGCTGTTCATCGATCCCACCCTGCGCTGGCCCAGGCTCGCGGTCGGCTGGCGCCTTCTCCAGCGCAGGCTCGGCCTGCGGAGCCTCATGGACGTCATCCCGCTCGACGCCTCGCTCGTGAAAGGCTCGCACGGCCTCCCGCAGCGGGAGGAGGACGGGCCGCTCCTGATCACGTCCGAGGCCGGTCTCCTGCCCGACGGGCCCGTCGCCGCGACCGACGTGAAAGATCTCATCCTCGACCACGTCTTCTCGCGCTGACATCCGCGCCGGCGCCGGGCTCCTCAGGCGCGTCCGGCGTCGTCGAAGACGGACTGCGCCCGCTCGATCCTCGGAGCCTGGCCGCCGCGCAGCACGCTGTTGCCGGCATGCAGCTCCCGCTGGTCGATCACGGCACCATCGCGCCAATGCTCCTCGCGCATCTCGCCGTTGAGCCCGTAGACGGCGAGCGCGTTGCCGTAGACCGCCTTTCGGATCGCCTCCTCGGGAATGCCGCGCTCGCGCATCAGGGCCGCCGTCTTGGGCACCGCGAGCGGGTCGGAGACGCCCCAGTCGCAGGCCGAGTTGACGATGATGCGATCGGCGCCGTAGCGGCGCACGATCTCGACCATGCGGGCCTTCCCCATCTTGGTCTGCGGATAGATCGAGAAGGCCGCCCAATAGCCCCGCTCGAGCACGCTCTCGACCGTTTCCTCGTTGTTGTGGTCGACCACGCAGGCGCGGGCCGGGAAGCCGTGCTCGGCCAGCACCTCCATCGTGCGCAGCGTGCCTCGCTTCTTGTCGCGATGCGGAGTGTGGATCAGGATCGGCAGGTCGCCCTCTTTCGCAAGCTCGATCTGGGCCCTCAGGTAGCGATCCTCCAGCGGGGTCTGCTCGTCGTATCCCAGCTCGCCGAGCGCCACCACGCCCTCCTTCAGCATGAAATCGGGCAGCAGCTCCATCACGGCCTCGGCCAGCGCCTCGTTGTTCGCCTCCTTGGGGTTGAGCCCGACCGTGCAATAGTGGCGCAGTCCGAACTGGCTCGCGCGGAAGCGCTCGAAGCCGAGGATGGTGGAGAGGTAGTCGAGGTAGCTGCCGGCATTCGTTCGCGGCTGCCCGAGCCAGAAGGCCGGCTCGATCACCGCGACCACCCCGGCTGCCGCCATGGCCTCGTAATCCTGGGTCGTGCGCGAGATCATGTGCGCATGCGGATCGATGATCGGCGAGGGCGAGTGCCAGGCGCGTTCGGATGGAAGCTCGTAACCTTGCTCCCGCGCCTGCCGAAGGAGGGCGTCCAGCATGTCGCGCGTCATGGCCCCGCCGCAGCACGGGCAGGAGACGGCGCCGAAGCCCGAGGCTTTCGTCATGCGGCCGGCTTCTTCGGCGAGGGATGATAGCCGACATCGCCCGTCAGGTCGTACTGGCGATCCCGGCGCTCGGGATCCATGGCGAGCCAGCTTGCCCTCAGGTCGTCGAGGTCCGCGGCCGGGATCGGCGGATTCGCGACGTTGGTCTGCCTGGGTCGTGCGAAGGACTGGATTCCCCATGCGAGCCCGAGGAGTTCGTCGAGCTTCTCCCACCACCCGGCCTCGCCGATCTGCAGAAGCTGGATCGCCCTGATGGAGGCGTGCCAGCGGTGATAGCCTACAGGGGGCGCGGCGCCCTGGATGTCCATGGTGTGGATGCTGTCGTTGTTGGCGGCCCTCTGAGGATCGGTGTCCAGCAAGGTCCCCTGGCCGAAATCCTCGAAAGCCGCCTGCACGTTTGCCCAGTCGCCGTCGAGCCAGCGCTGCACGGCGTCCGTCTGCACGTCCGCGAGCACCTGCCAATCGGCTCGCCGAGGTTCGACGAGCGCGAGGAACTGTTCGGGATAGGTCTCGTCGACCCGCGTCTCGGCGAAGGCGGTCTGAATCCCGCCAGCTCCGGCTCGTCCGACGATTTGCATGAAGCTGGGCGTGTACTTGGTGCTTTTATCGAATTCGAACCAAAAGCGCCGCCCCATCTCCTGAGTGTACGTCACGATATTCCTCCCAGAATTTGCAACGTGATTTTCGCCGGGGATTTCTTGTAGTTGCTTCCAAGGTCTCCCGCCAGATCGGCCTCATGGCCCTGCACCTCCAAGACGAGCCTGCGCAGCCAGCCCAGCGTCGCGACGCGATCCATGCCGGGTCCGAAATTCAGCGCCAGGGCATCGAACGGCAGGCCGAAGCCCCTGTCGGCCAGCATCCGCCCGAGCGGGTAGAGGCAGCCGGTCATATGCGACACGGCGCGGCCGATCAGGTTCGAATCCGAGGAGGCATGCCCCTGGTGGAGCAGACCCAGGACGAGCCAGTAGTGAAGGTTCGCCAAGACTGCCAGGCGTCGAGCTAACGCGTCGGTGATGGAGCGGTCGGACCCCTCGTAGGCGGTCGGGTTCCTCGGCAGCGGACGGCTCGGATAATCGTCCGACGAAGGGTCGCGCCAGACCGCCGGGCCGCCGAGGGCCGGATGCGTCCCCTCGAAGACGGAGCGAAAGAAGAGGAAGTGATCTTCCTCCCCTTGACCTCGGATCTTCTCGAGTTCGTCGAGCCATCGATCGGAATCGTTCAGGATCGCAGGCGAGGCCTCGACCGCCTCCCGCAAGCGGGCGATCACCGTTCCGTACAGGCTGCCGATGTGATTGACCCTGTTCAGGCCGACCTTTTGGGAGACCGCTTCGCGAAAGTCTCGTTCCGCCTGGTCCCCGGCTCCCGCCGGGTCCAGCGCGTCGAGAGGAGCCTCCGCGGTCACGTACTTGGCGCAGCTCTCGAGCGTGAGCGGCTCCAGCTCGAGGTCGAAAGGATAGATGTCCGACCTGATCGGGAAGTCCTGGCGGTCGAGATTCGGGTTCGCCTTCAGGTCGACCAGGAGAGCATTGACCTTGGCCAGATGTTGCATCTCCTGGATCGCGACGCCGATCAAGGTATGGCTCGTAGGAAACAGATCGATCCCGATCAGCGCATCGTACTTGTCCTTCACGGAGAAGGCCGCGTAAAGATATTGTACCATCAAGGCGTGCTCGATATTGGCTGCCTCCCGCAGAAGACGGACGACCTCCAGCAGCGGATCGTCGTAAACGTTGGCGATCTCGACCTCGGCCCCGGACGCGACGGATGGGGGCGCGAGGCCGGACGACCGTTCCTCGCGCTTCAGACGGAGCCGCAGCATGTCCCCAACCCTGCGTTGACCAGAGGGCGATCATCACCCACTATACGTGCGAGAACAAGAGAGGAATGCGACATCGCCCGAAGACGTCGTCGCCTGTCCGCGGGCGCGCGATCTCGGGTAGGTCCGCGTGACTCCGAGTTCGCGCAGGTCGTCGGACCTTCGGAGTGCCGGACATGAGACCGACCGTGACGCTGGGCTCATCGCGGAGCGCTTCGCCCGTGGACTGCGCCGCCGATTCCGACGGATCGCTTCGGACGATGTTCGTCGACATCGTGCAGGATGGCCGCGTCGCCGCGGGGCAGCGGCCGGTCCTGCGGCCCGTATTCCTGAAGCCGCACGGCGTGGCTCATGGAACGTTTCGGATTCGGCCCGACCTGCCCGAGGCGTTCAGGATCGGTCTGTTCGGGGGGACGGAATACCCGGCCTGGATCCGGTTCTCGTCCGACACGCTGCCCACGGCTTCGGGCTTCAAGACCACCCTCGGCATCGGGATCAAGCTGTTCGGGGTGGCCGGGGAGAAGCTGTTCGGCGAGCCGCGAGACGGGACGTTCGACTTCATTCTCCAGAACCACGACGTGTTTTTCGTCGACACGGCGTCCGACATGTGTGCCTTCACGAGGGCCGGCGTGGTCGACGGCGACTACGACCTCTACTTGAAGGATCATCCGAAAACGGTCGCGATCCTCGGCGAGATGGCGAAGTCCGTCGCGAGCGTTCTGGCGACGCCCTATTGGAGCGGGGTTCCGTTCGCGCTCGGCCCTGCGCATTTCGTGAAGTACAAGCTCGAACCCGAATTCGATCTTCCGCCTCCGGCCGCGGCGCCGTCCGATCCGAGCTACCTCGCGCTCGACCTCAGGGAGCGCCTCGCCTCGCGCTCCGCCTCGTTCCGTTTCCTGCTCCAGCCACGGACCGACCCGGACGCCATGCCGCTCGACCGGGCCAGCATCCGCTGGAGCGAGGCCGAGAGCGCGCCCGTTCACGTGGCCGACCTCGTCCTTCCCCAGCAGGACATCGCGGCCCGGGGGCAGGCGGAATACGGTGAGAACCTCTCGATGAACATCTGGCGCGTGACGGAGGATCATCGGCCGCAGGGCTCGCTCGCCGAGGCCCGGCGGAGCGTGTACGCGGCCTCGGCCGATCGCCGGCGCAACCTCAACGGGGTCCCGCTCGGCGAGCCCGACACGCCCAAGCCGGAAACCGACGCACCCCCCGGAGGCGACACGGTCATCGTGCGCGCCGCCATTCATCCGGGGATCGGGATCGCACGGATCGGCGACAGCGCCGATGAATGCTTCGTCGGGCCGGAGGTGGTTGAGACCGGGCCCTACCCGCCCGGCTTCCACAGGGATGCAGGGGGCGACCTGAAGCGCCAGGCGGCCCGGTTTCGCATCTATGGCTACAATGCCGCCGGCGAGGTCGTGAGCGAGCTGACCACCGCCTCCGCATCCATTCGCTGGACGGCTCACCTCGCGAACAGGAAGGCGGCTTGGTACCGCTTCATCATGGCGCTCGACATCCCGGACGCTGCGGCCGTCGAGGCGCCGCGCCGGAATTCCGCCGTGCCTGTGCACGAGCGCGCCGCGCTCGCCATCGATCCCGGCCCCCGCTCGATCAGCGGCGCCGGGGTGGCGGGCGGAGCCGAGCACGCCTTCGACACCGGCAAATTCGGATCGGCGGCCGTCGCCCTCGGCGAGCTGCGCACCGACGAAAAGGGGCGTCTGCTGGTGCTCGGCGGCCGCGGCCGCTCGGGCTCGCCGTCGGGCGCTCCCATCTTCACGCCCGCCGACGGCGACACCTTCGCAAACGCGGACGGCTGGTACGACGACATCTCGGACGGCCCGGTCACGGCGCAGGTGAGCATCGAGGGACGCGACGTGCCCGTTCAGGGGGCCTGGGTGGCGGTGGCGCCGCCGAATTACGCTCCCGATCTCGTCGGCTGGCGCACGCTCTACGATCTGCTCGTCGAAACCTACATCGAGGCCGGGATGATGCCGAGGCCGGCCACGATATCGTTCCAGGACGACGTGCTGCCGCTGCTGCGACGTCTCGCCGGGCTGCAATGGGTGAACAAGGGCTTCGCGAACGCATTCGGCAAGGGGCGCCCCTGGGACTTCTCGGACGATGATTTCGTCGGGAAGCTCGCCTCCAAGGCCAGCGATGCGGGCGGAGCAGCCTTGTACGGCGAGTTGCGCTGGCTCGTCCTCGATTCCTTTCGGCCGAGCGGCACGTCCGTCGACGAACCACGGCTGTGGCCGTGGTTCTACGGCGACGCGTTCGGATTTCCGCGGAGCGGAACGCCACGCGGCAGCGTCGGCCTCTCGCCGTTGCAAAGCTGGATCCTTCATCGCTGGGTCAGCGGCGATTTCGAGAGCGATTTCGATCCCGCCGCCAAGGGGCCGCACAGGATCGAGCAGCTTCCCTTGGCGCAGCAGCCTGCCATGCTCGACCGGGCAGCCTTGCATTTCTGCCTCGCCGACGCCTTCCATCCAGGCTGCGAGCTGACATGGATCATGCGCCATGCCAGCCTCTACGAGGCACCGTTCCGCATCCGTCGCCGGCCGGCAGACGACCCTGAGCCGGATTACGGAAAGGCCATGACCTCCCAGATCGCCCTGGCGCCGGGGGGACCGCTCTACGGGCAGCCTCCCGGCGGCCTCACCCGCTGGATGGCTGTTCCGTGGCAGGCCGACACCGTGTCCTGCCTGTCCGGCTACGAGCCGGAATACGACCCCTTCCTTCCGAGCTTCTGGCCCGCTCGCGTCCCGAACCACGTCCTGACGCAAGCCGAATATGACGTTGTGAAGGATACATCCCGGTCGCGCGAGGACCGCCTTGCCGCCTTCTGGACCCGGCGCGACTGGTTTCGGGGCTTTCCGGAGTCGAACGTGCCGCGCATGAACAAGATGGTGGAGGACTACGCCAAGCTGGGGGTGGTCGAGGTCCGGCCCGGCATCGCAAACGATCCGGACTTCCCCGAGGTCATGCTCGTCGAAACCGCCCGCCGCCCGCCGCTCGCCGGGCCTCCGCTCGCCGGCCTCGCGCCGCCGGCCGAAGCGGCCCGCTCGACGGGTGGCGCTCAGCTCGCTGGCTGGAGCCCCGAGGAACTGGAGGTTTTTCGCCGGGGAATCTGACCGCGATCATGATCCGCGACGCGATCGTCGTCGGGGCCGGTCCAGCCGGGGCCGTCGCGGCGCACTGCCTCGCGCACGGCGGAATGCGGGTGCTGATGCTGGACCGCCCCGCTCCCGGCTTCAGGATCGGCGAGGCGCTGCCCGGGGCGGCTTCCCGCCTGCTCGCCGCCTGCGGCCTTCCGCCGTTGAGCGCGGCGCGCGGCCACCGGCCGCTCGCCGGCACGCTTTCGGCCTGGGGATCCGACACGCTGGAAGCGACCGATTTCATATGTGATCCCGACGGCCCGGGCTGGCGGCTCGATCGCGCCCGGTTCGACGACGATCTTCGCGAGGCGGCACGGGCCGCGGGGGCTGTCGCCCATGTCGCGCGCCTGCGCGCAATCGAGCGGTGCGATCATGGCTGGCGCGTGACGGCCGATGACGGAGCGGTCCTGCGGGCTGCCGATCTCGTGGACGCGACCGGGCGTGCGGCTGCCGTGGTCCGGCGACTGGGCGGGTCCCGGCTGCGGTCCGCCGATCCGATTTCGGTATTCGGCATCGGGCGCGGCGAGGGGGCGCCCCATCTGGCACGCACGCTCGTGGAGTCGCGGCAGCAGGGATGGTGGTATGCCGCGAAGCTTCCGTCGGGCGGCGTGCTGGCGTCGTTTCAGGTGGCCGCCGACGAGGCCCGACCGTTGCTGAGATCGTTGCACGCGTGGCGCGAGGCTCTCGCCGCGACGATCCATGTCCGCGCGGCTCTGTCCGGCGTGACCTTCTCCGACCCCCCGCGCGCGACCGAGGCCGGATCGGCGCGTTCGAGCCGGATCTGCGGCGAGGGGTGGATCGCCTGCGGAGACGCCGCCCTCGCATTCGACCCGATCTCCGGGCAAGGGCTGTTCTCGGCCCTGCACGGCGGCCTGCTCGCCGCTCGCACGCTCCTGGAGGACCGGGACCGGCGCCCGGAACGGATGCGCGCCTATGTCGAGCGTCATGCCGCGATCCATGACGCCTATCGCCGCCGTTGCCGTCTCGTCTACGCGTCGGAACGGCGCTGGCCGGAGGCGCCGTTCTGGGCGGGACTGGCGGGTCGTGCCGCCTGACCGCGCCCCTCAGCGACGCGTGATTCAGAATTCGAGCTTGTCCTCCGCGATGACCTCCTGGTCGAAGCCGGTCGTGCGCGTGACCCGCACCGTCGCAGACTTCGCGCCCGGGAACTGGTTCTTGTCGAAATCGACGGTCGGGGTCGGGCGGCCGATCGCGATGGTGGCCCATGGCGCCCCGGTATCGGGCTTGACGTCCACCGAATAGGTGACGCCGGGCGCGGGCGCGATCCCGGCAAGCTCGGTGACCGAAAGCTGCCGCCGCGTCGATCCGGGGGTGCCGGGCGGGGCAAGGCCGAGCGTCGCGCTCTCCAGCGCCGGCGCCGCGCCGCCTTCATAGCGGCTGACTTCCTTGTCTCCGACGAGAAGCGAAACCGAACTCATGCCCGGCATCTTCGGAAGATCGGCCTGGATCAGCCCGGTATCGCCCGGCTCCCCGCACTCGCACGACGAGCGCCGCACGACGGCGGCCTGCCGGTAAAGCTCCTTCCCCGCGGCGTCCCTGGCCACGAGGGCGACGTTCTCATCCGGCTCCGCATCGGTGACAACGGTCGAGGTCGCAGGGTTTACGTAGAGGATCTTGCCCGTCGCCGCTTTCGTGTCGACGGTCGCGACCACATGGACGTAGCTGTCGGTCCTGACCTCGGGTTTCACGGTGCCGTCCTCCGGTTCAGCTGATGGCCGGACCAAGCGCATCCTCGGCGATAAGGCGCTCGAGGATCGCCATGTAAGTATAGGCCGAAAGCCATTGATTGTCCGCGTAGGTCATCACGTCATGATAGCCGAGCCCGGGCAAGGCCATCATAGGGGCGGGAAGGTCGGGATCGCCCGTGTCGAGGCCGACATAGCGGCCGTCCGGGGTGCTGATGAAGCCGCCGGCATACGGAAAGGCCGGATCGCTCGCGTCCTGACCGGCCTTCGTCGCGGGATCGTATGGCGGAAAGCCCGGATGATAGCGGCCGAACGTGTGGCCGAGTTCATGCGCGCCGTACCAGTCGGCATAGGAGAGATCGCGATCGCCCGCCAGCCCGCGCGGCGTCCCGCACGGCCCGGATGCGACGGTGTCGGGCTGCGGCTTCGAGGATGGGATCGCGTAGGCCTTGCCGCGCATGAAGTAGCCGCTGAGGCCGCCGTTGTCGTCGACCAGGCCGAAATAATGCGTGCGCTGGTCGACGCCGTGGGTGACCTCGCGGCCGCGCAGCGCGGCGATCTGGGCATTGGCGAGATCGACCGTGGACGCGTTGAACGGCGAGCCGAAATCGGCGTCCACCACGATCTGCGACCATTCCAGCGACGCCACCGGATAGGCGCGGCCCAGATAGGAGCGGAAATAGTTGAAATGGATCGCATCCGGCGCGACCGGCTTCCCGCCGGCCCGGTAGCGCAGGCCGATCACCCGGATCCGCAGGGGAGGAGCCGAGACGAAATCCACGTCGACGGTGTTCGGCGCGCCGACCGGAAGGTCCGAGCCGCCGGGGGCGAAGACCCGTGACAGGCGCAGGCGCAGGGTGCCGGCGCCGATCGCCTCTGCGGGCAGGCGGAAATTCACGCTCTTCTCCAGGTCGGAGCGCTGCGCGTGGATGTCTTCGTTCTTGGCCGGATCGAGCCGCACCGCATTCAGCGCAGGCAGGTACGCTTCCGCGCCGCCGCGGCTCCAGGCAAGCTCCGCCGTGACGCTGCCCGCCTTGCCGAGCGTTGCCGGGTCCAGGTAGAGCCGCACGACGGTCGTTTTGTCCGCGATCAGCGGTACGCTGTTGTCGAGATCCTGGATACATTGGGAAACTTCGATCCCGCGCACGCCGATCACCGCGGCTGAGGCAGCAAGTCCCAGCGGGCGCAGCCTCCGGTAGTGCGTGCGTTGATAGCCCACGAAGCTTCGTCCCGATCGCGCCATGTGGCCAACGTCCTCCCTTGCTTTCGAGCGGCAGCCTTGTCGATCCTTCCACCGAGGGCCGGCGCGCGCCCCTGCTTCACCTCGCGATGCACGCGCCGCCGGGCCGGCCTTGGAACATGTTTCGTTTCCGTGGAAACGAAACATGTTCCAAGTTATTGTTTCCGCATTCTGTTTTCCAAAAAACTGGATTCCGCTCTCCGGGATCATCCTCCAGCGTCGCGCGATGATACATCATCCTGGCGTCGCTGCAACCATGGGTCGCGGTGGTTGTCGATCGTTGTTTGGACGACAATCGTCGCCGCCTCCGACCGGGAGAGCCCTGGGCCTAGAAGTCCGCAAACCGCCGCCTGATGCTCGGCGACATATGCCGGCGGTAAAGTTGCAGCATCGCGTTTCGGTCGGTCTCGAACCAGTCCCGCAGCCAGTCGCGGTAATGCCGCGCGGCCGCAGCTTCGGTCGTCCCGGCCCGGACGGCCCCGGAGATATGCGAGACGGCAAACATGGCCGTCATGATTGCGCGCAGGACGCCATGGGAGGATGCAGGGTCCAGGACGATGCCCGCGTCTCCGACCAGGAAATATCCCGGGCCCGCGCTTTTTTCGGTGAGGCACCAGGTGACGTCGATGCCCGGCGCAGGCGGAACGGCTCCGATCGTGGCCTCGACCCATGCGAGCCGGTCCTGCCCGAGCGGCGCGCGCCAATGCCATCCGTGCTCGGTGGCGGTCAGGCGCGGGTTGCAATCCGCGCCCGGCCGGCCAGATGCGAGCCAGCCGTATCGCGCGAGGATCTGCGGCGACCGGCGCATGGTCGCCAAGTCGAGATGACGGGCGAGCCAGCGGTCCTTGCCGGTCGCGTCGATCGTCCAATGCGCTTCGATCTCGGTTCCATTCGCGATGACGCCGCTGACCCGGCCCGCGCGGACCAGGAGGGCCGTGGGCGCATATCCTCGAACGAACTCGGCTCCGGCCTGGACCGCTGTGTCGAGCAGGGCTGCGCGCAGGCGCAGGCGGTCGGCCTGGAACCCGCGCCAGGCGACGCCGTCGCTCTCCCCGTATGCCTCGAAGCTCGGCTGGGTGCCCTCCCAGGCCACCCAAATCCCGGTGTGGCGCGGGAAGCCTGCCTGGAGAACCGCTGTCCGCACGCCGAGCCGATCGAAAAGGGGTTCGATGCCGGGGTGAAGCGTCTCGCCCGGCTGGGGGCGATCGACCATTCGTGATTCCAGGACCAGGACCGTCAAGCCGTCGTGCCGGGCTTGGAGGGCGGCGGCGCAGCCGGCGGGTCCAGCGCCGAGAACGAGCACGTTCCAAACCCCGCCCCTGCTCACTTCCATAGCCGTCCGCCGGCGCTCGCTCACTCTCCCTTCGCGCGGCCCCATGTCGGATCGCTTGCGCGCCTGCGAAGGACGAAGGCGTCGTTCGGCGCGACGAAAAATGAATTTTGCCGCCTGAGCGGCAGCAGGCGAAAACGCGGCCCTTTCGGTGAAGGACGTGTCGGATCGAGCCGGCCGACGAAGCACATCTCGGCGCGGTAGATCGTATCGCTCTTGAAAACGTGGCTCGCATCGTTCTGCGCCGCGATCAATTCGGGGTCGCCGGGCGACACCCGCCGGAACGACAGGATGAGCCAGGATCGACGCGTCGGCACCACGTCGAATCCTCCGGAAAGGGCCCAGTGAACCCGTGCAGCGCACAGCACCCGGCGCTGGTACTCCTCGGCGGTGATGCGGGCGGTCAGGCGTCCGCTGAACCGGTTCTCCACGGTGTTTCGGACATAGTCGGCGTGAAGGAAGCTCGCCATCTCGACGAAGTCCTGGTCGTCCATGCGCACGACGCGGGGACCGGGAATCCCGTCCCAGGGAGTGGTGCCCGCCTGCCCGATTTCTTCGTCGGTGAGCGGCGCCACGGTCCCCCACAAATCATCGTTTCCGGTGTGGGGCGAGAAGGTCCGATAGACGTCCGGCGCCACGGCCGGCCAGAATGTGCTGAGCGCGGCGCAGAGCTTCGCATCCTCGGGAAATGGACTTCCCAGGCCATAAGCCGCGAAGTGGAGGATGCCGGTTTCCGGGTCGCCCTTCACGTCGACGGATACATCCCATCCGGGCGCGAACTCCCCGGCGCCGTCGTCCGGCAGCGTCGATGCGCGAACGACATCGAGCGATTGGGGTGCCGGAGGCGTCGCATCCTTCGTCGCGCTCCCCATTGCGACGACGGCGGTCATCGTATCCTCGGCCGCATCGAAAGGACTGTCGGGAAGCTGGAGGTTGGCCGGCAGGCGGCTCTGGCTCAAGGCGGTGGGCCGCACGCCCCAAAGCTGGTTGCCGTTGCGAAAGCTGGCCGGGACCGATTGCGATGCCGCCCAGCGCGTGAGCTCGCGCTGCCCGCACGACGGGAAGAAATCCGGTGCGCTGAGCAGAATATAGGCGGGGCGGGTCTTTCGTGCGACCTGAGGCTCTTTGGCGAGAGCGGCAACGTCGACGTCGACCCAGCCCTCGCCGGTGAAATCCCTGTAGAGCAGCGCCTCGTATCCGCCTTTCCGAACCGTCGCGTCGAGATCGTCCTCTTCGTTCAGGTCGATGATCTGGCCGCCCTTGGCCACCATCGTGCGGGCATGGACATAGGCAGGGAACCGATGAATCTCACGTTTGGACCGGGTTGGGATCGGGGTCGAGTAAGTCGCAAAGCGTTCCTCCGGGTTTGCCGGCACCGTGTAGGTGAGCGGCTTGCCGTCGACGATGGCAGGCCGCACCAGGCCTTCGTGAACGGTCGGGACCACGGCCATCCGCCCGAATTCGCCGCCCTCGACCACGTCGGCCAGGTCGCGCTCCACGACATAGGGTTCTCCCTGCTCCGGCGGGGCGGCCGGGTTGAGGGACATGCGCACCCGCTGCAGCTTCATATTGAAGAAGCGCCCCGACGGCTCGAGGGTCAGATCGAGGCCCTGCAAGCAGTCCGGCCCGTCGAACAGCTTGTGGACCGGCATCCAGAAGCTGCGGCCGGCATCGCCCTTGAGGGGGGCGCCGGCATTCATCACACGCGCCTTGTCGCCTTTCGTCCGAACCGCGAGCCAGGCCGATAGACGCACAGGCACGACCCGGAAGGCATGGGCGTTGTCTTCATCCTCCGGCCAGCAGCCGCGAACGTCCGGGAGGTATTTCGGGCGGGCCGTGCCGACACGCGCGATCCCCGTGCGGGAGAACACCAGATCGGCGCTGATCCCGTCCGGCGTGTCCGCGGCCGGGCGGTATTCGATCGCGAAGACCGTGATCGCCAGTTGTCCTTTCGCGGCGCCGCCGGCTGCGAGCGACGCGAGTGTCGGCGGCGTGAAGCCGAAGACGAGGTTCTCGACCGCCTCGATCTCCGGCAATGTCGGAAAGTCCTTGAGCAGCCCGCCCTCGTGTCCCCGGACGACGCGCGGGCTCGCGAAGGCGTGATAGAGCAGGCTGCGCGCCGGCTGCCCCTGCGCGATGCCGTGCGCGCCGTCTCCGTGGAAATCCTCGAAGCCGGGCATCGTCCGGTCGATCGAGGCAAGCTGACGTCCGAGCGCGTTCTTCAGAGCGGCGGGCGTCGCCTGCGCGATGTCGAGGCCGCCCTTGGTGACGCCCAGGAGCAGATCGCGCCACCCGAGCGGCGCCAAGCGGTCGCAAGCAGCCTTGACCTCATCGATGATACCCATGCGGAGGCTCCTGTCGGAAGCGGTTCGCGGGGTCGCCGGCATGTCCGGCGGCTCCGCATCGGTCGGCGAGGCGACGGTCAGGCGTTGCCGGAATCGAAGCCGGCAAGGCCGGCAACGAGCGCGTTCTTGATCTCATCCTTTCCGTTGTCCGGGGCGAGGCCCTGGAGATAGGGGATGCTTGGCGCGAAAAAGAATTCTCCCCCTTTCATCTTGACGAAGCCGTCGAACCCGAATTCCTTCTCGGCGGAATTCGGGTCGTTCCATTCCGGCCGCCATTTCTGCTTTCCCACAACAACCGGCTTGCCGGTCTGATGATCGTGGTCGCGCTGGCCGATGACCGGATCGAGGCCGGGCTCTCCGGTGACGAAGTTGATGTTGTTGGCCCAGCCGCGCTGCATGAAGGCGAACTGGTGTCGGATGCCGGCCTGGAAGCACATGAACAAGAGGCCGACATCCTTCGAGGGGAGGTCGTCGAGTGCCTGGAACGCATTGGGATGGCGATTGCGCGTCCCATAGGTAATCCCGCGCCGGGCGATACGGCGTGACCGCTCGCCTTCCTCGCTGCCGCCGAGATGCTGGACGGTATCCCCTCGCGGGTTCGTCTTGCGGATATGTGCCTGGAACGGGCATTTCAACCCGTTCTTGTCCGGCTTGCCGTCCTTCGCCTTGTCGTATCGGAAGTCGTTCTCCTTCGGCGGAATCAGGCCGTCCGTCCGGTTCAGCACGAGCGGGGTGCCGTCCCGGAAGCGGCCGACCGCCACGGCACCGGCTCGCTCGCGCTCCGTGCCCTCGAGTCCCAGCTCGTCGGCGAGCTTCTGCTCGGCAATCATGAAGTCGCGAACGTTTTGCTCGAGCTTGCGGAAGACGAAATAGCTCCCGAAACAATTCGGATCCTTCGCGAGCGGGTCGGGGCGAAGGACGAGGTCGAGCGGCTCGAACGGGTTCCAGATGTCCATGGAGCCGCCGGCTGCGTCCGGCCCGAGATTCTCATGCGTCCGGGCCGGATCGATCGATTCGTCGGCTTTCAGGACGGCTCCTTCCTCGCGCCCCGGAAACGTCTGGAAATCCGCGCTGAGAAACAACGGCTGGCTGCGCCCGTCGACATACCCGAAATGCTCGATCCCTTCCCCGCTATCCGTCCGCAGAGCCGTGCCGCGCTCGACCCAGACAAGCGTGCATTGATGATCTTCAAGGTAGTCGATAAGGGCACGGGAGGCCCGCTGGAGGAAGGTTTCGTCGTCGTCGGCGACCAGCAACATTGCGTGGATGTCGTCCGGCTTTCCGCCGAACTCCCACTTGGTTGTCGCCGGATCGCCCAGATCCTCGACCGCATGCGCGGCCATCCCGTCGAGGAAGTTCGACTTCGTTTGCCGAATCCTGTCTTCTTCCTCGAAGAACGCCTTGGCCAGCTCATCATCCGTGTGGCCGAGCGTGCGATAGCCTTGTGCAGACAGAAAGATATTGCAGAACAGCTTTCCGGGAATATGGAATTTCCTGAACTGACGCCGCTCATTCTCCTGCTTGGCCGCTGTCGTGACGATGGGACAGATCTGCTTGACGATCCGGCGCCCGGCTTCGCCCTCGGGAAGGCGAAGGAAGATGTTGACGGTGTGGTTCCGCCCATGCCCGTTCAGGATGTTGCCCTGCAGATTGCGTGCCCAGGCTGCCGTGTCGAGATTGACGGGGGCCTTGTTGTTCAAGACGTCCGGGCCCGCCGCCGCCAGAACTCCTGCCGCCTTTTCGATCGGGTTCGATTGCCCGGATTTCTTCGCCATATCCGTCTCCCTTCACTGGCAGAGTCGAAATCGCTGTCGCGGGGCGCTCGCCGAGACGGATGTCCCCGAGCCGACCTCGTCCGTCGTGAAACTCGATGCGACGCACCTTCCGATCGACACGCCCGGCGGAGGGACGGTCTCAGCCTGCGAAAATGGGGCGCGGGCGCCGGGCTTCGTCGAGACGAATGTTTCCTGAAGCCGTTCGTATGAGCCTTTCCGTCCGCGCGAGGCCGGACGCTGCCCGGCTCCGGGGCCTATCGGGGGGACATGGGGGTTCGAGGAGGCGCATGCCGTTCCGAGATCGCCACTTCGAGTTGCGCCCGGGGATGCGGTCGAAGGCCGAGCGGCCTGCCCACCTGCAGGAGAATCGACGCAGCTGACGCGCTGCCGGAATGCCATCGATGCAAGCCCGTTTTTTGTACCTTCTCGAAATCGATCAGAAAGCACAGCTTATTGCAACCTTGAATTTAAAAAAACTCGACACTTTCGTCTAGTGGGTGTGATCGCGCGTGAGGTTTCCGAGCGGACGCGCCTGCGAGTCGGGAACCTGATCCCCGAGACCTGCCGCTACGTTCGAGCGAAGCCGAGACCTCTGGCAGGGGAAGGTCATGCTGCGGCGACGAGGGGCGGAATGTCCGTGCTGCGGGTATGGCGCGGGATTGCTCGCCGCTTCCCGTCAGGTCCCTCCGCAGCCCCGGCCCGGCGTGAAGAAGTCGCCGGCCCGGCGCACCGCCTCGCCGATGAAATCCGCGGTCGTTCTGATGCGCGAGAGCTGGCGCATGTCGGAATGGACGATCATCCAGAAAGTCCGGATGAGGCGCACGTCGTCCGCCAGGATGCGCACCAGCTCGGGCCGTGTCCTGGTCAGGAAGCAGGGCAGGACGCAAATTCCCGCCCCCGTGGCGACCGCATTCATCTGGGCGATCAGGTTCGAGCTGCGGATGCGCGGCTTGATCTCGCGGGAGATGGACGGCACGTAGTCCAGCTCCGGCGCGAAGATGAGATCGTCGATATAGCTGATGAAGGGGAAGCGGGCGAGATCGTCGACCGTGCTGATCCGGTCGAGGCCCGGCATGTCCCGGGCGGCGTAGAGCCCGAGTTCGTAATCCGTCAGCCGCCGCGCGTGATGGCGGCCATGAGCGGGAGGCGAGAGGCCGATGCTGATATCCGCCTCGCGCTTCGACAGGCTGAAGCTGCGCGGGGTCGCGACCAGCTCGACGTCGAGTTCGGGATGGCGCCGCGACAGAGTGCCGATATGATGCGCCAGGAAGGCCGTGCCGAACCCGTCCGGCGCGCCGATCCGGACCGTCCCGGAAATCTGGGAATCCTCTCCCGCAATATCGGCCTGGATGCCGATCACCCCGCTTTCGACCTGTTCGGCGAGGGCCAGCAGCTTCTCGCCCTGCGGCGTCAGCGGATAGCCGGAGAGGCGGCGGTCGAAGAGCGTGACGCCGAGGGTCTTCTCGAGCCCGTACATCCGCCGGCTCAGGGTCGAGTGGTCGATCTTCATCGTCCGGGCTGCCGCCGTCAGGCGCCCGGCCCGCGCCACCACCAGGAAGGATCGCAAAAGATCCCAGTCGAATCCGTCCGTCATGCGAACTCATGCACGGATATTGTGAAAATCTACCACTATCCGGGCGTGGGGTTCTATGCAAGCACGGCGCCGCGGTGGCGGCCCTAAGCCGTTGCCGTCCATTCGGGAGGCGAAACGTGGCGCAGGCAATCGCATTCGTCGGTCTGGGAAACATGGGCGGCCCGATGGCGGACAACCTGGCTCGCGCGGGCCATCGGGTGGTCGGCTATGATCTGAGCAAGGTTTCGCAGCGGGTCGCCTTCGAGGTCGCGGCGAGCGCCGCCGAGGCCGTGGCGGGCGCCGACATCCTCGTGACGATGCTGCCCGCCGGGCGTCACGTCGTCTCCGTCTGGTCCGATCTCGTGCCGCGTCTGGCGCCGGGAACGCTGCTGATCGATTGCTCCACGATCGATGTCGAGAGCGCCAGGCGGGCTCACGCGATCGCGGCGGAGCGCGGCTGCGCCTCTCTGGACGCGCCCGTCTCCGGTGGAACCGTCGGGGCGGCCGCGGGAACCCTCACCTTCATGGTCGGCGGGGCCGCCGACGCCTTCGAGCGCGGCAAGCCGGTGCTCGAGGCCATGGGCAAGCGCCTCGTCCATTGCGGCGAGGCCGGAGCCGGCCAGGCGGCCAAGATCTGCAACAACATGATCCTCGGCATCACCATGGCGGGCGTCTGCGAGGCTTTCGCCCTCGCCGAGAAACTCGGCCTCTCGCATCAGGCGCTGTTCGACGTCGCCTCGACGTCGTCGGGGCAGTGCTGGTCGATCAACACCTATTGCCCCGTCCCGGGGCCCGTCCCGACCTCGCCGGCCAATAACGGCTACAAGCCCGGCTTCGCGGCCGCGCTGATGCTGAAGGACCTGAAGCTGGCGCAGGAGGCCGCCCTCGCCACCGGCGCGGCCACGCCGCTCGGCGCGCAGGCCGCCCAGCTCTATGGTCTCTTCGAGAGGCTTGGCCATGGCGGGGAGGATTTCTCCGCCCTCGTGAACCTGCTGCGGGGTGAGCGCCCGGCCGCCAAGGCCGCCTGAAGCCATGCGGAGGCGAGGTTCTGCCCGGCCGTCCGGGGCGCGCTGGCGAGGGAGGCTCCGGTGAGCGGCCCCTCCGCCGATGCGGCGCGGCAAGTCGGAGAAAATCGGGGTCTCGTTCGCGAGCCCGACCGGCAGGACGCCGTCGCCTGCCTGTCGCTCTCGGGGTTCCACAACGTCGCCTTCTCGGATTGGGGCCCGCTCGACGCGGATGAGGTGGTCGTCTGCGTGCACGGGCTGACGCGGCAAGGGCGGGATTTCGACATCCTCGCGGCCCGTCTCGCCGATGCCGGCTACCGTGTCGTCTGTCCCGATCTCATGGGGCGCGGCCGGAGCGACCGGCTGAAGAACACGCTGGACTACGTTTTCCCGCAATATTGCGCCGATATGGGCTCGCTTCTGGCCGCCCTCGGGCGCAAGCGCGTCCATTGGATCGGCACCTCGCTCGGCGGCCTGATCGGGATGGTGCTGGCCTCCCTGCCGCGCAGCCCGATCTCGACGCTTGTCCTCAACGATATCGGGCCGGAAGTCCCCTTCCGGGCCTCGGCCCGCGTGGCGCGGCGCCTGAGGGCCGACCCGCCCTCCTTCGACAGCATGGGCGGGCTCATCGCGCATATGCGCCGCATCTATGTCGGCTGCGGGCCGCTGACGGATGCCCAATGGCTCCACATGGCCCGCCATTCCGTCCGCCTGGATGAGGAGAGCGGTCGCGTCGACGCCCTGATCGACCCCAAGATCGCGACCGCCTTTCAGTGGCTTTGGTACTACAGCATGTCGTTGTGGAAGTATTGGCGCGATCTGGACATTCCTGTTTTGGCGGTTCACGGTGCGGATTCGGATTTCGTGACGCCTGACGTGCTTTCCAGGATGCGCCAGCTTAAGCCCGACCTTGCGACGTTCAGCGTCCCGGGGACGGGCCACATGCCGATGCTGATGAGCCGTGCGGAGGGAGAGGCGATCCTGTCCTTTCTGCGCGCGGCGGGCTGAAGAACAATCGGGAGGAAGATGATGTCGAAGCCGCCGATGGATACGAAGCCTGGAGCGCCTGATCCTGTGGTGCTGGGTCGGGACTGGGCTGAGCTTGCGGGGAAGGCTCAGCGGGCGGCGACGAAGCTTGCGGGGAGCCCTGCCTCGGCGGCGATCCTGCCGATGCAGATGGCGCAGGACATCTCGGCCTCGTTCGGCCGCTTTTATGCGGGTCTGCTGCGCGATCCGCGGGCGCTGGCGGAGGCGAATGTCGATTTCTGGCGCGGCCAGGCGGAGGCGTGGTCGGGGGCTCTGCGGCCGGGAGGAGAGGGCGGGGAGAAGCCGCGCCCGAAGGACCGGCGCTTCCGCAACTCCGAATGGGAGGCGAACCCGGCCCTGCGGGGGCTGCTGCATTCCTATCTGGTGGGGGCGGACTGGATGCGCTCGCTCGCCGGGAAGGGGGAGCTCGCGCCCGAGGACCGCAAGAAGGTGACCTTCTTCACCGAGCAGCTCATCGACGCGATGGCGCCGAGCAATTTCGCCCATCTCAATCCCGACGTCGTGAAGAAGACGGTGGAGACGGGCGGGCGGAACCTGATCCAGGGCTTCTCGAACTTCCTGGACGACGTGCTGGCGGAGTCGGGCCATGTGCGCCGCGCCGACCAGGAGGCGTTCGAACTCGGCGTCACCATCGCCGCGACGAAGGGCTCGGTCGTGCTGCGCACGCCGATGATGGAGCTGATCCAGTACGAGCCGACGACGGAGAAGGTCAGCGAGGTGCCGCTGCTGCTGATCTCGCCCTGGGTGAACAAGTACTACCTGTTCGACCTCCAGCCGAAGACGAGCTTCATCCGCTGGGCGCTGGAGCAGGGCTACACGGTCTTCGCGGTGTCCTGGGTCAATCCCGACGAATCCCATGCGGGCAAGGATTTCGAGGATTACTGGCTGGAGGGGCCGCAGGCGGCCTTCGCGGCCATCGCCGAGGCCACCGGCCAGGACAAGGTCAACCTGATCGGCTATTGCCTCGGCGGCACGCTGACGGCGAGCGGGCTCGCCTACATGGCGGCCAAGGGCGACGAGCGGGCCAACAGCGCGACCATGATCGCCACCATGACCGATTTCGCCGATGCGGGCGATTTCGAGGTCTTCGTCAGCAACGAGAACGTGAAGGCGTTGCGCGCGCAACTCGCGGACAAGGGCTATCTCAGCGATGCCGAGCTGAGCACGCTCTTCAGTCTCCTGCGGGCGAACGACCTGATCTGGTCCTCGGCGATCAGCTCGTACCTCCTGGCCGACAAGGCGGTGCCGTCCGACCTCCTGTTCTGGTTCTCGGACGGGATCGGCATGCCGGGCAAGATGCTTGAGACCTTCATGAGCGCGATCATGCTGGACAACGCGCTGGCCAAGCCCGGGCGCCTCAAGCTGGCCGGCACGCCGCTGGACCTCGCGAAGATCGAGACGCCGCTCTGCTTCGTGTCGCTGAAGGACGACCATGTCGCCAATTGGGAGACGACCTATCGCGGGGCTTTGCGCTTCACGGCGCCGAAGCGCTTCATCCTCGGCGGCTCCGGGCACAATGCCGGCACCATCAACCCGCCGGCGGCGCAGAAGCACGGCTACTGGACCAACGCAGCTTTCCCGCCCACGGCGGCCGAATGGCTCGCCGGCGCCGAGCGGCACGAGGGCTCCTGGTGGTCCGAATGGTCCCGGTGGCTGAAGGAGCGGAGCGGCGAGCAGGTTCCGGCCCGGCCGGTCGCGGGCGGCCCCCTGCCGGTCCTCGAGGCGGCGCCGGGCTCCTACGCCCGCATTCGGCGCTGAGGGCGTATTCCCCTGCCGG
>NZ_DAOLAJ010000034.1:12351-34885 GCF_035325185.1 Enterovirga sp. | reverse complement strand
GAGGCCCCGGTCAAACCGGAGCCTCCTGTGTTCTCACACAGCCTGCTCGCGCCGGCCTTTTTCATGGGCCTCAGGCCGGCCGGCGCCCGAGCACGCGTCCGGCAACCGCGTCGAGCTTCTTGACCAGCGCCGGATCGCGCGCGGCCGGGGCCGTCATGACAGCGTTGTCGAGCGCCCGGTCCGAGCCCACGGGACATGGCTCGTGCTCGGCGGGAAAATCGCGCGCAAGACGGGCGACGAGGCGCGCGGCATTGCCCGCATTGGCCCGCGCCACCTTGACGACGTCGGCGACCGTGACGGCGTCGTGGTCGGGATGCCAGCAATCGTAGTCGGTCACCATGGCGATGGTCGCGTAGGTGATCTCGGCTTCGCGGGCCAGCTTCGCCTCGGGCATGTTCGTCATGCCGATGACGTCGTAGCCGGCCGCCCGATAGGAGCGCGATTCGGCCAGCGAGGAGAATTGCGGCCCCTCCATGCAGACATAGGTGCCGCCGGAATGGAGCGCGATCCCCTCGGCCTCGGCCGCGAGCGCAATGCAGCGCTGGAGGCGGGGCCCCACGGGATGGGCCATCGAGACATGGGCGACGCAGCCACGCCCGAAAAACGAGCTTTCGCGCCGCATCGTCCGGTCCAGAAACTGGTCGACCAGCACGAAGGTGCCCGGCCGCAAAGCCTCCTTGAACGAGCCACAGGCCGAGAGGGAGACGAGGTCGGTCACACCCGCGCGTTTCAGCGCGTCGATATTGGCGCGGTAGTCGATATCCGAGGGCGACAATCGATGGCCACGCCCGTGCCGCGGCAGAAAGACGATCTCGGTCGCACCGATCCGGCCGAAGCGAAGCGCATCCGAAGGCTCTCCCCAGGGGGAGGCCACGAATTCCTCACGCACACCTTCGAGGCCCGGCAGGTCGTAGATGCCCGAGCCGCCGATGATGCCGAGAATCGCCTTCATGTCCGGCCTCGAAAAAACGGCGGCACCGGCCTCCCGGTCCCGCCGCGTTCTGAATTCCGCGAGCGGAACCTCCGCCCGGCTTGCGAGCCTCCGCCCGGAAGGCGGAGTTTCCGCTCAGGCGTGCGCCCCGGCCGCCTTGACCTTGGACCAAACGATCTTCTTGGCCCGATACATGCCGTAGGCGAAGACCGCGAGGAAGATCATCACCATGAAGCCGGTGCGCTTGCGCTCCTCCAGGTTCGGCTCCGCCGCCCACATCAGGAAGGCCGCGAGATCCGTCGCGTATTGGTCGACGGTCTCGGGAACCGGCGGCTTGCCGTCGGGACCCTTCGGGAATTCCACCTGCCCGTCCGAGAGGGGATTGGGCATCGCGATGATGTTGCCGGGGAAATACTTGTTGTAATGGCCGCCCTCCGGCACGCTGACGCCGGCCGGGGCGTCCTGGTAGCCGGTCATGAGCGCGTGGATATAGTCAGGCCCATGCTCCTGGTAGACGAAGCCCGGCAGGGTATCGATGATGAACCAGGGGAAGCCGCGCTCGAAGCCGCGTGCCTTCGCCATGAGCTGGAGAGAGGGAGGCGCCTTGCCGCCATTGGCGGAGGCGGCCGCATTCTCGTTGGGGAAGGTCCACGGAATCCGGTCGGCGGGGCGGGCCGGGCGCTCGAACATGTCGCCAGAATCGTTCGGCCCGTCCTGCACCTTGTATTCGGCCGCGAGCGCCGCGACCTGGGCGGCCGAGAATTGCGGCCCGCCCGGCTGCGACAGGGTGCGGAACGGAATGTTCAGGTGGTGGCAAGCCTGGCAAACATCCCGGTACACCTTGAAGCCGCGCTGCAACTGGGCACGGTCGTAGTGTCCGAAGATGCCCGCGAAGCTCCACCTCTGGCGCGGCGGGTTCGGGGTGTGCTCGTCGGCCAGGGCCGGCGGGACGACGGAGGCCGCGAAGAGGAGGGCCAGGGCGGCGATGCGGGGCAGGATGGTCATGGTCGGATCGGATCCCGCTTTCATCAACCCTTGATCGACGGTTCGGCGACCGCCACGGCGGGAATGACGCGCCCGCCCTCGCCCTTCGATTGGGTCACCGAGTCGTAGATCGATGCCGGCAGGGGCTTCGGCGTCTCGAAGAGGCCGAGCAGCGGCAGGACCACCAGAAGATGGATGAAGTACCAAGCCGTGCAAATGCGCGAGGCGATGACGTAGCCGCCCTCCGGGGGCTTCGCGCCGAGCCAGCCGAGCAGGATGCAGACGATGAAGAACACCCAGAAGAACTGCCGGTAGAGGGGCCGGTAAGTGGCCGAGCGCACGCGCGAGGTGTCGAGCCAGGGCAGGAAGGCCAGGACGACGATGGCACCGCCCATGGCGACGACGCCGCCGAGCTTGTCAGGGATGGCGCGCAGGATCGCGTAGAAGGGCAGGAAGTACCATTCCGGCACGATGTGGGAGGGCGTCACGGCCGGATTGGCCGGAATGTAGTTGTCGAAATGCCCGAGATAGTTCGGCAGGTAGAACACGAACCAGGAGAAGAACATCATGAACAGGACCGTGGCGAACACGTCCTTGATCGTCGCGTAGGGCGTGAAGGGAACCGTGTCCTTCTCGGTCTTCACGGGGACGCCGGTCGGGTTGTTCTGGCCGACGACGTGCAGCGCCCAGACGTGCAGCCCCACGACGCCCGCGATCATGAAGGGCAGGAGGTAATGCAGGGCGAAGAAGCGGTTCAGGGTCGGGTTGCCCACCGAATAGCCGCCCCAGAGCAGCGACACGATGGTGTCGCCGACGAGAGGCACCGCCGAGAACAGGTTGGTGATGACGGTGGCGCCCCAGAAGGACATCTGGCCCCAGGGCAGCACGTAGCCCATGAAGGCCGTCGCCATCATCAGGAGGAAGATCACGACGCCGAGGATCCAGAGGATCTCGCGCGGCGCCTTGTAGGAGCCGTAATACATCCCGCGGAAGATGTGGATGTAGACGGCGATGAAGAACATCGAGGCGCCGTTGGAATGCAGGTAGCGGATCAGCCAGCCATAATTGACGTCGCGCATGATCGCCTCGACCGAGTCGAAGGCGAGCCTCGAATCGGCGACGTAATGCATCGCCAGGAAGACGCCGGTCACGATCTGCGCGATCAGCATGAAGGTGAGGATCGCGCCGAAGGTCCAGAAGTAATTCAGGTTCCTCGGCGTCGGATAGGCGATGAAGGAGGCATGCGAGAGGCCGAGGAGCGGCAGCCGGCTCTCGAACCACTTCGCGAAGGCGCTCTTCGGAACGTAGGTGGATTCGTGGCTCATGACGTCTGGCTCGTCGCGTCTCAGGCGTGGGCGGGGGCGCCGCCCCTCGATTCCTCACCGATGCGGATCTTCGTATCGGAGACGAACGTGTAGGGAGGAACCGGGAGATTCAGCGGCGCGGGTCCCTGGCGGATCCGGCCGGACGTGTCGAAGACCGAGCCGTGGCAGGGGCAGAACCAGCCCTTGTAGGCCCCTTCATGGCCGAGCGGGACGCAGCCGAGATGCGTGCAGTTGCCGTAGACGATCAGGAACGGCGCGTGGCCGGGCTTCACGCGGGCCGCATCCGTCTGCGGATCGCGCAAGGTCGAGATATCGACATCCTCCGCCGACTTGATCTCCTCCGGCGTCCGGTGGCGCACGAAGATCAGCTTGCCGCGCCAGAACACCTTCACGATCTGGCCGAGCTGGATCGGCTCGAGATCGACATCCACCGGCGCGCCGGCCGCGATCACCTCGGCATCCGGCGCCAGCGAGGCCACGAAGGGCCATATGAGGGCGGCGGTGCCCACGGCGCCGAGGGCGCCCGTGGCGATGAGAAGGAAATCGCGCCGTGTGGCCGGGGCTTCAGTGGCGATCGTGGCCAAAACGAGGCTCCAGAGAGGGTCCGCGGGGAACGGCTCGCGCGGCGGGGGCCGGACAGCCTCGCCGCGGGGCGCTCCGCCTTCGGGCGCACCGGCCGCGGGGGACCGCCATATCGGTCTTTGGCATTATTCCAGACCGCTGTCCACGCCGTAAGCACCCAAAGAGCACCAGCTTTTTCATGTTTCCGGCGCGCCGCGCCGCGGAGGCGCGCATCGCGCCGGGGCGGGACCGGCGCGGCCGGCCGGCGCATCCGTCCGCATCGCTCTGGATATATCTTGACGAAACAATCTGACGATATATCTTTAGATGCAGCGAACGATATGACGAAAGGAAGATCGCATGTTCAGGGGATTTCATCGGCCGGGTCGGATCCGGGGCGGGCACGGCTCGCCGCACGAGGAGACGGAGCAGGGGTTCGGGGGCCGCGGATTCGGACGCGGGCGGTTCGGGGGGCGCGGGCTCGACGACGGGTTCGGCACCCGCCACGGGCGCGGGCGGATGTTCGGCGCGGGCGACCTGCGCCTCGTCCTCCTCGCCCTGATCGCGGAGAAGCCGAGCCACGGCTACGAGCTGATCCGTGCCATCGAGGCGAAGTTCGGCGGCGCCTATGCGCCGAGCCCCGGCGCCGTCTATCCCACCCTGACGATGCTGGAGGAGCAGGATTACATCCGCGGCGAGACGCGGGAGGGCTCGAAGAAGGTCTATGCGGTCACGCCCGAAGGCGAGGCTCATCTGCGCGCGAACGAGGCGGCCGTCCAGGGCGTGATGGCCCGGATGAGCCTGTCCGCCGAGGCCATGCCCGGCGAGGGCGCGCATGCGGTGCGCGAGGCGATCCGCACGCTCCGCCACGCCATCGGCATGCAGCGGCGCTGGACGCCCGGCGAGGCCGAGCGCGTGCGCGGCATCATCGAGCGGGCGGCGCGGGAGATCGTGCTCGGCGCGCCGGACGGGGAGCGGAAGGGGGAATAGCCCCCCTCCCGGCTACTCGATCGGGATCGCGACGAAGCGGACCTCGCCCTGGGCGCTCGATACGAGGAGGAGGGCCGATTTGCGGCCGTCCTTCTTCAGGGCCTCGACGCGCTTCGTCACCTCCGCCGGCGTCGAGACGGCCTCCTGGCCGACCTCGACGATGACCTCGCCGGGCTGGATCCGCTTGTCGGCGGCCGTGGAATTGGGATCGACGCGCGTGATGACGACGCCCTTGAGGTTGTCCTTCAGCCCGTAGCGGCGGCGCAGCTCCTCGGAGAGGCCCGACAATTCGAGCCCGAGCGCGCGCTTCGTCGCCGCCGGGGCCTCGGCGGCCGTCCCGTCCGAGGAGGCGGAGGCGTGCTGCTCGCCGTCCTCGAGCCGGGCCAGGGTGACGGTCTTGGTCATCTCCTCCTTCTTGCGGATGATGACGACCTCGACACTCTTGCCGACCGGCGTCGAGGCGACGATGAGCGGCAGCTGGCGCGATTCCTTCACCTCGCGCCCGTCGAACTTGACGATCACGTCGCCGATCTCGAACCCGGCCGGCTTGGCCGGCCCCTTCTCGTCGATGCCCGCGATCAGCGCCCCGCGCGGGCTGCCGAGGCCGAGCGCCTCGGCCGTCGCCTCGTCGACGCTCTGGATGCGCACGCCGAGCCAGCCGCGGCGCGTCTCCCCGAATTCGCGCAACTGCTCGATCACCGGCTTGGCATTGGCGGAGGGAACCGCGAAGCCGATGCCGACCGAGCCTCCGGTCGGGGAGAGGATCGCGGTATTGATGCCGATCACCTCGCCCTGCATGTTGAAGAGCGGGCCGCCGGAATTGCCCTTGTTGATGGCCGCGTCCGTCTGGATGTAGTTGTCGTAGGGGCCGGACTCGATGTTGCGCCCGCGCGCGGAAACGATGCCCGCGGAGACCGAGCCGCCGAGGCCGAACGGGTTGCCGATCGCCATCACCCAGTCGCCCGGCCGCATGGCCTCCGAATCCCCGAAGGAGACCGCCTTGAGCGGCTTCTCGGGCTTCACCCGCAGCACCGCGAGATCGACCTTGGTGTCCCGGCCGACGATCTCGGCCTTGAGCCGCGTGCCGTCCGAGAAGATGACCTGGATGTCGTTGGCCTCGCCGATGACGTGGTTGTTCGTGACCACGATGCCCGAGGGGTCGATCACGAAGCCGGAGCCCAGCGAGTTCGAGCGGCGCGGCCGGGGCGGGGCCTCGCGCCCGCCGCGCCGGCGGAAGAATTCCTCGAAGAGATCGTCGAACGGCGTGCCGGGGCCGGGCGCCACGCGCGGGCGCGTGGCGCCGCCGCCGCTGGTGGTCGAGGCCGAGATGTTCACCACGGCCGGCGTCACCTCCGCGGCGAGATCGGCGAGGGATTCGGGGCCGCGCGCGGCCGCCCCCGTCGCGAGCGCAAGACCGGCCGCGAGGCCGAGGGCCAGGGCGCCCCTGCGGCCCATTGCGACGGCTCCGAACAATCCTGTTCCCATCCCCGACCTCGCGCTGCACGGCCGGCCGCGCCGGCATTCCGGGACCCGATCGCGAATCCCCTGCTCCCACCCTGTGGAACGGGAGCGTTTCACATCCATTTCGCCGCCCCGGCCGACAGGGACCGACTCAGGAGAAGACGCGGCGCATCACCCAGATGAGGGCCACCCCGAGAAGGGCGCTGACCAGCCCGACGAGCCGCATGTGCTCGCGGGGCGATTGCGCAGCCTCCAGCATGGCGCGCCTCATCGCATCCGGGAAGGATGCGAACAGAAGACCCTCGATGGCAAGGGCGAGGCCCAGGGCTGCGACAAGGTCCCTCATCCCGGCTCAGGGCCGGGGAGAGGGCGAGGGCGCCTCGGGCTTGGCCTCCGGCCCTGCGGGCTTGGCCGCGCCGGGACCGTTGAAGTAGCGCAGGATCTCCGAGGAGGGCGACAGCACCAGGCGCGTGTCGCTGGCCCTCAGCGTGTTCTCGTAGGCCTGCATCCAGCGATAGAAGGCGAAGAAATCGGCGTCCCGCCCGTAGGATTCGGCCAGGATCCGGTTCTTCTCCGCCTCGCCCGCGCCGCGCAATTCGTCCGACTTGCGGTTCGCCTCGGCCAGGATGACGGTGACGTCGCGATCGGCGCGGGCGCGGATCGCCTGGGCCATCTGGGTGCCCTGGGCGCGCAGGTCGGTCGCCTCGCGCACGCGCTCGGTCTTCATGCGGTCGAACACCGCCTGGCTGTTCTGCTCGGGCAGGTCGACGCGGCGCAGGCGCACGTCCACGATCTCGACGCCGAGGCCGCGCGCGGCCTGGTTCACGCGGTCGCGGATCTGCTTCATCAGCGCCTCGCGCTCGGTCCGCACGACATCGGTGAAGGTCGCGTCGCCGAGCACGCCGCGCACGGTCGAGGAGACGATCGAGCCGAGGCGGTTATTGGCGCCGGCGATGGTGTTGACCGTCTGGTAGAAGCGCAGCGGATCGACGATGCGGTAGCGCGCATAGGCGTCGACCACGAGCCGCTTCTGGTCGGAGGCGATCACCTCCTGGGCCGGCAGGTCGAGATCGAGCACCCGGCGGTCCAGATAGACCACGTTCTCGATCAGCGGCATCTTGAAATAGAGGCCCGGCTGCGCGGCGACGGTGCGGACGGCGCCGAAGCGCAGGACGAGGGCCTGCTGGCGCTGGTCGACGATGAAGGTCGCCGAGACGAGGACCAGGAGGATCGCGGCGAAGGCGATCAGGAGGCCGGCGCGAAGCGGGTTCATCGGGCGCCTCCCGCGGGCGCGGCGGCCGGCGCGCGGCGGCCCAACTCCGTCAGGGGCAGGTAGGGCAGGACGCCGGGTCCCGTCCCGTTCTGGTCGAGGATGATCTTGTCGGCGCCCTTCAGGACCCGCTCCATGGTGTCGATGAACATGCGCTGGCGGATTACGTCCGGCGCCTTCTCGTATTCGGCCTGGACCTGGTCGAAGCGCGAGGCCGCGCCCTTGGCCTCGGCGACGGAGCGCTCCTTGTCGGCCTCCGCCGCCTGGACGATCTTCGTCGCCTCGCCGCGCGCCTCGGGCACGACCCGGCTCGCATAGGTCTCGGCCTCGTTGCGGGCGCGGTCCTGGTCCTGGCGCGCCGCCTGGACGTCGCGGAAGGCGTCGATCACCTGCTGGGGCGGATCGACCCGCTGGAGGTTGACGCGCAGCACCTCGATGCCGGCGCCGTAATGGTTGAGGATCTCCTGGGTCAGCTTCTGGACCTCGCTCTCGATGGAGGCGCGGTCGACGGTCAGGATCGACTGGATGTTGCGCCTGCCGACGACCTCGCGCATCGCGCTCTCCGCCACGACGCGCACGGTGCCCTCGGGATTTTGCAGGTTGAAGACGAAGTTGGTCACCTTGTCGGGATCGACCTGCCATTGCAGCGTGAAGTCGATATCGACGATGTTCTCGTCGCCGGTCAGCATCAGGCTCTCGGAATCGGAGGGCCGGGGCGGGCGGCGCGTATCGACGTTGCGCACGCCGATCTCGATCGTCCGGTTCTGCGTGACGAGCGGCTTCTCCACATGCCCGATCGGATAGGGCAGGTTGTAGCGCAGGCCGTTCGCCGAGGTCGAGACGAACCTGCCGAAGATCATGTTCACGCCGATCTCGTTCGGCCGGACCGTGTAGAAGCCGGTGAGGAGCCAGATCGCGACCGCCGCGAGCGCCAGCAGCGCGATGCCGCGCCCTCCCAGATTCCCGCCCGGGCCGCCGGGAAGGATGTCGCGCAGCTTGTCCTGGCCGCGGCGGAACATATCCTCGATATCGGGCGGGCGGTTGCCGCCGCCTCCGCCGGAACCGGACCCCCAGGGCCCGCCGCCCCCGGACCCGCCGCTGCCGCCTCCGCGCTGACCCCAGGGGCCTCCGCCCCCGCCTCCGCCGCCGCTCTGATTGCTCCAAGGCATCTTGTGTCGCTAGTTCCCTCAGCGGCCGCCAGGTCGCCTGCGGGAGCAGGCCTCGCGCGCTTGTTGTTCGTCCGTGGACCGGGTGTCAAGCTTGGCAGATGGGAGACCCGCGCCGCCGCGTCAACGTGCTGCGGCATTCCTTCCCGACGGTTAACCGGAAGCGATGCGCTCCAGATCAAGGAAGGTGAAGGGGTGTTCGTCGCCCGGCCCCGCCGGATGGCTCTCGCGGAACGCCTCGCGGAACAGGGCGGGGTCATAGGGGGGGAAATGCACGTCCCCCGAGGGCTCGGCATGGACGATCGTCAGCCTGAGACGCGCGACCAGCGGCAAGGCGAGGCGATAGATATCGGCCCCCCCGCCGACGACGATCTCCTCCGCCCCGCTGCGCGCCGCGCTCTCGCGGGCCATCGCGCAGGCGCCTTCCCAGTCATGCGCCACGCTCACCCCCTCGGGCGCGAAATCCGCCCGCCGCGTCAGCACGATCATGTCCCGGCCGGGCAGAGGCCGGCCGATCGAATCCCAGTTCCGGCGGCCGACGAGGAGAGGCTTTCCCATCGTGATGGCCCGGAAGCGCCGCAGATCGGTCCTCAGGCGCCATGGCAGGTCGTTGTCGCGGCCGATGACGCCGTTCTCGGCGATCGCGGCGACCGCGACGAGAGGGGGCCCCGCGCTCACACCGCCACCGGCGCCTTGATGGGCGGGGCGGGGTCGTAGCCCTCGAAGGCGACGTCCTCGAAGGCGAAATCGAAGATCGACCTCACCGCCGGATTCAGCACGAGGAGCGGCAGGGGCCGCGGCGGGCGCGAGAGCTGGAGCCGGGCCTGATCGAGATGGTTCGCGTAGAGATGCGCGTCGCCGAAGCTGTGGACGAAATCGCCGGGCGCCAATCCCGTCGCCTGCGCCATCATCGCCGTGAGAAGCGCGTAGGAGGCGATGTTGAAAGGCACGCCCAGGAAGACGTCGGCCGACCGCTGGTAGAGCTGGCAGGAGAGCCGGCCCCCCGCCACGTAGAACTGGAAGAGGCAATGGCAGGGCGCGAGCGCCATGCGGTCGAGATCGGCCGGGTTCCAGGCCGAAACGACGAGGCGGCGCGAATCGGGATTGCGCCGGATCTCCTCCTGCACCCAGGCGATCTGGTCGATCACCCGGCCGTCCCGCCCCTCCCAGGAGCGCCATTGCTTGCCGTAGACCGGGCCGAGATCGCCGCGCTCGTCCGCCCATTCGTCCCAGATCGAGACCCCGTGCTCCTTCAGATAGGCGATGTTGGTGTCGCCCCGCAGGAACCAGAGCAGTTCGCGGACCACCGATTTCACATGCACCCGCTTCGTCGTGACGAGGGGAAAGCCCCGCGCGAGATCGAAGCGCATCTGGTGGCCGAAGACGGACAGGGTCCCGGTTCCCGTCCGATCCGTCTTCGCAGCGCCCTCCGCGAGGATCCTGCGCAGGAGGTCATGATAGGCGTGCATCCCGCTCGTTCCCGTCAGATGGCGAGGCTTCTACCCGGATCGCGCTCCGGGCCGAAGCCGGTTGAGGCACTTGTCCCCGCTTCCCTCGCCCGTCTCCTCTCCTTATAACGAAGGAGGCGGGCCGATCGACGTCCGGCCCGCCTCCTTCGAATTCTTTGCCGGACCGCCATGTCGACGGATCTCATCCGCTACGATCTTCTCGTGCAGGAAGCCCTCAAGGGCGTGGTCCGGCGCGTCCTCACCAATGCGGCGCGCGAGGGCCTGCCCGGCGAGCATCACTTCTACATCTCCTTTCGGACCGACAGGCCCGGCGTGCGGCTCTCGCCCCGCCTGCGCGAGCGCTACCCGGCGGATATGACGATCGTCCTCCAGCACCAGTTCAGCGGCCTCGCGGTGAACGACCAGGCGTTCGAGGTCGGGCTGTCCTTTTCCGGCGTTCCCGAGCGGCTGCGCGTGCCGTTCGACGCGCTCACCGGCTTCTTCGATCCCTCCGTGCAGTTCGGGCTGAAATTCGAGCCGCAGGAGGAAGCCCAGCCCGCCGGGGAGGCCGTGCAGACCACCGCGCCGGACGTGCCGCCCACTCCCCTCCCAGCCCCCCTCCCCCAGGTCGGGCGCCGCAAGCCCGGGGAGGAGCCCCCGAAGGCAGAGGAGAAGCCGGAGTCGCCGGCCGCACCGGCTCCCGGGACGCCGCAGGAGGCGGCCCAGGAAACGGCCCAGGTCGTCATTCTCGACGCCTTCCGCAAGAAGAACTGACCCAGCCACGCAGCCGCAAGGTCATCGGCAAGCCGCCGGAGGGCCGCAGCGTGACCCGATGGACCGGCATGACGGCGTGGCCCGGCCGAAGCTCGAAGCGCGCTTCGGCCGCGACCCGCGCCAGCACCGTCACCGCCTCCTGGAGCGAGAAGGCCGCGCCGATGCAGACCCGCGGCCCCGCCCCGAAGGGCAGGTAGGCGAAGCGGTCGATCGTCTCGCGCCTCCCCGGCAGGAAGCGCGCGGGATCGAAGCCGTCGGGGTCCTCCCAGAGGCGCCTGTGCCGGTGCAGCACCCAGGGCGCGATCATCACCAGCGATCCCTTCGGGATGCGGAAACCGGCCACGCGGTCCTCCGCCACGGCGGCGCGGCTCATGAAGGGGACGGGCGGATAGAGCCGCATCGCCTCCTCCATCACGGCGCGGGCATAGGGAAGAGCCGAAAGCGGGGCCTCGGGGCCCGCGGCATCCACCTCGCTTTCGAGCCGCTCGCGCACATCCGGGGCCTGCGAGACGAGGTAGATCGCCCAGGACAGGGCATTGGCCGTCGTCTCGTGGCCCGCGCCGATGAAGGTCACGACATTGGCCTTGACCTCGAGATCGCTCAGCCCCTGGCCGGTCTGCGGATCGGTCGCCTCCAAGAGCAGGGTCAGGAGGTCGCGCGGCGCCTCGCCGCCCCGCGCGAGCAGGCTTTTGCGCGCCTCGATCAATTCGTCCACGATCTCGTCGAAGAAGCGCAGGGCTGGCCGCGCCCGCAGGCGGCGGAGGCGCGGGATCCAGTCGGGCAGGCCGAAGACGTCGAGCGGATCGATCGGGCCGATCGCCTCGAAATAGCGCGTGATGGCACGTGACAGCGCGTCCGGGTCGCGCGCGAGGCCGTGGGTGAAGATGGTGCGCTCGAGGACGTCGAGGGTCACCCGCGTCATCTCCAGCGCCATGTTCACCTCGCGGCCCTCGCCCCGACGTCGCAGACGCCGCGCGAGCCTTTCGGCCGCCTCCCGCATCGGCGCCTGGAAGGTCGCGACCGTCTTCGGGGTGAAGAGGGGCGCGAGGGCGCGCCGCTGGCGGCGCCAGGCGTCGCCCTCCGCCGTCAGCAGGCCCTCGCCGAGGCCGGGCGCCAGGACGCGGCGCTGGAGATCGTCCTTGCGGTAGTTCTCCGCGTGGTCGACGAGGACGTGGCGGATCGCAGCCGGATCGCTCAGCACCGCGACATGGCCGAGGACGCCCTCGCTGACGATGATCGGCTCCTCGAAATGAGCCCGCGTCCAGGTCGAGAGCGGATTGGCCCGCGCGCCTTTCAGGAAGGTGAAGATGTCAGGAGGCCGCGCCAGCGGCTCCGGGGCCGGGGGGCGGAAGCGCGTGCCGCGCACGGCGGCGTCAATGGGTGGTTCCGCGAGCATGCGGGACAATGTATGGGCCAGCGGGGAGTTCGAAAGAGGCCATGATGTCACCTGCAACGATCAGCGGCGCGACCCGCACGGAAAGCGACACCTTCGGACCGATCGAGGTCCCGGCCGACCGGTTCTGGGGAGCGCAAACGCAGCGATCGCTGCAAAACTTCAAGATCGGCGGCGAGCGCATGCCGGTCCCGCTCGTCCACGCGCTCGGCCTCGCCAAGCAGGCCGCGGCCCTCGTGAACAAGGATCTGGGCCAGCTCGACGGCAAGGTCGCCGACGCGGTCGCCGCCGCCGCCGCCGACGTCGTCGCCGGCAAGCACGACGACGAGTTTCCGCTCGTCGTCTGGCAGACGGGCTCGGGCACCCAGTCGAACATGAACGCCAACGAGGTGATCGCCTCGATCGCCAACGAGGCGCTCGGCGGCAAGCGCGGCGGCAAGTCGCCCGTCCACCCGAACGACCACGTCAATCGCGGCCAGTCCTCGAACGACACCTTCCCCACCGCGATCCACATCGCGACCGCGCGCGAGATCAACGACCGCCTGCTTCCCGCGCTGCACCACCTGCACAAGGCGCTCGACGCGAAGGCGAGGGAATTCGCCGACATCGTCAAGATCGGCCGCACCCACACCCAGGACGCGACCCCGGTGACGCTCGGCCAGGAATTTTCGGGCTACGCCGCCCAGGTCCAGCTCGGCATCGCCCGGATCGAGGCGACGCTGCCGGGCCTCTACGCCCTCGCCCAGGGCGGCACGGCGGTCGGCACGGGCCTCAACGCCCATCCGCGCTTCGCGCAGGCTTTCGCGGACAAGATCGCGTCTCTGACCAAGCTTCCCTTCGTCACCGCGCCGAACAAGTTCGAGGCGCTCGCCTCCAACGACGCGATGGTGTTCACGCAGGGCTCGCTGGTCGCCATGGCGAGCGGCCTCTTCAAGATCGCCAACGACATCCGCTTCCTCGGCTCGGGCCCGCGCTCGGGCCTCGGCGAATTGTCGCTGCCGGAGAACGAGCCCGGCTCCTCGATCATGCCGGGCAAGGTCAACCCGACCCAGTGCGAGGCCATGACCATGGTCTGCTGCCAGGTCACCGGCAGCGGCACGACCGTCGCGATGGCCGGCAGCCAGGGCCATTTCGAGTTGAACGTGTTCAAGCCCGTGATCGCCTATGCGGTGCTGCAATCGATCCGCCTCCTGGCGGATGCCTCGGTGAGCTTCACCGACAATTGCGTCACCGGCATCAAGGCGAACCGCGACAAGATCGCCGAATTGCTGGGCCGCTCGCTGATGCTGGTCACGGCCCTCGCCCCGTCCATCGGCTACGACAAGGCCGCCGCCATCGCCAAGGCCGCGCACAAGAACGGCACGACGCTGAAGGAGGAGGCGTTGAAATCGGGCCATGTGACGGCCGAGGAGTTCGACCGCGTCGTCCGCGCCGAGGACATGCTGGCGCCGGGCTGAGCGGACGCCCGGTCCAGTCTGCAAGGCGCTCTGATGGCCGAGATCATCAACCTGCGCCGGGCCCGCAAGGCGAAGGCGCGCGCGGCGGCGCAGGCCGAAGCGGATGCGAACCGGCGCCAGTTCGGCCGCGGCAAGGCCGAGCGCGAGCGGATGGAGGCCGAGGCGGCGATCGCCGCCCGGCGGCTCGACGGGCATCGGCTCGGCGAGCCGGGCGAGGAGACGTGACCGGCCCCGGCATCGCCAAGCGCTCGGTCACGATCGCGGGGCATCGCACCAGCGTCTCGCTGGAGGAGCCCTTCTGGAACGCGCTCGGCGAGATCGCGCGCGAGCGCGGCGTCTCGCTCGGCGGGCTCGTCGCGCAGGTCGATGCGGGGCGGGGCGGGCAGAACCTGTCCTCGGCCCTGCGGCTCCACGTCCTCGCCGATCTGCGGCAGAAAGCGGCGCGCGACTGATCAGCCGCCGGGATTCGCGGGCGGCTGGGGCGCCGGGGCCGGAGGCTGCTGGCCCGCTCCCTCCCGCGCGCGTCGGCGTGCCTCGTCCGCCTTGCGCTGCCGCTCCATCTCGCGGCGTCCCTCCAGGCGGCGGCGCTCGGCCGCATCCTGGTCGAAGGTATCGACGCGGTCGAGCTCGCGCGCGAGCACGTTGGTCGCAAGGCCGCTCACGAGCGGCGCCGGATCGAGGATCCGGGCGATCCGTCCGGGGGCGCCCGCCCAGCCGAGGCCGAGCGTCGGCGGAGCGCCCGACCAGCCGCGCGGCAGCTCCTTCGATTGCAGGGCGCCCCGCGCATCGAGCGAGAGATTGCGCAGGTCGAAGCTCGCCGTGCCCTGCCAGCCTCCCCCTTCGCCCTCGATGCGCAGGGGAGAGAGCCGCAAGACCCCGCCGACGAGAGTTCCGGGAGCGGCGACGGGGGCCTTCGCGGCGAGCGTCCCGCGGCCCAGTTCCCCGGCGAGGAGCGGCTGCCAGTTCTGCGCGGCGATCGGCGCGTCGGTGGCGAGGATATGGGCCGCGAGCCGCGAGGGGGCGGCCGGGTCCGCCGCCTCGACGGCGAGGCCCTCGATCGCCACTTCTCCCGCGCCCCCGAGATTGGCGAGGAGGCCGGCCATGCTCTCGCCGGAGGCGCCGAAGCGGAGCTTCGCAGTCAGCTTGCCGCCGGAGAACGGCGCCGCAAGGAGGCCCGGAAGGGAGAGGCCCTCGACCACGGCGTCCCCGCTCAGGGCCGCGAGGCTTTCCTGGCGGTCGAGGCCCAGGTCGCCGCGCAGGCGCGCCTCGCCGAGCCGGATATCGAGCTTCGACAGGCGCAGGCCACTCCCCCCCACGCTTAGCGTGAAGGCGGCATCGCTCCCGCGGATGCCGCGGCCGAGATCGAGCGCCGTCGCCTTCACGTCCACCGCGCCGCCGAAGGGCAGGACCGGCCGGGGACCGAATCGTGCCGAGGGCCAGAGCGTGCCGGAAGCCGCGGGCTGGACGGGCCCGAGCGCGAGCACGGAAGCGAGCCAGGGAAGCGACAGGGAGTCCAGGGTCACCGTGCCGCGGAGATCATCCGGCGAAGCCCCGGACAGCTCGGCCGCGACCTTGGTTCCGGCGACGGTGCCGGTGGCGACGAGGCCCGGCGCGTCCTTGCGAGCATAGGCGATCTTCAGGGACAGGGGCACGGGACCCGCGGCGAGAAGGCCGAGCCGGGAGAGAACGGGGCCGGCATCGCTTCCCTCCAGCGCGATCTCCCCGCTCGCGAGGCGCTCGTCCTTCTCCCCGAGGCGAAGCGGCTCGACGGTGCGGACGGCGAGGCCGCCGATCTCCCCCGCCGCGCTCGCCGAGAGGCGCCCGTCCCGCCCGCGCTCGGCGCTCAGCATGAAGGGAGGCTCCCCCGGGGGAGCCTGCGCCCCGGCCCGGCCGATCAGCGCATCGGCATCGGTCCTGATGGTGAAGGAGGCCAGGGCCCCGTCGGCGTTCCGCGTGACCGCGTCGAAGGGCGCGCCGCCGAGCTGGCCCTTCAGGGTGGTGCGGATGCCGGCCGGCGCCTTCTCGACCTCGACGCGCAGATCGACGGGGTCGTCGCGGACCACGGACGGCACGAGGCGCGACAGCGGCCCGCCGATCCACGCCTGGCCGAAAAGATCGAGCAGGGGCGCCGCGCGCGACGCCTTGAGGCGCCCCGCGATCAGGCCGGTCCCGTCGGCCGCGATGCGCCCGGAGAGATCCGCCTCCGCCCCGGCGAGGTCGCGGACCTCCAGGGTGTCGATCGCGATGGCCGCGCCCTCGGTCGCGATCCGGCCCGCGATATGCCCGCCCTTCTTCCCGCCATAGGTGACGCCGCGGGCGTCGATCGAAAGCCCGAGATCACGATCGCGGGCGAGGGCGAAAAGCGGCGCCGCCTGCGGCAGGGCGGAGATGTCGAGCCCCTCCACGGCGAGCTGGGCGTCGAGGCGCGCCCGCGCCCCACTTTCCGCGGCCGTGTGCCGAACCGCACCGGACACGCGCAAATCCCCCTGGGACACGCGCAGGCCGCGCAGCGACACGACCGGATCGATCAGCGCGATATCGGCCGACGCCTCCAGCGGGCGCGGCTCGACGAAGCCGGCGAGACCCTGGAGGCCGAAGCCCTCGAGGGCGCGGGCGAGACGCTGCCCGTCTTGCGCCTTCAGAACCATCCGGCCCGCGGCGCCCGGCGCCTCGCCGAGCCGGAAGGAGCCGCTCAGCTCAAGACGCGAGCGGCCCGGCCCCGAAATCCCGAAGGCGCCGACCTCGCCCCCCTCCCCTTCCGCCGAGAGCGAAAGCGAGAGCCCCGACAGGTCCTCGTCGGCCCCGACCGCGAGGCTGTCGAGCGTGAGCGACAGATCGACCGGCAGCGGCACGCCGGACCGCCTGGCGGGAGAGGCGAGGAACGCGGCGAGAACCGGCCGCAGGGGCCGCAAATCCACGCGCCGGCCCGAGAGGTTCAGCGCAAGGGCGGGCCGGCGGAACTGGTAATGTCCTTCCCCGGCGAGGCGGATGGCCGCCGCGCCCTCGCCCGCCTCGATCGCGAGATCAGCGAGATCCGCCCGGTCTCCGACGGCCGTCACATTCGCCTGCGCCAGGAGGGGCAGGTCGGGAAGCGCCGCCGCGAGCTTCGCCGTGCCTGCGAATTGCGGCTCCAGGACCTCGCCCGGCAGGGGCGCGAGGGTGATCTGGCCGTCGATGTCGAGCCGCGCGCCCTCGCCGCCGATGCCGATCTTGAGCTGCGCCTTGCCCCCCGCCACCTCGCCGAGGGCGGCCTCGATCGACCGGCCCGCGCTCCGCCCCTCGAAGCGGAAGGGCCCGAGGAGGGAGCCCGCCTGGATGCGGACGGTCTCCGCATCGTGCTGGTCGGTACGGCCGGTCACGGGGTCCGCCGTCGTCAGCAGGAACTGCTCGATCCGCACGTCCTCGAGCATCCAGCCCTTGCGCCGGGCCGCCTCGGACAGGAGCCGCGCGGGCATCCGCCAGCCGCCCCCCGTCCCGACCGGCAGCTTGATCTCGGCCCGGCCGATCCGCGTGTCCAGGAACCGGACCTCGCCCGCGAGAAGCGGCGTCAGCGCGATCTCGGCCCGCACATACATCGCGTCGAGGGCCGCCCCCTCGCGCCCCGCCCCGCCCACGCGCAGGCGCTGCACGCGCAGCCGCGGCGTGGGCAGAAGGCGCAGGTCGATCGGCCCGTCCGTGCGCACCTCCTGGCCGAGGGCGCGCGAGACGGCGGCTTCCACCCAATGCCGCCGCGCCGACCAGTCCACGAGAGGCGGCACGGCGAGCGCGGCCGCGAGGACCAGGATCACCAGCCCCGCGAGAAAGGTCAGGACGTCGCGCAAGGGCGGCTCAGACGGCGACGATCTTGCCCGGATTCATGATGTCGTCCGGGTCGATGGAGCGCTTGAGGAGGCGCATCATGGCGAGGGCCGGCTCGCCGTGCTCCGCCTTCAGGTATTTCATCTTGCCCGAGCCGACGCCGTGCTCGCCGGTGCAGGTTCCCTCCATGCGCATCGCCCGCTCGACCAGCCGGTGCATGAAGGCTTCCGTCTTCTCGATCTCGGCGGGATCGTCCATCATCACGAGGGGCATGACGTGGAAATTGCCGTCGCCCACATGGCCGGCGATCGGCGCGACCAGCCCGGAGCGCTCGATATCCTCCTTCGTCTCGGCGAGGCATTCGGCGAGGCGCGAGATCGGCACGCAGACGTCGCTCGCGACGCCCTTCGCGCCGGGCCGCAGGCCGAGCGAGGCCCAGTAGACGTCGTGCCGCGCCTGCCAGAGCTTCGAGCGCTCCTCCGGGTCGGTCGAGAAGCGGAAGCCCGTGCCGCCGCATTCCGCCGCGAACTCCCCGAAGCGCTCGGCCTGCTCCTTCACGCCCGCCTCGGTGCCGTGGAACTCGAACAGAAGCAGCGGCGTCTCGGGCAGCGAGAGCTTGGAATAGGCGTTGATGCCCCGGATCTGCACCTCGTCGAGCAGCTCGATCCGCGCCACGGGCAGCCCGCACTGGATGGTGAGGATCACCGCGTCGCAGGCGGCCTTGACGCTCGGGAAGGAGCAGATGCCCCCCGAAATCGCCTCCGGGATGCCGCTGAGCCGCAAGGTGATCTCGGTGATCACCCCGAGCGTGCCCTCGGAGCCGACGAAGAGGCGGGTGAGGTCGTAGCCGGCCGAGCTTTTCTTCGCGCGCGAGCCGGCCTTGATCACCTCGCCCTGCGGGGAGACGACCTTCAGCGCCAGCACGTTGTCCTTCATCGTGCCGTAGCGGACCGCGTTGGTGCCGGAGGCGCGCGTCGCGGCCATGCCCCCGATCGTCGCGTCGGCGCCCGGATCGATGGGGAAGAAGAGGCCGGTATCGCGCAGATATTCGTTCAGCTCCTTGCGCGTGATGCCGGGCTGCACGACGACGTCGAGATCCTCGGCATGGACCGCGACGACGGCTTTCATCTGGCTCATATCGATCGAGACGCCGCCGAAGGGGGCGTTGAGATGGCCCTCGAGCGAGGTGCCGACGCCGAAGGCGATCACGGGCATCCTCTCGGTCGCGCACAGCCTGACGATCTCCACCACCTCCTCGGTGCCTTGCGGATAGACGACGACGTCCGGCGGCTGGACGGGAAGCCAGGTCGTCGTATGCGCATGCTGCTCGCGCACGGCGAGGCTCGTCACGGCGCGGTTGCCGAAGCGCTTCTGCAACTCGGCCACGACGCGCGAGACGGCCGCCGCGTCGGGCCGGGCCCTCGCCCCGGCGGGGGCGGCACGGGTTTCGGGAGGAGTGATGACCGATGCGGACATGAGGCGTCGCCGTTCCAGGGGGCTCCGGCCCTGACTAGCAGACCGCGCGGAGCGGCGCGACAGCGCCGAAAAGCCCGCGGCGGGGCGATTGCGCGCGGCGGGGTGTTGATCTTCGCGGCCCGCGCGCTTTCATGCCGCCGGGAGGACGGTGCGCGTGGCCGACGACGAGACTTTGCCGCTCTTCACCTTCTCGCCCTTCGTCTCCTCGGCGATGCGGGTCGAGCCGGCCTGGATCGACTATAACGGCCATCTCAACATGGCCTATTATCTCGTCCTCTTCGACCGTGGGATCGAGGAAGCCCTGGCGCTGGCCGGGCTCGGGCCCGACTACGCCCAGACGCGCGGCATGTCCTATTTCGCGGCCGAGCTGCACACCGTCTATCGCCGCGAGCTTCCCGTCGAGGAGGCGGTGCGGGTGACGGTCCAGATCGTCGACCACGACGAGAAGCGCATCCACGCCTATCTCGAAATCCGGCAACTGGCCGAGGGCTGGGTCGCGGCGACCTGCGAGAAGCTGTTCCTGCATGTCGACATGCAGGACCGGAAGGTCGTTCCCTTCCCCGCCGACATCCTGGCGAATCTCGCGGCCATGAAGCGCGCCCATGCCCGGCTGCCGCGTCCGGCGGCGCTCGGCCGCTCGGTGGGGCTGAAGCGTAAGCCTTCCTAGCGCCGCATCGGCGCGACCCCGGCATTGGGGACGAGCGGGGGCGGCGCGGGCCGCGTCATCTCGTTGCGCAAGGCGTTCGTCTCGAACTGGTTCTGCTGCTGGACGGCCCGGCTCTGCTGCTGCTGCGTGATCGAGCGGCTCAGCGCATTGACCTGATTCTCCGCCCGGCTCGCGGCCGGATCGTATTGGGCGAAGGCGGCGGCGGGGACGACCAGCAGGGCACACAGAAGAAAAGGAGTCGCGAAAAGGCGCATAATGATCGGGAACCTTGAGGAAGTGATTGCATCCGGCTTGGGATAACCCGCAGGGAAGCTCCGAGTTTCGGTCGGCGATACCCCGACGAATGGCCATATCTCCCTGAACCGCGGCTGATTGCCTCGTGGACGGAGGCGCCGGGAGGCGGATCAACCCTCGACGGGGCGACGGATTTGATTCAGGAAGGCGCCATGACACGCGCGAGACCCCTGCCCGCGCCGGACGTCGCGGCCCCGGAGGAAGACGGACGCCGCCTGACCGTCAGCGAGCGGGCACGCTTGTCAGCCATGCAATCCGCGCATGGCGCTCCGCCCGATTACCTGTCCGGCCTCAATCCGGAGCAGCGGCAGGCGGTCGAGACCACCGAAGGACCCGTCCTGGTCCTCGCCGGGGCCGGGACCGGCAAGACCCGCGTGCTCACGACGCGAATCGCCCATCTCATCGCGACCGGCCGCGCCTGGCCCTCCGGCATCCTGGCGGTCACCTTCACCAACAAGGCGGCGCGCGAGATGAAGGAGCGCGTCGCCCGTCTCGCCGGGGCGGCGGGCGAGGGCATGCCCTGGCTCGGCACCTTCCATTCGATCGGCACCAAGATCCTGCGCCGCCATGCCGAGCTGGTCGGGCTGCGCTCGGATTTCACCATCCTCGGCACCGACGACCAGATCCGGCTGCTCAAGCAGGTCATCGCGGCCGAGAAGATCGACGAGAAGCGCTGGCCGGCGCGCCAGCTCGCCTCCTTCATCGACGGCTGGAAGAACCGGGGCCTCGCCCCGAAGGACGTACCCGCCGGAGAGGCGGCCGTCTTCGCGAACGGGCGCGGCACGGGGCTCTACGGCGCCTACCAGGAGCGGCTGAAGACGCTGAACGCGGCGGATTTCGGCGACCTCCTGCTCGAATGCCTGCGGCTCTGGCGCGAGAACCCGGACGTGCTGGAGCAGTACCAGCAGCGCTTCCGCTACATGCTGGTGGACGAGTACCAGGACACCAACGTCGCGCAATATCTGTGGCTGCGCCTCCTCGCCCAGGCGCGCAAGAACCTCTGCTGCGTCGGCGACGACGACCAGTCGATCTATGGCTGGCGGGGCGCGGAGGTCGACAACATCCTGCGCTTCGAGCACGATTTTCCGGGCGCGACGGTCATCCGCCTCGAGCGCAACTACCGCTCGACCGGCCATATCCTCTCGGCCGCCTCCGGCCTCATCGCGAAGAACAAGGACCGGCTCGGCAAGACCTTGCGCACCGACGACGTGCCGGGCGAGCGCGTCAGCGTCTCGGGCGCCTGGGATTCGGAGGAGGAGGCGCGCCAGATCGGCGAGGAGATCGAAGCGATCCACGCCGCCAGGGACAAGCTGTCGGAGGTCGCGGTGCTGGTGCGCATCTCCGCCCAGATGCGCGAGATCGAGGACCGCTTCGTCACGCTCGGCCTGCCCTATCGCGTGATCGGCGGCCCGCGCTTCTACGAGCGGGCGGAGGTCCGCGACGCCCTCGCCTATCTGCGCGCCACCGCCCAGCCCGCCGACGACCTCGCCTTCGAGCGCATCGTCAACGTGCCGAAGCGCGGCCTCGGCGAGGCGGCCCTGAGCCTTCTTCACGCCCATGCCCGCCGCGCCCGCGTGCCACTGATGCAGGCCGCGCGCTATCTCGTCGAATCGGACGAGATGAAGCCCGCCCCCCGCCGGGCGCTCCGGGACCTCATGGCCCATTTCGAGCGCTGGCGCCTCGCCCTGGAGACGACGCCCCATCACGACCTGGCCCGGACGATCCTGGAGGAATCCGGCTATACGGACATGTGGGCCAAGGAGAAATCGGCCGACGCGCAGGGGCGGCTGGAGAACCTCAAGGAGCTGGTCCGCTCCATGGAGGAATTCCCGGACCTGCCGGCCTTCCTGGAGCATGTCTCGCTCGTCATGGAGGCGAACGAGGATGGCGACCAGGACCGCGTCTCGCTGATGACGCTCCACGCCGCCAAGGGCCTCGAATTCGAGACGGTCTTTCTGCCCGGCTGGGAGGAGGGCCTGTTCCCCTCCCAGCGCGCCCTCGACGAGAACGGCCGGGCGGGCCTCGAGGAGGAGCGGCGCCTCGCCCATGTCGGGCTGACGCGGGCGAAGCGCCGGGCGCATATCTATTTCGCCTCGAACCGGCGCATCCACGGGCTCTGGAGCGCGACGATCCCCTCGCGCTTCATCGACGAATTGCCCGAGCACAATGTCGAGCTGCGCGAGGCGCCGGCCGCCTATTCCGGCCGCACCGCCTCCCGCTTCGAGGGCATGACGCCCTTCGGCTCCTCCTACCAGACGCCGGGCTGGCAGCGCGCGCGGGCCCGCGCCGAGGAGGCGGCGCGCGAATCCGACACGGGACGCGGCTTCGGCTTCCGCGAGGAGGCCACGCCCTTCCGCCCGGGCGGCCGGCGCAGCCCCGGCGGGCGGGCGCCCCAGCTCATCGAGGGCGAGGTGCTGGCGAAATCGACGGGGGCGCCCTCCCCCTACGAGGCCGGCGCCCGCGTCCTGCACCTCAAGTTCGGCCCCGGCACGGTCGCCGCCGTCGACGGCAACAAGCTGACGGTCGATTTCGACAAGGC
>NZ_DAOLAJ010000034.1:2020-12251 GCF_035325185.1 Enterovirga sp. | reverse complement strand
TCAATAGACCCAGCGCACGCCGCCGAAGATGCTGCGGCCCTCGCCCGGATAGAAGATCGTCGTCGCCGTCTTCCTCGCATCCGCGACGGCGCCGATATCGCTGACATAGCGCTTGTTGGCGAGGTTGCGGGCATCGACATACAGCGTCACGCCGCGCCCCAGCTCCATCCCCGCCTGCACGCCGATCAGCGTATATCCCGGCACGCGCAGCGTGTTGGCGTGGTCGGCGAAGGCCCCCTGGGGCACCCAGTCCAGGGTTGGCGCGATGAAGAAGCCGCTCGGATGGGTATAGGCCAGAATCGTGCGCAGGACGTGCTGCGGAATGCCGGCGATCCGGTTGTTGCCGTAGACGGGATCGTGGTCGAAGCGGAAATCGTTCCAGGTATAGACCTGCCGGAGCGCGAGCTTGTCTCCGACCCCTGGCCCGAGCAGGTCGCTCCAGAGATCGACACCGAAGGCCAGCTCGACGCCCTGATGAGTCGTCCGGTCGGCGTTGAAGGTCGAGGCCGGGATGCCGAGCGCGGCATTCGTGTTGAAGTTGATCAGTTCGTCCCGCAGCGTCGAGTGGTAATAGGTCACGTCCCAGCGGAAGCGGTCCCAGGAGCCGCGCGTGCCGACCTCCGCCGTCCAGGCCTTCTGCGCCTGGAGCGGCACGAAGGTCAGGCCCGAAAGGTTCGACTGCGCGAGGTCCGAGAAATCCGGGATGTCGCGCGAGCGCGTCAGGTTGGTGAAGAACTGCACGTTCTTCACCGGCTGGTACATGAGGCCGATCTTGGGATTGAAGCCGTCATAGTCGCGATCGGCCGCCCGTGCCGGGATCGTGTAGAAGTTTCGAAAATCGCGCTCGTCGTGGAGCAGCTTGGCGCCCGCCATCACGGCGAGTTCCGGCGTCACCCAGAAGCGGTTGTCGATATAGCCCTCGTAGTTCTGCGCGTTCTGGCGGGCGCTGGCCGTGAGCATCCCCCGATTGCCCGCGATGTTGACGTATTGGCGGGCCGAATTGTCGCCCCCGATGGCGCGGGCGCCGACGATCAGTTCGTTGCGGTAGCCGCCGATGTCGAAGGAGCCGCTCCAGCGCGGCGCGATGCCGTAGGTCGCGCCCTCCTGGTCGATCACCTGGAAGATCGGATGATAGAGGCGCTTGTGCGTGTACCAGGAATCGATGTCGAGCGTGCCGACGTCGAGCGCGAAGGAGGTCCGGTTCGCGATGCGCTCCGCCCAGACGTCGCGCGCCTGGTTCCCGGATATCGCGGCGGCGGCCGCCTGGCGCGGATTGTAGAGCACGCCGTTGAGATCGAGCGTGCCGGGCAGCTTCTGCCGGGTGATGAAGGAACCGAACCAGGTGCGGGTCTCGATGCCCGGCGCGATCTTGTAGCCGACATTGCCGTTGATCTGCCAGTAATCCTGGTTGGCGTGGTCCCTGAACCCGTCCTGATGCGAATAGGTGGCGTTGATCAGGCCGTCGGCATCGCCCTCGACCCGCGACGCCTGGACGTTGGTGCGGATCGCGCCGAAGGACCCGCCTTCCACCCGCACGATGTTGGAGCCGAAGGCGGTGTAGGCCGTGGGCGTGACGATGTTGATCGCTCCCCCGAGCATGGAGGAGCCGAAGATCAGCCCGTTGCCGCCCTTGTAGACCTCGATCGAGCGCGCCGAGAGCGGGTCGATCTGGTAGAAGTCGCCCGAGCCGTCGGCGAGGTTGAGCGGGATGCCGTCGAGCAGCATCTCGATGCCGCGCGTATGATACGAGCGGGCGATGCCGGAGCCGCGGATCGACAGGCGGACCTCCTGGCCGTAGCGCGACTGCGTGAAGACGCCGGGGGTATCCTTGAGCACGTCCGGCAGATTGTTGGTGTAGCGGTTCTGGAACGAGGTGGCGTCGATGAAGGCGACCGACCCGACCGTCGAGAGGACATTGGCGCGCTGCTGCTGGACCGAGGGCACGGTGAGCGAGCCGCCCGTATCCGGCCCCGCGGACGGATCGATGCCCGGTGCGCGGATCCCGTCGGATGCGGGGGCCGGGGCCGCGGGCGGCGGGGCGGCGGCCAGACGCCGGCGCACCGGCGCCGCGGCGCGCGCCGGCTTCGGCGCGGAGGCAACGTGGCTCGGGCGGCTGCCTGCCCTGGCGGAGGAGGACGGCCGGGGCGGTTTCGCCGGGCGGGGCCGCGCTGCGGGGGCGGAGACGACGATGGGAGGAAGGGAGGTGGTCGGAGGCGATTGCGGGAAGGCCGGCTGCGCGGCCGACAGGCACGCAGCCGCGCCGAGCGCGACGCCCAGCGGCTTAATGGTCATGATATAAGGTCCAACGCCTGGAGAAGATCGGAAAGCGGAGAGCGATCGATCAGGCGGCAGGCGGACCTCTGGGACTTCCGGCGTAGCGGGGCGGGCCGGTGCGCGGCAGCGACGCCTCCGGCCGCCAGACGACGGAGAGGAGGCGAGGCGGATCGGGGCGCAGGATGACGGCGGCCGGGGGCGGCGGGGCGATATGGCCGGGATGGGCGGCCGTGCAGCACTGGTGATGATGGCCAGCTGAATGCGGGACGGAGCCGTGGTCGCCCGCCTCCGCACAGAGCCAGCCGTGCGGGATCGCCGCCGCGGGCGTGGCGAAGCCCAGGAACGCCTGGAGCAGGAACGCATAGAGCGCGACCACGCCGATGACGGCGCGGCGTCGACCCGACGAGGCTCGATCCATGCGCATGTCAGATGCGTAGCGGGAGCATCCGAGGACGGCTATGGCAGGAATGCCACAAACATGTGCAGCCTTCGCATCCTCCCCGCCATCCCCGGCCGGAGCGAAGCGGAGGGGAAGGGGATCCGGAGCCGCCCGCGAGCCCTCCTGGATCCCCTCCCCGCGCCCTCGGGGCGCCGAGGACGACAAGGGCTGGTGGGGGCGGTGGGCGATTCACCGCTTGACCCGGCCTTCCGACTCTGCTTAGTCACGCGCCTCACGCAAGGAGCGGCCGAGTGTCCGTGATTCTCATCGTAGCGGAGGCGCCATCGTCGGAGCGGGGTTGACCCGTATCTCCGCTGGTGGCGCATGCAGGGTCCCTCGGGGCCCTTTTTTGTTGCCTGAAATCCAGTTTGCGGACCGGACGTCCCCGAGGGCGCGGTTCAGGAAAGCCCCGCGGGGCCAAGGAGTAGTGTGATGGGCGAGAGGATGACCGGCGCCGAAATGGTGGTCCAGGCGCTGCGCGACCAGGGTGTCACGCACATCTTCGGATATCCCGGCGGCGCCGTGCTCCCGATCTACGACGCGCTTTTCCACCAGGAGGAATTGCAGCACGTCCTCGTCCGCCACGAGCAGGGCGCCGTCCACGCGGCGGAGGGCTATGCGCGCTCGACCGGCAAGGTCGGCTGCGTGCTGGTGACCTCCGGCCCCGGCGCCACCAATGCCGTCACCGGCCTCGCCGATGCCATGCTGGATTCGATCCCGGTCGTCTGCATCACCGGCCAGGTGCCGACCCATCTCATCGGCACCGACGCCTTCCAGGAATGCGACACGGTCGGCATCACGCGCAATTGCACGAAGCACAACTACCTCGTGAAATCGATCGAGGACCTGCCGCGCATCCTGCATGAGGCGTTCTACGTCGCCTCGAGCGGGCGGCCCGGCCCCGTCGTCATCGACCTGCCGAAGGACGTCCAGTTCGCGACCGGCGACTATTGCAAGCCCGGCGACAACCAGCACAAGACCTACCGGCCGATCCTCGACGGCGACCCGCAGAAGATCCGCGCCGCCGTGCGCCTGATGGCGGGCGCGAAGCGGCCCGTCTTCTACACGGGCGGCGGCATCGTCAATTCGGGCCCGCGGGCGGCCCGGGCCCTGCGCGAGCTGGTGCGGCTCACGGGCTTTCCGATCACCTCGACCCTGATGGGGCTCGGCGCCTTCCCGGCCTCCGATCCGCGCTGGCTCGGGATGCTGGGCATGCACGGGACCTACGAGGCGAACCACGCCATGCACGATTGTGACGTCATGATCGCGCTCGGCGCGCGCTTCGACGACCGCATCACGGGCCGGCTCGACGCCTTCTCCCCCGGCTCGAAGAAGATCCATGTCGATATCGACCCTTCCTCGATCTCCAAGAACGTGAAGGCGGATATCGGCATCATCGGCGATTGCGCGCATGTGATCGAGGCGATGATCGCGGCCTGGAAGGAGATGAAGGCCGAGCCCGACCGCGAGGCCCTCGCGGCCTGGACGCGCCGGATCGACGGCTGGCGCGCGCGCAACTGCCTCGCCTACCGGCGCTCCGATTCGGTGATCAAGCCGCAATATGCCCTCGAGCGGCTTCAGGAGCTGACGCGGGACCGCGAGACCTATTTCACCACCGAGGTCGGCCAGCACCAGATGTGGGCGGCCCAGTTCCTGAAGATCGAGGAGCCGAACCGCTGGATGACCTCGGGCGGCCTCGGCACCATGGGCTACGGCCTGCCCGCCGCCATCGGCACCCAGCTCGCCCATCCGGGCGCGCTCGTGATCGACATCGCCGGCGAAGCCTCGATCCTCATGAACATGCAGGAGATGTCGACGGCCGTGCAGTACCGGCTGCCGGTCAAGATCTTCATCCTGAACAACGAATATATGGGCATGGTGCGCCAGTGGCAGGAACTGCTGCATGGCGGGCGCTACTCGCAGAGCTATTCGGCCTCGCTGCCCGATTTCGTGAAGCTCGCCGAGGCTTACGGCGGCGTCGGCATGCGCTGCACGGACCCCGCCGCACTGGACGACGCCATCCGGGAGATGATCGCGGTCGAGGACCGGCCGGTGATCTTCGATTGCTGCGTCGACAAGACCGAGAACTGCTTCCCCATGATCCCCTCGGGCAAGGCCCATAACGAGATGATCCTCGCCCCGGCGGACGATATCGAGGAGAAGGAGGATATCGGCGGCATCATCTCCGCCGAGGGCAAGATGCTCGTGTGAAGGTGTCCCCGGGCGAGGCGGCCTCCGCCTCGCCCTGCGGAAACGTCCCGGGCCAGGGAAGGCGCGGGCGGGGAGCCGTCAGGCCGGTCCGGCCTGGTCCAGTTCCCTCAGCCGGTCCCCGGCGAAGGCTTCGTTGTCGTAGTCCAGGTCGCTCGGGACCCAGATCATGAAGCGCTCCGCCAGCTCCGTCAGGACGAGATCGGGGTGCACGCGGTCGACATAGCCCCAGTCGATCGCCGAGGACCAGATGAAATGGACCTCGCGGAACGTCTCGGCCAGCATCGCCGACAAGCCGTGATGGTCGAAGGCGGAAAAGGAATCGCCGAACAGCAGCAGCCGGCGCGGATCGGCGTCGGCAGCCTCGTTGCGATAGACGACGCGGGCGCCCCGGTGCAGGTCGGCCGCCTTGCCGGCCTGCTCGTAGCGCTGGACGAGTTCGTTGGCCGCGATCCGAACCGCGTCCCGGGTGACCGTCCGGCGCCTCAGCAACTCCGCCGGCGCCGGCGTCAGCTTGACGCCGAGGTCGCCGACGAAATCCTCGACCACGACGCAATGCCTGTCCTCGAGCTGCCAGCGGATCGGCGCGCCGAGCGTCCGGCAGATCGTGTCGTGGGCGACGCGGCACCCCTCGCTGGACCAGTGCGAATCGGTGCGCAGGAACGTCTCGCCGCCCGCGCGCGCGGCGACGAGCGGTTCCACGGCGTCCAGGCAGAGCTGCTCGTTGCCAATGAGCCGGCAGAGCTGCTGCCCCGAACCGAGGCTCGGATCGATGGCGAGGGCCGGCGCCTTGTCGGCATAGACTGACAGCTTCTCCGGCACGGGCAGATGCAGATATCGGATCCCGCGCCGCCGGCAGCGCCGGGCGCGCATCGCCAGGAGCCAGGCCCAGCGCCGCAGCAGCAGCGAGCGGCCGATGCCGCGGCGGTACATGCGGATCGGCGGATTCGCTCCGCCCGTCAGGAAGAGCCAGCCTTCCTCGCCGACATGCACATCATAGATCATGCGGCGATGGTTCCTTCGCGCCCGGCCCCCATCGGGCGAGTTCCTCTATTCCCATCGACCTGTCTTTGGCGCAAATTGCAGATTCCTCGGGGGTGCGCATGACCACCATCCTGGTTGCCACCGTCAAGGGCGGCAGCGGCAAGACGACCTTGTCCACCAACCTCGCGGCGGCCCTCGCCGCCGACGGTGCAAAGGTGCTTCTCGCCGATCTCGACCGGCAGCGCTCGGCCACCGAATGGCTGGCACGCCGGCCGGCCGATGCCGCTCCGATCGCGGGCGCCGAATGGATGAAGGACATCGGCCGCCCGGGCCCCGAATTCGATTTCGCGATCCTCGACGCCCCGGCCGCACTCAAGACCCGCCAGATCGAGGAGGTCGTCGCCTTCGCCGACCGGATCATCGTGCCGGTCGCGCCTTCCGCCCTCGACGAGGGCGCCACCTTGCGCTTCCTCAGGAAGCTGGACGACATCCGGGCGGTCGCCAAGGGACGGAAGCCCGTCGGCCTCGTCGGCAACCGCGTGCGCGCGGGAACGCGCTCCGCCGAGCGGCAGAGCGCGTTCATGGCGAAGTCGGGCCATCGCTGCGTGGCCCGGATCAGGGACTCGCAAGTCTATCTCGACGTCGTGGAGGCGGGACAAGGCATCTTCGACCGCAGCGGCTCGCGCATCGCTCCGCTGAAGGAGGATTGGTGGCCGCTCCTCGAATTCGTCCGCTCGGGATGAGCGCGCACACACTCAATTCTCCGCCAGATCCAGCGTGAACCGGGCCCGCCCGTCCGAAGCGGAGACGCTCCAGGTCAGCTCGTAGGGTCCCCAGGAGCTGACGGCGTCCTTCTTCATCGACTCGCTTTCCGCCCGCAAGCCCGCCGCCGTAGTGCCGGCCGCTTCCGCCGACACGCTCTTGTCCATGGCCATCAGCACCGAGACCGAGGCTTTCTCGAGGGCCTGCGGGTCCCCGGCAGATGCCAGTTCCAGATGGCCGAGGGCGCCGTCCCGGCAGATCACCGTGGCATCGACCCCGCGGATCCCCGAGACTTTCTCTCCCTCGCTCCCCGCCGCCCGGCCGAAGGCGGCGCCGGACGGGGCCAGGGCGAGACGCTTCAGCGACGCCTGCCAGGCCGCCTTGAAGGCGGGGCAGGCCACGACCCCCTCCGCCGCGGCGGATTGTACGAGGGCCAGGGACAGGACAGCGGCGACGGCGAGTGAACGCATGTGGTGTTCCCATGGGTCTGGAGGCGACCCGATGCCGACCCATGCATGCGGTTCGGGGCCGCTTCGAGGCAAGCCCGGCACGGCACGGAAGGGCTGGCCGCGCCGCGCGCCATCTCCTATGACGAGCGGCCAGGCCGGAGGCTGCGACAGCCCCGGACGGGCGTGGGACGCGACGATTTTGGCCGAGCGATGACAGACACTCCTCCCGACCGCCTCTCCGTGGACCCGGCGAGCCCCTATTTCGACGAGGCGCTGCTGGCGCGCGGCGTCGGCGTCCGCTTCAAGGGCGTCGAGAAGACGAATGTCGAGGAATATTGCGTCTCGGAGGGCTGGGTGCGGCTCGCGGCCGGCAAGACGCGCGACCGGCACGGCAACCAGATGACGCTCAAGCTGAAGGGACCCGTCGAGGTCTATTTCCGGGACGACGCGGCATGAGCCCCGAGCCGAAGGGCAAGCTGACCATCCGCGTCATGGCCATGCCTGCCGATACGAACGCCAACGGCGACATCTTCGGCGGCTGGGTCATGTCGCGGATGGACCAGGCCGGCGGCGTCGCCGCGATCGAGCGCGCGCAGGGGCGTGTCGTGACGGTGAAGGTGGACGGCATCATCTTCATCCGGCCGCTCAAGGTGGGCGACATCCTCTCGGTCTATACGCGGATCCTCGGCGTCGGCCGCACCTCGATGAAGATCGAGATCGAGGCATGGGCGACGCGCTTCCAAAGCGGTCTTCACGAAAAGGTCACCGAGGCGACCTTCACCTTCGTCGCCATCGACGATGCCGGCCGGCCGACTCCCGTTCCGCCCTCCCCCGCATGAAGAGTCCCCTCCGGGCCGAGCGCGACGAGCAGGTGCTCCGCATCGCGGGCGAGAGCATCGTCGTCGCCTACGACCCCGACGGCGAGTGCTGGCACGTGAGGACGTCGAGCGTGCCGGGGCTGCGCGCAGAGGCGCAGACGCTGGACGAATTGATCGAGGAACTGCCCCATCTGATCCGGCAGGCCGGCATGCCGTAGGAAACCGCCCTCGGACCTCGACGCGCGCGCGACCCCACCTCATCCAGGCGGGTTGCGGCCCTCTCTCTCCGCCAGCAGGCTCCGCAGGCGCTCCGCCGCGATGCGTCCCACGGCCCGCGCGCCGAAGCGCTCCTCCATCCGGCGCCGCCCCGCCTCGGCACGCGCCTCGCGTCCGGCGCGATCCTCCCGGACCCGCCGAAGGATCGCTGTCGCCGCCGCGAGATCCGGCTCGGCCCAGGACTGGCCGTCGCCGTAGGGATATTCCCCGTCACGGAGCGGCCGCAGCCGGCAGGGAACCGGAAATCCGGTCTCCTCGTCGAGGAAATCGGTGCAGCCGGAATAATCCGTCCCGATCACCGGCCGGCCGAGTCCGAGCGCCTCGGCCATGCCGAAGCCGAATCCCTCCGAGCGATGCAGCGAGGCATAGCCGTCGCAGACCCGCGCCAGCGACAGGATCTCGTCCCGCGAGAGGGTCTCCTCCAGAACCACGATGCGCGGATCCTCCCGGGCGGCCCGCAGCAAGGCCGCCCGGCTTGCCGGGCACAGGCTCGGCGGGCCGATCGACTTGAGGACGAGGCCGACGCCGTCGTCGGGCGCGGGAAAGGCGGCCCTGAAAGCCTCCGCCAGCCCGGCCGGATTCTTGCGGGCGACGATCGAGTTGTAGTCGAAAGTGAAGAGGAAGAGGAACCTCTCCGCGGGAAGGCCGAAATACGCGCGCCCGAAGGCGGCGGCGCTTTCCACCGAGACGGCGGGCGGCACGACGGTGATCGGCCCGTCGAAGACATGGCGGAACGCCTCGGCGACGAATCTCGTCGGCGCCCAGACCTCGTCGAACCGCGCGAGCCGGGGCGCCCAGGCCCGCGGCGCCTCGGCCAGTTCCCAATAGGTGCGGAAGATCCTGTGGCTCCCCTGCGCCCGACGGCCGAACTGCTCGAGGAAGGCGTCGAGATGGTCGCCATTCGCCTCGAAGAGCGTGACCTCGTAGCGGCCGGCCTTGTCGTAGCGCTCCGGCATGAAGGGCCCGACGAAGCGATCCTCCACGGCGAGGTTGTAGGGATGGATCGCGAAGGGCAGGCCGGCCTGCGCCAGGGCGCGGGCAAGGCCCCGCGACGATTCGCCGAGGCCGAGCCCCGCCTCGACATAACCGACGAGGAGAATGCCCGGACGCAGCCGTTCGTCCCCCCGCACCGCGGGCGGCAGCGCGCCGCGCCGCCGCTGGATATCGAGGAGGACGTGGCGCACATGCGCATTGGCGGTGAGATATTGCCGCGCGTCGAGCCGGGGCGAGAGGCGGCGCCCCTCCATCCAGCCCTCCTTGGCGAAATGCGCGAGAGCCGGGATCCCCGAAGCCGCAACATCGGGATTCTCCCGCAGATAGGCCTCCGCGTCGAAGCCGGGAAAGTCGCGCGGCGAGATCCTGGCTCCGCCGCGCAGGAAAGGTGGCAGCAGACGGCGCAGCCACGGCAGGCCGCCTGCACCCGGCCGCTCGTCGAGGCTCATCGCATATTCGATCATGGGCGGCACATCCGGCCGCCCGCGGGCCTGAGGAGCCGGGAGCGGCCGCGATTCGATGTCCGCGGAGGAATCCTCGGCCCCGCGCGGGCCGACCGGACAGGACGGCGTGGAAGAACTGATCGGATGTCTCCCGAACCGGGATGCGTCAGCGGGCGGCGATCACCGCGATCTCGACGTCATAGCTGGGCGAGGCGAGCTTCGCCTCGACGCAGGCCCGCGCCGGCGTGCAGCCGGGCGCCACCCAAGCGTCCCAGATCGCGTTCATCTCGGCGAAGCGTCCCATATCGGTGAGCCAGATCGTGGCCGAAAGGAGCTTCGTCTTGTCGCTCCCCGCAGTTGCGAGCAGCGCGTCGATCCTGGCGAGAACGTCCTTCGTCTGCTCCCCGACAGAGGCGCCGGCCTTTCCCTGCGCCACCTGCCCGGCGAGATAGACGGTGTCGCCATACACGACCGCCTGGCTCATGCGAGGGCCGACCTCGATCCGCTTGATCTCCGACATTCTCCGCCATCTCCGAATTCGGGGCGCCCACCCGGCGATCCGCCGCCTTGCGGCGGGTACCCGTC
>NZ_DAOLAJ010000034.1:0-2010 GCF_035325185.1 Enterovirga sp. | reverse complement strand
GATAGCCGTTCCCGCCAGCCTGTGCCAGACGTGAGAAGAAGACCAAGCCACCGCAACCGCGCGGGTGGCTGGGGCGGGAGGATTCGAACCTCCGAATGGCGGTACCAAAAACCGCTGCCTTACCACTTGGCGACGCCCCAACGGGGCGCCCCTCATAGGCTGCCGGACGCGGCCGGGCAATGCCCCGCCGCGCAGATGCGCTACGGCGCCCCGTCGTCGAGATCCTCCTCGGTCGGGGTCGCGTTCTCCAGGATCCGGTCGGCGAGAAGGCCCGCATTCTGGCGGATGGCCTGCTCGATGCGAAGCGCGATCTCCGGGTTGTCGCGCAGGAGGGCCTTGGCATTTTCCCGGCCCTGGCCGAGCCGCTGGCTGTCGAAGGAGAACCAGGAACCCGATTTCTCCACGATTCCGGCCTTGACGCCCAGGTCGATCAATTCGCCCGCCTTCGAGATGCCCTCCCCGAACATGATGTCGAACTCGACCTGCTTGAAGGGAGGAGCGACCTTGTTCTTGACGACCTTGACGCGGACCGAATTGCCGATCGCCTCGTCGCGGTCCTTCAAGGTCGAGACGCGGCGGATGTCGAGGCGGACGGAAGCATAGAACTTGAGCGCGTTGCCACCCGTCGTGGTCTCGGGAGAGCCATACATCACGCCGATCTTCATGCGGATCTGGTTGATGAAGATCACCATCGCCTTCGAGCGCGCGATCGAGCCGGTGAGCTTGCGGAGCGCCTGGCTCATCAGGCGCGCCTGCGAGCCGGGCTGCACGTCGCCCATCTCGCCCTCGATCTCGGCCCGCGGCGTCAGCGCCGCCACCGAATCGACCACCAGCACGTCGATCGCGCCCGAACGCACCAGGGTGTCGCAGATCTCGAGCGCCTGCTCGCCCGTATCGGGCTGGGAGATGAGGAGATCGTCCAGCTTGACGCCGAGCTTCCGGGCATAGACCGGGTCCAGCGCGTGCTCCGCATCCACGAAGGCGCAGACGCCGCCCTTCTTCTGGGCCTCCGCGATCGTGTGCAGGGCGAGCGTCGTCTTGCCCGAGCTTTCCGGCCCGTAGATCTCGATGACGCGCCCCCGCGGCAGGCCGCCGACGCCGAGGGCGATGTCGAGCCCGAGCGAGCCCGTCGAGATGGTCTCGATCTCAACCTTCTCCGCCTTGCCGAGCCGCATGATCGAGCCCTTGCCGAAGGCGCGCTCGATCTGGGAGAGCGCCGCATCCAGCGCCTTGGTCTTGTCCATGGGGGGTTTCTCGACGAGGCGCAGAGCTGACGACATGAGGGAGGCCCTTATGACAGCGGCGGAGACCGGACTCAACGCCGCCCCGCAAGGGCAATGTACACGATTTGTTCTCATCCACAAGAGGGGCGCCCGGCCCAGGGCAATCGGATGAAGCGTCCTCCCTGCCGTCACCGACCGGAGCGAAATGGAGGGAAAGGGATCCACGAGGGCTCGCGGGCGGCTCCGGATTCCCTTCCCGACCCTTCGGGCCGCCGGGAATGACAAGGGGACGACCGGCCACGTGTTTCGCCCGATCGCCCCCGAGTCTCAGGCGCTCCCCTTGCCTGGAGGCAAAACGGATTCGAAGATGCCGGATCGTCCGAATCCGCCTGCCGGGGGTGCCCTTCCTTGAGCGATCGCCCTGATGCCGTCCGTTCCGAGGATCGGACCTCCGTCGCGCCGGGAGAGGCGATCCTCGCGGTCGAGAACGTCTCGCTCGCCTTCGGCGGCGTCAAGGCGCTGACGGAGGTCTCCTTCGACATCCGCAAGGGCGAGATCCGGGCCATCATCGGCCCGAACGGCGCCGGCAAGACCTCGATGCTGAACTGCATCAACGGCTTCTACCACCCGACCGAGGGCGCCATCACCTTCAAGGGCCGGCGCCGCGGCAGGATGCGCCCCTCGGAGGCCGCGCGCGGGGGCATCGGGCGCACCTTCCAGAACGTCGCGCTCTTCAAGGGCATGTCGACGCTCGACAACATCATGACCGGCCGCTCGCTGAAGATGA
>NZ_DAOLAJ010000033.1:0-35416 GCF_035325185.1 Enterovirga sp. | reverse complement strand
GCCGGGGCCTTCAGCTCCGCCCGGCCCCGCCACGGCGGAGCATCCCGTCTTTGGCATGCCCCTTCCACAGGGCATGCCCGGTAGAGGAGTTGAGGTCCATGGCAGAGCACCGCTTCCGGGTGGGTCAGCAGGTCCGCATGGCGGCCCGCTATCCCGATCCGGCCGGCAACACAGTCTACGAGATCGTGCGCCTGATGCCGGCCACCCCCAGCGGCGAGTTCCAATATCGCGTCAGGAACCCCGCCGGCCAGGAGCGCGCCGCGGCCGAGAGCCAGCTCTCCTCGGTCGAGCCCGCCGCCATGGCGGCTGGAATCTGATCCCGGACGATCCGGCCGGCGGCGCTCCGGCCGCCAGACCCCTTGCCATGATCCCTCTTCCTTCCGCCCCGGTCGCGCCGCCGGGCGCGGGGGCGCTCGTCCCCCGCGCTCCCGCCGCCCTCCCCTCGCTCGTCGGCCTCACCCGCGCGGGGCTGCGCGACCATCTCGCGGCGATCGGCGTGCCGGAGCGCGAATGGCGCATGCGGACGGGCCAGCTCTGGCACTGGATCTACAGTCGGGGCATCGGCGATTTCGACGAGATGACCAATGTCGGCAAGGCGCTCCGCCTACGCCTCGCCGAGACCTCGACCCTCGCCCGCCCGCAGATCGCGGCGGAGCAGGTCTCGAAGGACGGCACCCGCAAATGGGTGCTGCGCATGCCGGCCCATCCGGCCGATCGCGGGGGCAAGCCCGCCGAGATCGAGTGCGTCTACATCCCGGAGAGCGACCGCGGCACGCTCTGCGTCTCCTCGCAGGTCGGCTGCACGCTGACCTGCTCCTTCTGCCATACCGGCACCCAGCGGCTCGTCCGCAACCTGTCGGGGGCCGAGATCGCCGCCCAGCTCGTCGTCGCGCGCGACCGGCTCGGCGACTGGCCCGGCGGCACGCGGCCCACGGACGGCCTGATCCCGGCCGAAGGTGAGCGGGCGATCACCAACATCGTCTTCATGGGCATGGGCGAGCCGCTCTACAATCTCGACCATGTCGTCGCGGCGGCCGAGGTGATGAGCGACCACGAGGGCCTGACGCTCTCGCGCCGCCGGATCACGGTCTCGACCTCCGGCGTCGTGCCCGAATTGCCGGCTTTGGGCGAGCGCGCCGGCACGATGCTCGCCATCTCGCTCCACGCCGTCCGCGACGACCTGCGCAACGAGCTGGTGCCGCTCAACAAGAAATACCCGATCGCACAGCTCCTCGATGCCTGCCGCGCCTATCCGGGCCTCTCGAATGCGCGGCGCATCACCTTCGAATACGTGATGCTGAAGGGCGTCAACGACAGCGACGCCGATGCGCGCGAGCTGGTGCGGCTGCTGCGGGGCATCCCGGCCAAGATCAACCTGATCCCCTTCAATCCCTGGCCCGGCACGCGCTACGAATGCTCGGACTGGGACCGGATCGAGCGCTTTTCGGAGATCGTCTTCCGGGCCGGCTATGCCTCGCCCGTCCGCACGCCGCGCGGGCGCGACATCCTCGCCGCCTGCGGCCAGCTCAAGAGCGAGACCGAGCGCCTCTCGGCGCGGGCGCGGATGATGGCCGAGGCGGGACAGGTCGCGGCGGAGGGCTGAGACCCCTGTCAGGGTTGCCAGCTCGTATCCGGCTCCGCCGCCTCCTTCTCCTCCCGCCGGGCGCCGGCGATGCGGGCGAAGAGCAAGCGCAGCGCTTCCTCGACGCCGAGGCCGGAGGCGGAGGAAAGGAGAAGCGGGGTCGTGCCGCAAGCCGCCGCGAGCGCCGCGAGGCGCTCCTCCGCCATCTCCAGCTCCAGGGCGTCGGCCTTCGACAGGGCGACGATCTCGGGCTTCTCGTCGAGCCCTCCGCCATAGGCGGAGAGTTCCTCCCGGATGACGCGATAGGCTTCCGCCGGGTCCTCCTGCGTGCCGTCCACGAGATGCAGCAGCACGCGGCAGCGCTCGAGATGGCCGAGGAAGCGGTCGCCGAGCCCCGCCCCCTCATGGGCGCCCTCGATCAGGCCGGGAATGTCGGCGAGCACGAATTCGCGCCCGTCCGCCCGCACGACGCCGAGGCCCGGATGGAGCGTCGTGAAGGGATAATCGGCGATCTTGGGCTTCGCGGCCGTCACGGCGGCGAGGAAGGTGGACTTGCCGGCATTGGGCAGGCCGACGAGCCCGGCATCGGCGATCAGCTTGAGCCGCAGCCTGATCCAGCGCTCCTGCGCCGGCTGGCCCGGATTGGCCCGGCGCGGCGCCCGGTTGGTCGAGGACTTGAAATGCGCGTTGCCGAAGCCGCCGTTGCCGCCCGTCAACAGCTTCACCCGCTGGCCGACCTCCATGATCTCGGCGATCAATTCCTCGCCTTCCTCGTCGAGGATCTCGGTGCCGGCGGGCACCTTCAGCACGACATCGGCGCCCGCATGGCCCGCCCGGTTCTGGCCCATGCCGTGCTGGCCGCGCCCGGCCTTGAAATGCTGCTGGTAGCGATAGTCGATGAGCGTGTTCAGCCCCTCGACGCCCTCCGCCCAGACGTCGCCGCCCTTGCCGCCGTCGCCGCCGTTGGGCCCGCCGAACTCGATGAACTTCTCGCGCCGGAAGGCGACGCAGCCGTTGCCGCCCGCCCCCGCGGCGATGAAGATCTTGGCTTCGTCCAGAAATTTCATGACGCAGAGGTATAAGGATTTTTCCGCGGGGCGGACCCGCCCCGCGGAAAGAAAATGCGCTAGGGATGCAGCGCCGCCTGCCCGGGCTCGAGCCGCGGCACGAAGGCCATGGTCGAACGGTCCTCGAAGCTGCGCCAACCCCGCCGATCCAGGCGGAAGCGCTCGACCGGAAGGACCGCTCCCCGCGCCGGGAAGGGCATGAGGCCCGTGCCGGCCGGCGAGAAGCCGCACTTCTCCAGGACCCGCCGCGAGGCCGGGTTCGGGATCCGCGCCGCGGCGGTCAATTCCCCGCCTTCCGTATAGGCGAAGAACGCATCCACCATCGCCTGCGCGGCCTCGGTGGCGAACCCCTCGCCCCAATGGGGACGGCCGAGCCAATAGCCGAGACGGGGCCGCCCAGCCTCCTCGCCGGCCCGGATCCAGACGGTGCCGATCAGCGAGCGGGGCTGCGCGCGGGGCGTGATCGCCATGACGAGCGCCTGCCCCTCCATATTGGCCCGCCGGCTCTCCAGCACGAATGCCGTCGCGTCCTCTTCCGCGAGCGGATGGGGGATGCGGGCGGTCATCTCGGCCACCGCCTTTTCGCCGGCGAGGCGCAGGAGGGCGGGAACATCGGCGGCGCGCGGCCAGCGAAGCCAGAGCCGCCGGGTCTCGAGCCGGAACACGTCATCCCTGGTCAGGTCGGGAAACATCGCTCTTCTCCGATCTGCGGCAGGGCTGGCGCCCGGCCGAACGACAAAGGGGAGGCGGTGCCCCACCTCCCCTTCGGATCGGATGAACCTTGCGAGGTCCCTCTCATGCGATCCGCCCGGGTCTGTGCGACACCCGGCGGAGGCAACAGGTCTCCGCCGTCTACTCGGCCGCCTCTTGGGCGGGAACCACGTCTACGAAAGCTCGGCCGGCTTTCGTGAGGAACCGCACGCGGCCCTCCGTCGTCGCGAAGAGGGTATGGTCCTTGCCCATGCCGACATTCACGCCCGGATGGAACTTCGTGCCGCGCTGGCGCACGATGATGTTGCCGGCGATGACGCGCTCGTCGCCGAACTTCTTGACGCCGAGGCGGCGGCCGTCGGAATCGCGCCCGTTGCGCGAGGAGCCGCCCGCTTTCTTGTGTGCCATGACTTGAACCTCGAAACTCGAATATCCCTTTAGCCGAGTCGGTGCGGAAAATCACCCGTCCCCGGCCGGTCCGATCGCCTCAGGGGTCTCCCCGAGAGCCGCCGTTCAGGCGATGGTCCCGATCCGTACGACCGTGAGGTCCTGGCGGTGTCCGCGCTTGCGGCGCGAATTCTGCCGGCGGCGCTTCTTGAAGGCGATGACCTTCGGGCCGCGGGCCTGCGCGACCACCTCGCCCGAGATCGAGGCGCCCTCGATGCAGGGCGCGCCGACCTCGACCCCGCCCTCGCGGGAGAGCATCAGCACCTCCTCGAAGGTGACCGTGGCGCCGGCCTCGGCGGCGAGCTTCGGAACCGTGATGGTATCGCCGGCGGCAACGCGGAACTGCTTGCCGCCCGTCCTGATCACTGCGAACATCGTTCTCTCCGTGTTCGATCCCCGGCTCGGGCGCATCGCGATGCGCGGGCCGGGCTTCTTTGCAGCTGTGGCGGGATGCCTGGACGCGAAGCCATGGGCACGCATCCAAACGACGATGAGCGCGGACGGCTCGCCCACGCTCGATATCCGCTTCCTAAGGCCCACCCGGCCCCGCGTCAAGGAGCGCGGCCTTGCCCTCGCCCCGACTTTCGGGAAGACGGAAGGCGCGCCGCCGGAGGATGCGATGGAACAGGAGAAGGGTCCGGTGACTTCCGCGCTCGCGCGATTTCGGGCCGGGCCGGAAGCGGCCGGCTGGCGCGAACTCGCCTTCTTCGCCTCGGGCGCGGCCGACCGGATCGCGGCCCGGCTCGATGCCGAGATCGCCGCTGGAGCCGAGATCGCGCCGCCGCCCGAGGACATCTTCCGCGCCCTGACCCTCACGCCGCTCGACCATGTGAAGGTCGTGATCCTCGGGCAGGACCCCTATCCGCGCCGCGGCGACGCGCACGGCCTCGCCTTCTCCTTCCGGGGCAAGCACTCGCTGCCGCCCTCGCTGAAGGTGATCCTGCGGGAACTCGCCGACGATCTCGGCGGCCCGGTGCCGAAGAGCGGCGACCTGACCTCCTGGGCGAGGCAGGGCGTGCTGCTTCTCAACGCCGCGCTCACCACCCTCGTCGGCCAGAGCGGCGCCCACATGAAGATCGGCTGGCAGGCCCTCACGGACGAGGCGGTGGCCGCCGTCTCGGCCGGCCGGCCGGCCGTGGTCTTCCTGCTCTGGGGAGGGCCCGCGCACAGCCGCGCGCCCCTGATCGACCGCACGAAGCATCTCGTGATCGAGAGCGGCCATCCCTCCCCGCTCAACCGCGCCCGCGACTTCCCCGGCTCCCGGCCCTTCAGCCGGGCGAATCAGTGGCTGGAAAGCCGGGGTCTCGCTCCTATCGACTGGCGGCTGGGGATGGAGCCGTGAACGAAGAGGCGGCGATCCGCGCGGCTATCGTCGAGGCGATGATCCGCCTCGACGCCTCCGGCCTGAACCAGGGCACCTCCGGCAACGTCTCGGTGCGCTTCGGCGAGGGACTGCTGGTCACGCCCTCCGGCATTCCCTGCGAGGCGCTCCGGCCGGAGGACATCGTGAGAATGGGCATGGACGGGACCGCCCTGGGCCGCCTCGCGCCCTCGTCCGAATGGCGCTTCCACCGCGACATCCTGGCGGCCCGCCCGGAGATCGGCGCCGTCGTCCACGCCCATCCGCCGCATGCGACGGCCTTCGCCATCTGCCGGCGCGACATCCCCGCCGCCCATTACATGATCGCCGCCGCCGGCGGCCCGACCATCCGCTGCGCCCGCTACGCGACCTTCGGCACGCAGGCGCTGTCGGACGCGGCGCTGGAGGCGCTGCAGGACCGGCAGGCGTGCCTCCTCGCCAATCACGGCATGATCACCGCCGGCCCGAGCCTCGCGCGCGCCCTGTGGCTCGCCGTCGAGGTCGAGACGCTGTGCCGGCAATATGCGCTGGCGCTCGGCATCGGCGAGCCCGTCCTGCTGCCCGAGGACGAGATCGCCCGCGTCGTCCAGGCTTTCCGCACCTATGGGCCGCGGGAGGCCGAGCCCGGCGGCCCCGCGGCCGGGATTCCGGTTTCCGATCTTGCACGAGGCGAGGCCAGTTCATGACTGTCGAGACGATCTTCGGCGCTCCTCCCGCTCCACAGCCGGAGGCGCGCGAGGCGATCACCATCCGCCGCCCGGACGATTGGCACGTCCATCTGCGCGACGGCGACATGCTGGCGAGCGTCCTGCCCTTCACCGCGGCGCAGTTCAGGCGCGGCATCGTCATGCCGAACCTCGTGCCGCCGGTGACGACCTCGGCCATGGCGGCCGCCTATCGCGAGCGCATCCTCGCCGCGCGGGCGGAGGAGTGCGATTTCGAGCCGCTCATGACCTGCTATCTCACCGACGCGACCTCGCCGGACGATATCGAGCGCGGCTGGGCGGAAGGCATCTGGGTCGCCGCGAAGCTCTATCCGGCCGGCGCGACGACCAACTCGCATTCCGGCGTGACCGACATCGCGGCACTCGCCCCCGTGCTCGAGCGCATGGAGCGCATCGGCATGAAGCTCCTCGTCCACGGCGAGACGACCGATCCGCAGGTCGACATCTTCGACCGCGAGGCGGTGTTCATGGAATCGGAGATGCTGCCGCTGCTCGCGCGCCACCAGGGGCTGCGCATCGTCGTCGAGCACGCCACGACCGCCGAGACGCTCGACATCGTCCGCGCCCATGCCGGCCGGGCGGCGGCGACGATCACGCCCCATCACCTCGTCATCAACCGCACCTCGATCTTCCAGGGCGGGCTGCGCCCGCACCTCTATTGCCTGCCCATCGCCAAGCGCGAGCGCCACCGCCTCGCCCTGCGCAAGGCGGCGACCTCGGGGGAGGCCTGCTTCTTCATCGGCACCGACACCGCGCCCCACCCGCGCCTCCGCAAGGAGGCGGAATGCTGCGCGGCCGGCGTCTTCGTCGGGGCGAGCGCGCTGCAATGCTACGTCCAGGTCTTCGACGAGGAAGGCGCGCTCGACAAGTTCGAAGCCTTCGCCTCGCTCAACGGCGCGCGCTTCTACGGCCTGCCCCTCAACGAGGGCACGATCACGCTGCACCGGCGCCCCGGCCGCATGCCGAAGGCCGTGCCGGTCGCCGGGGACGAGGTGGTGATCTTCCGCGGCGGGGAGGACCTGCCCTGGTCCCTCGGCGAGATCCGGCCGTAATCCCTATCCGCCCGCCCGGCCCGTCGCGCCGATCCGGCCGGCGACGATGACCGCCTGGGTGCGGCTGTCGACGCCGAGCTTCTGGAGAATGGCCGAGACATGGGCCTTCACGGTCGCCTCCGAGACACCCAGCTCGTAGGCGATCTGCTTGTTGAGCAGGCCCTCCGACAGCATCATCAGGACGCGCATCTGCTGTGGCGTCAGCCGGCCGAGCCGGCGCACGAGGTCGGAGGTCTCGCGGTCGTCGGCATGGTCGAGATCGACATCCGGCGGCGCCCAGATATCGCCCGAGAGGACCGTGCGGACGGCATTGCCGATGCCGTCGAGATCGAGGGATTTCGGGATGAAGCCCGAGGCGCCGAAATGGATCGCGCGCCGGATCACCTCCGGCTCCTCGGTCGCCGAGACGATGACGATCGGAATCTCGGGATATTGCGCCCGCAGGTAGATCAGCCCCGAGAAGCCCTGGACGCCCGGCATGGTAAGGTCGAGCAGCACGAGATCGACCTCGCGGGAGCGCCCGAGCGCCTCCTGGAGCGGATCGAGCCCCGCGCATTCGGCCACCTCCGCCTGAGGCAGGATGGTCTCGAGCGCGCGCCGCAACGCCTCCCGGAAGAGCGGATGATCGTCGACGATGATGATCCTGACGCTGGATTGCAACGTCGGCGTCTCCCATGCCGGATCGCCGCCCGAAGGGGGCGGTCTCGTTGTGTCTTCGCTCACCATAGAATCCTTTACACCCATCGTCATGGGCGCAGAAGAAGTTACCCTCCGGAAAGGTATACGAGCACCTCGCGCCGGTGCGGCGCGTCGCGGTGCTCGGCGAGGAACAGTCCCTGCCAGGTCCCGAGCGCAAGGCGTCCTTCCAGGATCGGAACGGCGAGGGAAGCCCCCGTCAGCATGGCGCGGATATGGCCCGGCATGTCGTCCGGCCCTTCGGCGTCGTGGACATAGCCGGCATGGCGCGGAGCGAGCCGGTCGAGCGCCATCAAGAGGTCCCGCCGCACGTCGGGATCGGCATTCTCCCCGATCAGGAGGGAGGCCGAGCTGTGGCGGCAGAACAGCGTCGCGAACCCCGTCCGGATGCCGCTTCCGGCGACGAAGCGGCGGACCGCCTCGGTCAGCTCCGTGAAGCCCGGCCCATGCGTCTCGACCGCGATCCGGGCCGCCGCCTGGCGCGTGACCTCCCCCGCCGCGACGGGCTCGACGGCGATGCGGCTCATGCCGGGACCTCCCCTCTCTTCGGATGCATCTCGGTCTCTCCCTTGGCGAGGATTTTCTCCAGGGCGTCGAGGCGGTCGGCCTCGCCGGCGGGCTTGTCCCAGCGGATGCGGTGGATGCGCGGGAAGCGCATGGCGAGACCCGATTTGTGGCGGGCCGAGCGCTGGATGCCCTCGAAGGCGACTTCCAGCACCAATCCGCGATCCGGCCCGTATTCCACCTCCCGCACCGGGCCGAAGCGCTGGACGGTATGGTTGCGGACGAAGCGGTCGAGTTGCAACAGCTCCTGGTCGGTGAAGCCGAAATACGCCTTGCCGACCGGCACCAGCTCCGGCCCCCCCGGCCCATCGCGCCAGCAGCCGAAGGTGAAATCCGAATAATAGGAGGAGCGCCGGCCGGAGCCGCGCTGCGCATACATCAGCACGGCATCGACGAGATAGGGCTCGCGCTTCCATTTCCACCAGGGCCCCTTGGGCCGGCCGGGAAGATAGGGCGAGGAGCCGCGCTTGATCATGCAGCCCTCGATCGCCTCGGCATCGGCGCCCGCCCCGGCCGAGGCCGGATCGGCGCGCGCCGCCGCCAGCTCGTCCCAATCCGCGAAGGGGATCCGCGGCGACAGGTCGATGCGCGCCTCCCCGAGCCCCGCGACGAACGCCTCGAGCCGGGCGCGGCGCTCATCGTAGCTGCGCTCCCGCAGATCCTCGCCGCCGAGGACCAGCGCATCGTAGACGCGCAGATGGGCGGGATAGTCGGCGAGCATGCGCGGCGTCACGCTCTTCCGGTTCAGGCGCTGCTGGAGCACGTTGAAGCTCTGCACGCGGCCGTCCCTGACGATGAGCAGCTCGCCGTCGAGCGCGCCCTCGAAATCCAGCGCCTCGACGAGATCGGGAAAGGCGCCGGAAACGTCTTCTCCCGTGCGCGAATAGATGCGCCGCACGAGCCGGCCTTCACGGTCGCGGCCCGCCACCGCCTGGAGGCGGATGCCGTCCCATTTCCATTCCGCCCGGAACTCGGCCGCGTCGAGCCGGCCAAAATCCTCCTCCTCGACCGGATGGGCGAGCATGGGTGGATGGAACGGCGCCGGATCGAGGCTCGACGGACGCGCCGCCCGCCCCTCCGCCCAGGCGAAAAGCTCCTCGTAGGGGGGGGCGAGGCCGTGCCAGACATGCTCGACATCGTCCGGCGCGATTCCCTCGCCGAGGCCCGCCACGGCGGTCTTGGCGAGCCGCGCCGAGACGCCGATGCGCAATTCGCCCGTGATGAGCTTGAGAAGCGCCCAGCGGCCGGTCTCGTCGAGCTGGTCGAGCCAGGAGGCGATCAGGGCGGGCAGCTCGACCTTGCCCGTCTGGGCGAGGCCCGCCACCACTTCCGACAGGCGCGGGCCGTCCCCCTCCCCGTTTCCGGGGGAGACGGGAGGCCGCCACATCAGCGCGACGGTCTCGGAGGTGTCGCCGACATAGTCGCGCGACAGCCGGAACAGAACCGGGTCCATCCGCTCCATGGCGAGCCCGCGCACCATGCCCGGCTTGGCATGGCGGAAGCTCAGCGAGCCCGTCAGCGCCGCAAGCGCGAGGCCGCGCTCGGGATCGGGCGTCCGGCGGAAATAATCCGCGATCAGCCGTATCTTGGCGTTGCGGCGCGGCTCGTAGCCGACCCGGTCGATGAGGCGGGCGAAGCCTTTCATCCCCCCTCCCCCGCCGCGTCGGCTTCCTCGTCGCCATAGCCCAGGAGGTTCAGCGGCCGCGCCCGGATGCCCCGGCTCCGGCACCAATGGACGAGCGCATCCTCCTGGCCATGGGTCACCCAGACCTCCTCCGCCTGCGTCTCGGCGATGGTGCGGCAGAGGTCGTCCCAGTCGCAATGATCGGAGATCACGAGCGGCAGCTCGACGCCTTTCTGGCGGGCACGGGCGCGGACCCGCATCCAGCCCGAGGCGAAGGCGGTGACGGGATCGGCAAAGCGCCGCGCCCAGAGGTCCTGGATGGCGGAGGGCGGGCAGATGACGATGCCCTTGACCGCCCGATCGGCCGCGACCTTCGGCGTCTCGCCGAGCGCGATGCCCTCGGCCTTGTAGAACTCGGTCAGGCGCTCCATCGCGCCGTGGAGCCGGATCGGCTCGCCATAGCCCGCCTCGCGCAGGAGCGCCATGACGCGCTGCGCCTTGCCCAGGGCGTAGGCGCCGACGAGATGGGTCCGGTCGGGAAACAAGGCCACGGACTCGAGAAGCTTCGCCACCTCGTCCCGCGCATCGGGATGGCGGAAGACCGGCAGACCGAAGGTCGCCTCGGTGATGAAGACGTCGCAGCGAACCGGCTCGAAGGGCAGGCAGGTCGGATCGCGCCCGCGCTTGTAGTCTCCCGAGACGACGAGGCGGCACGCTCCCTGCCCGCGGCAGGCGCCCTGCTCGATGAGAATCTGGGCCGAGCCGAGCACGTGCCCGGCGGGCACGAAGCAGACGCTCGCGCCCCCGATCCGCACCACCTCGCCCGGCACCGCCTCCTGGGTCGTCCCCGCGAAATCCGCGCCGTAGCGGATGGCCATGATGGCGAGCGTCTCGCGCGTCGCCATGACGTGGCGATGGCCGAACCGGGCATGGTCGGAATGGCCGTGCGTGATCAGCGCCCGCTCGACGGGCCGGACCGGATCGACATGGAAGCCGCCCGCCGGGCAATAGAGGCCCTGGGGCGTCAGGGTGAGGAGATCGGCCGCGCGCGAAGCCATGGGGCCGATATAGGTGGCCGCAAGCACCCGGAAACCTTCGAGCCCGGGGAATCGTTGCCTTGTCATACCGGAAAGAGGAGGGGTCCATGACCCAATTGTCCGCGGAGACCCGCAGCGAGGCGCCCGGCTCGGAGAGCCCGACGCATCCCCTGATCGAAAGCGACCGCGTCGAGGGAACAGAGGTCTATGGCGTCGACGACCAGCATATCGGCTGGATCAAGCGCCTGATGATCGACAAGAAAAGCGGCCAGGTCGCCTATGCCGTGATGGGGTTCGGCGGCTTCCTGGGGCTCGGGGAGGAGGACTACACCGTCCCCTGGAGCAAGCTCGACTACAATACCAGTCTCGGCGGCTACAAGACCGACCTCACGGCCGACCAGCTCAAGGGCGCGCCGGATTTCTACAAGAACGACGACTACAAATGGCAGGATCGCGACAAGGAGCGCGAGTTGCATTCCTATTACGGCGTCACGCCCTATTGGGGCCTGTGACGATGCCGAGGCCGCGCTTCAGCGCGGCCTCTTTTCGCGCGCGGCCCGGATAGCCGCCCAGACGCGGGCCGGGGTCGCCGGCATGTCGAACTCCTCCACCCCGACCTCGCGCAACGCATCGACGAGCGCGTTCATGACCGAGGGCAGCGCGCCCGCGCATCCGGCCTCCCCGCAGCCCTTGGCGCCGAGCGGGTTGGTGGTGGCGGGAACGGGACGGCTCTCGAAGACGAAGGGCGGCGCGTCCTCGGCGCGCGGCAGGGCGTAGTCCATGAACGAGCCCGAGACGAGCTGACCCTCCTCGTCATAGGCCGTGCGCTCCAGGAGCGCCTGGCCGATCCCCTGGAGGACGCCGCCATGGAGCTGGCCCTCCACCAGAAGCGGATTCACGATCGTGCCGAAATCGTTGACCATGACGTAGCGCACGACCTGCACCGTGCCCGTCTGCGGGTCGACCTCGACCTCGGCCACGTGGCATCCGTTCGGATAGGCCGAGGGCGAGAGCTTGTGGATGTGCCGCACGTCGAGCGAGCGCGGCACGCCCTCGGGAAGCGCGACGCCCTGCCGGAGCCGGGCGGCGAGTTCCATGATGCCGATGCTGCGATCCGTCCCGGCGATGGTGAAGCGGCCGTCCCCGAACTCGATATCGCCGATGCCGGCCTCCAGCAGCTCGGCGGCGACGGCGCGGCCCTTCTCGATCACCTCGCGCGACGCCTCGATGATCGCGGCCCCGCTCGCCATGATGGATTTCGAGCCGCCCGTCCCGCCCCCGGCGACGAGCTGGTCGGAATCGCCCTGGAGCAGGCGGATCGCCTCGAAGGGCACGCCGAGATGGGCCGAGAGCACCTGGGCGAAGGGCGTCCAGTGGCCCTGGCCGTAATCGAGCGTGCCGGTGACGATGGTCACCGTCCCGTCCGCCTCGAAGCGGATGCCGCCCATCTCGTTCTGGGGCGGGGCGGTGACTTCCAGGTACTGGCCGATGCCCCGCCCGCGCAGGAGGCCGCGCGCGGCGCTCCCGGCCTTGCGGGCAACGAAGCCGTCCCAGTCGGCGGCGTCCAGCGCCCGGTCGAGAAGCGCGGTGTATTCGCCCGAATCGTAGGTCGTCTCGACCGGCGTCGCGTAGGGGATCTCGTCCGGCCGGATATGGTTCAGCCGCCGCATCGCCACGGGATCGATCCCCATCTCGCGGGCGGCCGTCTCGACGAGCCGCTCCATGATGTAGTTGCCCTCCGGCCGCCCGGCGCCGCGATAGGCCCCGACCGGCGCGGCATTGGTGAGGTAGCATCTCATCCGCGTCGAGAGCGCGGGCGTGCGGTAGACGCCGACCGCGTTCTTCGGGATGTTGATCGTGGCGAAGAGGGGCGCGACCGGCGCGAGATAGGCGCCGAGATCGGCCTGTCCCTCGATGCGCAGGGCCAGGAACCGGCCCTCGGCATCGAGCGCCAGCTCCGCCTCCACCTCGATGCCGCGGCCGTGGAAATCGCCGACGAAGCTCTCCGAGCGCATGTCGGTCCATCTCACCGGCCGGCCGAGATCGCGCGCCGCATGCAGCACGCCGATATATTCCGGGAAGGGAGCGATCTTCATGCCGAAGGAGCCGCCGACATTCCCGGTCAGGATGCGCAGCTTCTCCTTGGGGACGCCCAGCACCCCCGACACCATGTTGCGCATGCCGAAGGCGCCCTGGGAGCCGGCCGTCAGCGTGTATTTCTCCTCCGCCGGGTCCCATTCGCCGATGGCCGCGCGGGGCTCCAGCGGGTTGATGACGAGGCGGTGGCTCGAAAGACGCAGCCGCGCGACATGCGCCGCGCGGGCGAAAGCCTCCTCCACCCGGGCCTCGTCGCCATACTGGAAATCGAGGAAGAGGTTGCCGGGAATGTCGTCATAGAGCTGCGGGGCGCCCTCGGCCGCCGCCGCCCCGGCGGTCGGGGCGGCCGGAAGCTGCTCGACCTCGATCACGACCGCCTCCGCCGCCTCGCGCGCCTCGGCCACCGTCCCGGCGACGACGAAGGCCACCGGATCGCCCACATAGCGCACCTTGTCGAGCGCGAGGGGCTTGCGCCGCGGCTTCAGCATCGGCGAGCCGTCGCGGTTCCTGAAGGCGGTCACGTTCGGGAAGTCGCCGTAATGGGCGAGGTCCTGCGGGCCGTAGACGGCGAGCACGCCCGGCATCGCGCGCGCCGCCTCGAGATCGACCGAGGTGATCACCCCATGCGCGAAGGGGCTGCGCACGAAGGCGGCATGGGCCTCGCCCTCGGCCCGGACGTCGTCGGTATAGCGCCCCCTGCCCTGGACGAGAATCGGGTCCTCGCGCCTGTGGACGGGCTGGCCGATGGCGAATTTCGTCTCGGCCGAAGAACCGCCGGCGCCGGGGCGCCCGGAGAGATCGGTCGGGACAGGCGGAAATGAGCCGTTGCGCATGGCGGCGGGATCGCCCTGACTGTGACATCCAGAGTCCGTCAGGCAATCATGCCGCAAGCCGGCCGGCAACCGGACCTCGCGCCCGGCAGGGCGGCGCTATATGCGGGCCCTGCCGCGCCGCGATCCCCGCTACCGCAGCACGTAGTCCTCCGCCTCGACCGGCTCGGGCAGGTCCCGGCAGCCGAGCAGCGACAGCAATTCGCGCTGGACGGTCCGCTGGATCGCGTTCAGCGGCAGGGCGTTGGGCTCCATCCCGAAGGGATCCTCGAGCTGGTGCCCGAGGGCGTCGAGCCCGAAGAACGTATAGGCGACCAGGAGGACGGGCAGGAGCGTCCACCAGCCCAGGGACCCCGCCAGGGCGAAGGGCAGGGTCACGCAGAAGATCACCGCCGTGCGATGCAGAAGGAGCGAATAGGCGAAGGGAACGGGCGTGTTCGTGATCCGCTCGCAGCCGCCCTGCACGTGGGACAGCGATGTGAGGCGCCCTTCGAGCACGGAATAGCGGATCGCGCCCAATTCCCCCGTCCGCACCAGGCTCAGGCAATATCCGCCGAGGCGGTCGAGGACGTCGTTCGTGGCATTGGGGCTGCTCTCGATCCCGGCCGCCTCGAACCAGTGCCGGATGGCCGCGATCTCGTCCTCTCCCCGCAGCCTCGCGGCGAGCCCCGCGGCGAACCCGCAAAGCCCGTGCAGGAGAAAGCGCCGGTGGCGCTCGTCGAGATCGGACACCTGCCGGGCGAAGGAGCGGCAGGAATTGACGAGCTCGCCCCAAAGCTTCCGCCCCTCCCACCAGCGGTCGTAGCAGGCGTTGTTGCGGAAGCTCATGAACACGGACAGCGCGATGCCGATCAAAGTGAACGGAATCGAACTCATCTGCGCGAAGATGCCTGGATATTCCTCCGCCGCAAGGATCGCAACGATGTTGATGACGGTGATCGCCGCAAGATGCGGCGTGATGCGAGGCAATATCGAGCCGTTGATCGTGAAGAGGATCTCTCGAAAATTCGGCTTCGATCGCAGTATCATCGGCGAACCCGCTAAGGCATGACGGCGCCTCCTCGAAGCGCCGTCATGCTCGAACAAAAGGATCGTGGAAGGCCCAGCCGCCTCGGCCCCGATCTTCCGCTTCAGCCCGCCGCCTGCATCCTGGCCTGCTCGGCCTGCCGGCCGGTCAATTCGGCGAGATGGTCGAAGCGCGCCGTGTAGCTGCCGATGCCGGCCGTCGCCGAGCGCAGCTCGACGATGAGGCCGTCCATTTCCGCCTCCGGGATCAGGGCCCGCACGAGGTCCCATCCCTCCCAGCCCTCGCGCGGCTCGAAGCCGAGGATCTGGCCGCGCCGGCCGGTGACCAGCGTCGTCGCCCGGGCGGTGGCGCTCGAGGGCACGGCAATCTCGACCTGGAGCACGGGCTCCAGCAGCACGGGCCGCGCCTTGGCCAGCGCCTCCGCCATGGCGAGGCGGGCGGCGGCCTGGAAGGCGGCGTCGGAGGAATCGACGTTGTGATAGGAGCCGTCCGTCAGCGTGACGGCGAGATCGACCACGGGAAAGCCGAGCGGCCCCTTCTGGAGGAAATCCCGCGCCCCCGCCTCGACGGAGCCGATATATTGGCGCGGCACGACGCCGCCCGTGATCCGATCCTCGAAGCTGAAGCCCTCCCCGCGCGCAAGCGGGCGGATCTCGATGGCGACGTCGCCGAACTGGCCGTGCCCGCCGGTCTGCTTCTTGTGGCGCCCGCGCGCGGAGGCCGGAGCCTGGATCGTCTCGCGATAGCTGACCCGCGGGCGGGAGGCGGAGACCTTGACCTGGAAGCGCCGCTCCAGGCGCTCCAGCGCGACGCGCAGATGCATCTCGCCCTGGCCGGACAGGCGCATCTCGCCGAGATCGGCGTGATGAGCGAGCGAGAGCGAGGAATCCTCCTCCAGGAGCTTGGCGAGCGAACTCGACAGGCGCACGTCGTCCTTGCGGTCGAGAACGCCGAGGGCGAGCGCGCAGGTCGGCGGCGGAGGAACGGCTGCGGCGAGGGCCTCGGGCCGGCTGTCGCGCGCCAGCGCCTCCCCGGTCCCGATACCGTCGAGCTTGGCGAAGCCCGCGACCTCGCCCTCCCCGGCCTCGGCGAGGCGTCCGGTCCGGGCGCCGGAGACCGAGACGACGGCGCCGATGCGGCCCGCCTCGCCGGCGGAGCCCATGACCACCTCCCCCTCCCCGAAGCGCCCGCGCAGGACGCGCACGAGCGACAGCTTGCCGCCGAAGCCCGTATGCTGGGTCTTGAAGACCTGCGCCAAGGCCGGCCCCTCCGGCGCGACGCCGAGGCGCGCGCGGGTTTCCGCGAGGCGCGGCGCGTCGTGGCGCAAAGCCTTGAGAAGGCGCGTGATGCCGCTCTCGTTCTCGGCCGAGCCGAACAGCACCGAGACCACCTGGCCCGCGCGGTTCTCGGCGGTGATGTCGCCGAAGACGCGCTCGCGCGCCGGCTCGATCTCGGAGATCAGGTCCTCCATGAGATTGTCGTCGTAATCGGCGAGGCGCTCCAGCATGGTGAAGCGGCTATCCTTCTCGCGGCCGAGATCGGCCGCCGGGATCTCGACCGGCTCGCTGGGCGAGCCCCGCCGGTAGAGGAAGGCGCGCTCCAGCGCGAGATCGATGAAGCCGGCCGTCGCCCCGTCCTGGAGGATCGGGATCTGGCGCATGAGGAGCGGCGTGCGCGAGGCGGGCTGGAGCAGGGCGACCACGTCGCGCAGGGGCTGGGTCGCGATGTCGATCTTGTTGATGAAGAGGAGGCGCGGGATGCCCGCATCCTCCAATTCGCGCAGGATCAGGCCGAGCGCGGGAACCTTCTTCTCGTCCGGCTCGCAGACGACCACCGCCGCATCCATCACCGCGAGCGCGTCGCGCATGTCCTGGCCGAACTCGATCGAGCCCGGACAATCCACGAAGGCGAAGCGCTCGCCGAGGAACTCGGCCGTCGCGACATTCGCCTCGGTGCTCATCTCGTGGTCGCGCGCCTCGGGGCTGGCATCGCCGACGCGGCCCGCCCCCTTGCCCATCCGCTCGATCCCGCCCGTCCGGTGCAGCAGGGCCTCCAGCAGCGAGGTCTTGCCCGTCTGGAACGGGCCGACGATCCCGATGCATCTCGCCGAGCCGGGCATGAGCGTCTCCCTTGGTTCGGAAGCAGCCTAACCCAGCGGCCGCGAGCCGCAAGGGCCGAGGAAGGACACGGTCCGGCTCAGACGCCCTTCCATTGCGGCTTGCGCTTGGCCAGGAAGGCATCCATGCCCTCGCGGAAATCCTGGCTCATGTAGCAGGAGAGGATGAGATCCTGCCCCTCTTCGGCCGGAATGCGCGGCGTGAGGCGCCGGACGGCCTCCTTGGCGGCGCGCATGGTCAGGGGCGCGTGTCCGCTCATGGCGCGGGCGAGGTCCCAGGCGCGGGCCCGCAGCGCCTCGGCGTCGGGCACGACCTCGTTGAGGAGCCCGATCGCCTTCGCCTCCTCGGCCCCGACGAGCCGGGCGGTCATGATAAGATCCTTGACCCGCGCCGGTCCGATCAGCGCGACGAGGCGGCCGATATTGGACATCGAGAGGCAATTGCCGAGCGTGCGCGCGATCGGGAAGCCGAACCGCGAATCGGCGGTGCCGATGCGGATGTCGCAGCATCCCGCGATGGCCGCGCCCCCGCCCGTGCAGGCGCCCGCGATGGCGGCGACGACCGGCACGGGGCAGGTTTCGAGATCGCCCAGCACGCTCTCGATGCGATCCTCGTAATCGATCGCGTCGCGAGGCGTCTCGAAGGCCCGGAACTGGGAGATGTCGGTGCCCGAGGCGAACGCCTTCTCGCCCGCGCCCGTGATGATCAGCACCCTGATCGAGGGATCGTCCTTCACGCCGCGTGCGATCTGCGCCATGCGCTCGTACATGGCGAAGGTGAGGGCATTGCGCGCCCGGGGACGGTTGAAGGTGATCTGCCCGATCCCCTCGCGCACTTCGTAGAGGAGGTCGTCGTCGACGGACGAGGCGGATTGGGCCATGCTCGCGCTCATGCATATGCTCCTGAACCCGCGGGACTTAGAAGAGCGGGCGGTCTTCGTCGAGTTGAGGGGCGATTCCGCTGCGGTCTCCGTTCCGGGCGAGAGAGTTCGCTTTTCAGAACGATATGATCGTGTAAAAGAACGAACGATGCGCCAGATCGACAACCGGACGGCCCGCGCCGGCAACAGGATCGCCTCTCCGCGAAAGGCCGCGAGCTTCACGGCTTTCGGCCTCGCGGCCGAGGCCGATCCGATCGCGCCGGGCCTCTATCTCGTCGCGACGCCGATCGGCAATCTCGGCGACGTCACCCTGCGGGCGCTCAAGACCCTCGCGGCGGCCGATGCGATCCTGGCCGAGGATACGCGCGTCACCAAGACGCTGCTCGCCCATTACGGCATCACGACGCCCCTCGTCGCCTACCACGAGCATTCGGGCGAGGCGGTCCGGGACCGGATGATCGAGCGGCTGCGCGCCGGCCAGTCCCTGGCGCTCGTCTCGGATGCCGGCACGCCGCTCGTCTCCGATCCCGGCTACCGGCTGGTCGAGGCCGCGATCGCGGCCGCGCTGCCGGTCGTGCCGATTCCGGGCGCTTCGGCCGCCCTCGCCGCCCTGGTGGTGGCGGGACTGCCGACCGACCGCTTCTTCTTCGAGGGCTTCCTGCCGGCGAAGACGGGGCCGCGCCGCGCCCGGCTCGAAGCGCTGGCGGCCATCCCCGCCACGCTCGTCCTCTACGAGGCGCCCCATCGCCTCGCCGAATGCCTGAAGGATGCCGCCGAGATCCTGGGCCAGCGCCCGGCCGCGATCGCCCGCGAGCTGACCAAGCTGCACGAGACGGTGCGGCGCGGCGCGCTCGGCGAACTGGCTGCCCTGCTTGCGGGCGAGCCCACGCCCAAGGGCGAGATCGTGCTTCTGATCGCCCCGCCCTCGCCCGAGGCCCGCCAGGCCGAGGCGGAAGCCGGGCTCGACGAGAAGCTGAAGGCGGCGCTCGCCCGCCACACCGTGAAGGACGCCGCCGCCCTCGTCGCGGGCGAGACGGGCCTGCCGCGCCGCGACATCTACGCCCGCGCCCTCGGCCTTGCGCGCGAAAGCGGGGAATAGGCGATGCGCACGGCCGCAGGCCGGCGCCGCCTCACCTTCCTGCGCGGCCTCGGCGCCGAGCGCACGGCCCTCTTCTGGCTCATGGCGAAAGGCTACCGCCCGCTCGCGCGCCGCTATGCGGGGGCGGGCGGGGAGATCGACCTCGTCATGCGCCGTGGATCCACGATCGCCTTCGTCGAGGTGAAGGCGCGCGCCGCCATGGACGAGGCGCTCGGCGCGATCGACGAGGCCAAGCGCCGCCGCATCCGCCGCGCCGCCCGCGCCTGGATGACACGCCATCCCTGGGCCGCCGGCATGACCTTCCGGGCCGACGCGGTCTTCCTTGCGCCCGGCTCCTGGCCGCGTCACGTCGCCGACGTCTTCGGGCTGGACTGACGGAGGGCGCAGGCCCGCATCCGGCTCGGGCGGCCCCATCGGCAGCGAGAGGCGGCAGCATCTTCAGGGCCCGTCAGGCGCCGCGAGGGTTGCTATGCAATCGCCGCAATCGTCGTGCTACATGCCTCACGCAGTCACGAAACTCGATTCACAGATGGCCCTCACGAAATCCAGGGACCCGGCTCTCGTTGTTCAGATCCGCGTATTCAAGGCCCTGATCTTGAGAGACATCCGCACCCGTTTCTTCGGAAACGGGCTCGGATATATCATAGCCATATTATGGCCGCTCACACATATCGTCGTCCTGCTGCTGATCTTCTTCTTTGCCGGAAGAACAGCTCCGTTCGGAGACAGCTTGCTATTGTTCTTTGCAACGGCGCTGATCCCTGCGCTCGGCTTCAGGTACATGTCCCGATTTGTTCCCATGTCGGTGCTTAATAACAGGCCCCTGACGGCTTTTCCCATCGTCAAATACATGGATGTGATTCTAGCTCGATGCATCCTCGAGGCGGCAGCCTTTTGCTGTGTCGCCGCGTTGCTGGCCGCGATCCTGTTTTTCCTGGGAGAACCCATTCAGCCCGAATATCCCATCGGGGCAGCCCAGGCTTTCCTGGCGACCCTGCTGCTCGGGCTCGGAGTCGGCGCGTTCATCGGCGTCATCGCGATCAAGCTTCCCGGGATCATGCTGCCCCTGATCCTGATCCATGTAATCATGTATGTCACATCCGGGGTTCTCTTCATTCCCTCCGCGCTTCCCCAGCAAGCCGCCGCTGTCGTCAGTTGGAATCCGGTTCTTCATGCGGTCGAATGGATGAGGGAATCTTACTATCTGGGATACCAATCGACCGTTCTGGACAAGGAATACTTGATAGGCTGCGGCCTCGGTTTCTTTTTTGCCGCCCTCCTGATGGAAAAGGTGTTCCGCTCCTTCCTGACGAGACATTAAGGCATGTGCGTCACCATCTCCACATAGCGTGCCCGCGCGTCGGGAAGCGGCTGGCCGCGCGCGCCGTAGAGATGCTCCGACAGGAAGAAGCCGGTCAGCCGGAACGCCTCGCCGAGTTCGGCCGCGCCCGGCATCGCTCCGATCCCCTCGCGCAGGAAGCTCGGGAGAGGCAGGAGCCGGTCGCGATAGGGCTCGCCGGGGAGGCGGCCGACCGCACGGCCGCTCCTGGGCGAAACATAGATCAGGTCTTCCTCCGCACCGGTCACCGCGCAGGCCGAGAGATCGAGGCCGAAGCCGAATTCGGCGAGGAGCGACAGCTCGAAGAGGCCGAACAAAGCCGGCCCCAGATGCGGGTCGTCGAGATGCGCGAGCAGCGCTTCGCCGGCGTCGAAGAGCACGGGATGCGGGTCGCGCTCGGCGAGAAGCCGCAGATGGGAGGCCACCGTCGCCATTCCCAGCAGGGCAGCAGCCGAAGCGATGAGCCGGGCGGCCCGCGAGACCTCCTCCTCGACGACGTAGGTGCCGAGTTGCTCGTCGAGCCGGGCCCGCCAGGTCACGGCGAGCGTGTTGCCGGGCTGGAGCACGGGCCCGAGGCGCCGCGAGCGGCCGCCATGGACGAGGCCGAAATGGCGGCCATGCCCGCGCGTCATCGCCTCGAGGACGACCCCGCTCTCGCCGAGCGCCCGGCAACCGAGGACGAGAGCGCGGTCAGACCAATGCATGCAGCCCCCCGGCCGATGGGAGGGCACGTCCCTGGCAGGGCAGGGCGACCGTATTGTGGCGGCGAGGACCTCGCCGCCACGGCGTCCTCTCTTACTCGGCCGGCTCGCGCGCCGGGGCGGAGCCGCCCGGCGGGTCGCGCCTTTCGATCCCGATCGTGCGGACGGGCTTGCGATCCGACGAGATGCAGGCCGGATCGACATAGGGCCAGGTCTGGCCACGGCATTGCGGGCCGGCCTCGGAATCGGACACCCTGGTCACCCGGGCCTCCGCGACCGCATGGCGCGCCGTCGGAGCGGCGGGCGCCGCCGCGACGCGGTCCATGGAGGCATTGACCGGCGTGCGGCTCTGCGCGGCCGGCACCTCCAGCGCCACCACGAAGAGACCGGCCAAAGCCGCGCTGATTCCTGCAAGCTTGATGAACATCGTCGCCACCCCTGGGGGCCTCGTGGCCCTCTCGATGGGATGGGTTTAGCCCGGCCGATTTTCAGGCATGCGGCGTCGCGTCGCGATTTGGTTTCGGGCGGATGAGAATTGTTTCGCGCCGGGGCGCAGGGGCGAAACAAACGGGCCCGCGGAGGTCAGCGCTCGCGGCCATCCGGCGAGAACAGATAGCCCGCCCCGCGGATCGTCTGGATGATGGTCGGATGGCTGGGATCGGGCTCGATCTTGCGCCGGATGCGCGTGATGCGCACGTCGATGGCGCGGTCGAACGCCTCCTCGTCGCGGGCCGAGGCGAGGTCGAGCAGCCGCTCGCGCGTGAGCACGCGCTGGGGATGCTCGGCGAAAGCCTTGAGGAGGTTGTATTCGGAGGCGGTCAGGGGATGGGCGACCTCGTTCTCGTCGCGCAGGATATGCGCGTCGAGATCGAGCCATTTCGTGCCGAACCTGACCTTGCGGTTCGGCGGATGCACCGCCGCCTCCGCGGCCGCGGCGCTGCGCCGAAGCACCGAGCGGATGCGCGCCACCAGCTCGCGCAATTCGCAGGGCTTGGCGAGATAGTCGTCGGCGCCCAGCTCCAGCCCGACGATGCGGTCGACCGGGCTCGCCGTCGCCGTGAGCATGATCACGGGCGTGCCGTGCTTCGCCTTGAGGTCGCGCACGATCGAGAGGCCGTCCTCCTCGGGCATGTTGAGATCGAGCACGATGAGGTCGGGCGTCGCGTCCTCGAAGGACCGGCGCAGGCTCCTGCCGCCGTCGCACAGCGTGACGGCGAAGCCGTGCATCCTGAGATAGTCGCCCACCATCTCCCGGGCCGGCGCCTCGTCGTCGACGACGAAGATACGGGGAAGCGTGGTCACGAAGGGCCTTTCCTGAGCGAGATGGCAAATGTCGCACCGGGCCCCGGCTGGTTGTTGGAGGCCGCGATGCTCCCCTTATGCAATTCCACGATCCGCTTGGCGATGGACAATCCGAGCCCGGTCGAGCTTTCCCCGCCGGTCGGCTTGGCGGAGAGGCGCTGGAAGCGGCCGAAAAGCCGGGCCTCGTCCTCGGGCGAGAGGCCGGGCCCGCTGTCGCGCACCACGATCGAGGCGCCGTCCTCCGACTCGGCGCCCACCGCCACCTCGACCCGGCCGAGCATCGGCGAATACTTGATCGCGTTCGAGACGAGATTGTCGACCGCCTCCCAGAGCCGCTCGGCATCGCCGAAGACGTGGAGCTGCCCCGGCCCCGCAAGCGTCAGGTCCTGCTGCTTGCGCTCCGCGAGGGGGCGATTCGCCTCCACCACGTCGTTGACCAGCACCATGAGATCGATCGGATCCTGCCGGATGGCGATGTCGAGGGCGTCGTTCATGGCGTCGCGGATGAGCCCGTCCACCATGCCGGTCAGGCGCCGGGTGGAATCGCGGACATGGCCGACCTGCTTGCGCATCGATTCGACCGGCGGCGGATGGACCGCGAGCAGGTCGCAGAGCATCTCCGAGCGCCCCATGATGACGCCGAGCGGGTTCTTCAGGTCGTGGGCGATGGTGCCGAGGATCTCGCTCTTGAAGCGGTTGGCGCGGCGCAGCTCGGAGGATTGCGCGGAGAGCCGGCGGTTGGCGATCCTCAGTTCCGCCGTCCGCTTGGCGACGCGCTCCTCGAGGCGCAGATTCGCCTCCTCGAGCTGGCGGTAGAGGATGACGTTGTCGAAGGCGATGGCGAGGCGCGAGCAGAACACCTCGACCAGGGACCTGTTCGTGTCCGAGAGGTTCTTGGCGGTCTCCAGCAGGACGACCACCTCTCGCCCGCTGCCGGTCCGAAGATAGAGGACCGAGCGCTGCTGCTCGAAGGCGTGGTGGCGCCGCTCCAGCGCCTGGCGCACGGCCCCCATCAGCTCCTCGTTCAGCGTGGCGGGCTCCTCCTCGCCCACGAAGTCGCGGTAGCAGCCCGAGCCTGCGAGGATCGAGAACTGCTCGTCCGGCCGCCCGTCGTCGCGCAGGACGAGGATGCCGGAGCAATCGACCTCGATGAGCGAGGCGATCTGGGTGAGGACCCCCTCCGCCAGACGCTGCATCGACTGGAGGTCGAACATGGTCGAGGCGGCGTCGACGATGATCTCGAGGCCCCGCTTCGTCTGGACGAGGCGCTGGAGCTGCTGGTAGCTGCGGAGCGCTGAGGTGAGGCTCGTGAAGAGCTTGTCGGCGGTCAGCTCCGTCTTCGCCTTGTAGTCGTTGATGTCGTAATCGACGATCACCTGGCGCTCGGGCGCCTGGCCCGGCTGGCCGGTGCGCAGGATGATGCGCACGGTCTCGTTCTTCAATTCGCCCCGGATGCGCCCGACGAGTTCGAGCCCCGCCGCCTCGCTCTCCATGACGACGTCGAGCAGGACGACCGCGATGTCCGGGTTGTCCCGCAGGAGGCGGAAGCCTTCCTCCCCCGAATAGGCCGAGAGCAGTTCGAGCCCGTGCCCGGCGAGCTGGAAATCGTAGAGCGCGAAGCGGGTGCCCTCGTGGACGGCCGGATCGTCGTCGACGATGGCGACCTTCCACGTGCTCGCCGCGCTCGCGGCGGGGACTTCCTCGTCGTCGATCAGGACCAGAAGATCGTCACGATCCTGCATGAACGCTTTCCAATCTCGCGGACGGCGCCCTGACCGCCACCGCTCCCCGCCCGTCCTCGTCCGGCGCCCGGAGCGGAAGAACGATGAGGAAGCTCGTGCCCGACCCTTCGGCCGAGGACAGCACGATGCGGCCGCCGAGACGCTGTGTCACGAGATTGTAGACGATGTGAAGCCCCAATCCCGTCCCCCCCGTGCCGCGGCGCGTGGTGAAGAAGGGATCGAAGGCGCGGCGCTGCACCTCCTCGCTCATGCCGCGGCCGTCGTCGCGGAAGACGATGCGCACCTGGTCGGGGCCGTTGAGGCGGCCCACGATCGAGATCATGCCGCCCTCCCGGCCGTCGCAGAAGGCGTGGTTGACGGCGTTGACGAGGAGATTGGTGACGATCTGTCCCAGGGGCCCCGGGAAGCTGTCCATCCCGATCCCGTCGGGGATGTCGATGACCAGCTTGACCTTCGAGGAGCGGATGACGGGGCGCAGGCTCGCGGCGATCTGCTCGGTGGCGAGCTTGAGGTCGAAGGCGCGCCGCTCCGCCTGGCTGCGGTCGACCGCGACCTGCTTGAAGGACTGGATCAGCTCGGCCGCCCGCTGGAGATTGGCCACGAGCTGGCTCGAGGCGAGCTTGGTCGTGGCGATGAACTCCTCCAGCCGCGAGCGCCGGAGCGAGCCCGCGGCCATCTCGGCGGCGAAGGCGTCGCTGCGGCTCGCGAGGCTGGAGGCCACCGTGAGGCTGATCCCGACGGGATTGTTGACCTCGTGCGCCACCCCCGCGACGAGGCCGCCGAGGGCCGCGAGCTTCTCGGATTCGATCAGCGTCGTCTGCATCTCGCGAATCTCGGCGAGCGAGGCTTCCGCCTTCTCCTTGGCGGCGACGAGTTCCTCCTCCGCCTGCCGCTTGGCGATCGCGTTGCCGCGGAAGACGTCGACCACCCGGGCCATCTCGCCGATCTCGTCGGGCGCGTCGAGGCCGCGGATGCGGGGGTCGAACTGGCCCGCCATGATCGCCGTCATGTCGGCGCGCAGATAGCCCAGCGGCTCACTGATGCTGCGCGCGATCGCCATGCCCATCAGCATCACCAGCACAACGAAGGCGACGGCGAGGATCGCGAGCCTCACCCCGACATCGCGGAGCGTCTGGTCGAAGCGGCCCTGGGCGGAGCGCTCGAGATCGCCGATTCCCCGCTTCATCCGCTCGATGGCCGCCGACATCGCCTCGGCGCTGCCGTCCACGGCGACCTTGAGCAGGCGGCTCTGCGCCGCGAAGCCCGCCGAGAGATCGGAAATGCCGTGGGTGAAGATATCGGCCTTCTGCGCCAGTTCCGACATGACCTTCGCCTGGGCGGCGTAGGGTGAGGCGAGCAGGTCCGGCGCCGTGCTGCGGATCAGCTCGGCATTGCGGCGCGCCTCCTGGGCGGAGGCCTCGGAGCCCGTGAGGTAATAGGCGTTCGCGGCCAGCACCATGGCGTTGTAGGCTTCCCGCGACTGGTCGAGGGGCGCCACCGCCATGGAGGCCGCGTCGGGCAGGGTCGCGGCGAGCGAGGCGTAGAGGGTCGCCATATCGCGCGCGGGATCGACGATCTTCTTCGAATAGGCGAGGGAGATCCGGCTGCGCACCTCGCGCAGCTCGTCGAAGCCCGCGACAAGGCGCTCGGTGATGGCCGTCAGCTCCTCCGCCGGCTCGGCGGTCAGGGGATCGAGGCGGGCCTGGACCCTGAGGCGGCTCATCAGGAGATCGCGCAGATCGACGATCTTCTCGAGAACCGCGGGCTCGTTCTGCGCGAAATAGCGGTGGATCAGGCTTTGCAGGCGCTCCGCATCCCCGTCGAGCGAGGTGAGGAAGCGCTCGGATTCGCGCACCTGCGTCAGGTCCGACCACGCATTGCCCAGCACCGCGGCGCCGTTCCAGATCATCGCCAGCAGCACCAGGGCCACGGCCGAGTTCATCACCGCGATCGCGAGGATGCGCCAGCGGATCGGCGCGCTACGCACGGCGCGCCGCAGCGGCCCGCGCGATTCGGAGGCGAGGCCGGCGCCCTCCCGGGCCGGATTCATGGGGAACCCCGCAGGGGCGATCGGCGTCTCACAGGGGCCCTCGTCGTCGATCCGGCTCGATCCTGCCCGGCGGGCTCATTCGCCTTGTCGCAGACCGGGATTTCCGGCCGATGTCGTCGCCATCCTCATGGTCCCGCCTTCGTCACGAAATCGGCGAGCGCCCGCGGCCGGCGGGTCCTGAAGCGGCCGCGCTGGGCGGCCACGAACAGGAGCGCCAGCGTCGCGAGCGCCGCCGGCCACCACAGGGCGCCCCCGCCGATCCCGGAGGCTCCCAGCATCCCGGCCGTCGCGCCCGCCCCCGCGATTCCCGGCGCGAGCGGCCCGAACAGCGCGGGCACCCGCGCCAGCGCGCTCAGGATCGCGACCGCGACCGCGAGCACGCCGACCACGCCGAACTCGTACCAGAGGGAGAGCGCGGGAGCGCCGAACAAGGCGGGCGCCTCCGGCAGGGCCCGCAGGGATCCGAAGCCGTGGCCGGTCAGGAGGCGGGCGGGCTGGTCGAGGAGGAGGCCGTGCCAGCGCCCGACGCCGGCGGTCGCCTCGGGCGTCAGGGGAAGGGCGTGGGCGAGCGCGAGGAGCGCCGGCGAGGCGACGAGCCCCGCGGCCAAGAGAAGCCCGACCGCCGGCACGGCGCGCGCCGTGAGCTGGGCGGCGAGATGGGCGAGCGTCCCCGCCGCGAGGGCGAGGATCGGGGCCGGGCCCGGCCCGAGCGCCGCGGCGACGGCCGTGGCGACGGCGAGCGCGAGGGCCTCGGCATCGCGGCCCCGCGAGCGCAGCCAGGCGATGGCCGGCCAGGCGAAGAGGACGAGGATCGCGAGCATGCGCTCGAGCTGGCGGATCCGCTCCTCGGACTGGTCGCGCCAGAAGAGAACGGCAAGGCCGATGGCGACGAGCGCCAGCGCGCCGGCCCCGATCGGGATCGGGTAGAGATTGGCCGAGCGCATCCTCTCCGGCAGCGCGGCGATGCCGCAGAGGCCGAGGAGCAGGATGGCGCCGAGCCCCGCGGCGAGGCGCCATCCGGGCGTCGGGGTCCAGACCAGCGAGAGGGCTCCCCAGCCGAAAGCCAGCAGCGCCGCCAGGAAGGCGGGAGAGGAGGCGATGGCGAGGGTGCTTTCGCGCAGGAAGCGGGGCGAGTTGTCGAGGAAGGCGGCCACCCCCAGGAGCACGATGCCGACGGCATAAGCGACGACGGGCCCGACCCGGAACGCGGCCGCGGACAGGGGCAGCGCGACCATCAGCACCAGGACGCCGAGCCGCCGAAGCAGGCTCGCCGTGTCGCGGGCGGGATCGAGCGGGGGAGGATTTTCGGAGGCCATTCCGCCGGGCTTCGGAAGGCGGGCCTATCGCCCGCGGCCGGGGATCGTACCGGCCCGGGCCCGCCCCGGCTGTAGGATCACCGCAACACCCGCGGCCGGCCCGGCCCCCTCCGCCCTCAGGAGGCGAGCCCGCGCAGATAGGTGACGATGGCGGAGTAGTCCTCGCCGCCATGGCCGCCCTCCTGGAAGGTGCGATACAGCTCCGCCGCCCTGGCGCCGAGCGGCGTCGTCGCCCCGGCGCTCCTCGCCGCTTCCTGCGAGAGCGTCAGGTCCTTCAGCATGAGGTCGGTCGCGAAGCCCGGCTTGTAGCCGTGATTGGCGGCGCTCGCCGGCACCGGGCCCGGCACCGGGCAATGGGTCGTGAGCGCCCAGCACGAGCCCGAGGAGGTCGAGGCCACGTCGAACAGGGCCTGGTGGCTGAGGCCCAGCTTCTCGCCCAGCACGAAGGCTTCCGAGATGCCGATCATGGTGATGCCGAGAATCATGTTGTTGCAGATCTTGGCGGCCTGCCCGGCGCCCGCTCCGCCGCAATGGACGACGCGCCGCCCCATCCTGGCGAGGACGGGCTCGCCCGCCCGGAAGGCGTCCTCCGCGCCCCCGACCATGAAGGTCAGCGTCGCGCCCTTCGCGCCGACCGTCCCGCCCGAGACGGGCGCGTCGAGCGATTTCAGGCCGCGCCCGGCCGCAAGCTCGTGCGCCGCGCGCGCGCTTTCGACATCGATCGTCGAGCAATCGACGAGCAGCGCGCCCGGCTCCGCCGCCGGCACGATCTCGGCCCAGACCGCGCGGACATGCTTGCCCGCCGGCAGCATCGTGACGACGATCTCGGCGCCCGCGACCGCCTCGACGGCGCTCGCCGCGCTCGCGACTCCCTCGGCCGCGGCCGCCTCGCGCGAGGCGGGGACGAGGTCGAAGCCCTGCACCGAATGGCCGGCCTTGACGAGATTCGCGGCCATCGGCCCGCCCATGTTGCCGAGCCCGATGAAGGCGATGGATGTCATGGCGTCCTCCGTTCCCTGCCCTGCCTCTCCTCCATCGCGGGTCCTGACGCAAGACGGACCAGACCCTAAGGCCGGGGCGGCACGCCGAGAATGCGCCGCCAGGGCGTGCCTCCCCTGCGGTGGCCGATCACGAAATAGGCGACGACCAACGCGAAGAAGAGGATAGCCGGCCCCCCGCTCAGGCTGAAGCCGTTCTCGGTGGTGCTCCCGGTCACCTTGGCCACGAGATAGCCCATGACGACGAAGGCGGTCAGGAAATCGAGGACGGCCGCCAGGATCACGCGCCAATAGGCGACGGGCTGCTGGTTGTCTTGCACGGAACAAATCCTCTGGGCTCCCGCTCCGAGAGGTGCATATCGGCATGGGAGGGCGCAAGAGGCTCATCTTGACGTCGCCGCCGAAGCGTCCCTTCCTGTGTCTCTCGCGGAGGAGCCCGCCCGTGAGCTTTCGTCAAAGTGTCGGCGCGACGAGCTACGTCTTCGCCGATCTCAAGGAGCTGATGGCCAAGGCGACGCCGCCGCGCTCGGGCGACCGGCTGGCGGGAATCGCGGCCTCCAGCCTCGAGGAATCGGTCGCCGCGCGCATGGCGCTCGCCGACCTGCCGCTCGGGGAGATCGTGGACGAGCCCCTGATCCCCTACGAGAGCGACGAGGTCACCCGCCTCATCCTCGACCGGCAGGACCGCGCGGCCTTCGCGCCGATCCGCTCCATGACGGTCGGGGCCTTCCGCGAGCATCTCCTCTCCGAGGAATGCGACAGGGCGCGCCTCGCCGCCCTCGCCCCGGCGGTCACGCCCGAGATCGCCGCGGCCGTCTGCAAGCTGATGCGCAACCAGGATCTCGTCGCGGTCGCCCGCAAATGCGAGGTCGTGACGCGGTTCCGCAACACGATCGGCCTCGCCGGCACCCTCGCGGTGCGCCTCCAGCCGAACCATCCGACCGACGATCCGCGCGGCATCCTCGCCGCCACGGTGGACGGCCTTCTCTACGGCGCGGGCGATGCCGTGATCGGCATCAATCCCGCCACCGATTCGCCCGCCCTGCTCGGCGACCTCGTGCGCATGCTGGACGAATTGATCACCCGCCACGACATCCCGACGCAATCGTGCATCCTCACCCATGTCACGACGAGCATCGGACTGATCGAGGCCGGCGCGCCGGTCGATCTCGTCTTCCAGTCCGTCGCCGGCACCGAGGCCGCCAACGCCTCCTTCGGGATCGATCTCGCGCTGCTGCGCGAGGGAGAGGAGGCGGCGCGCTCGACCGGGCGCGGCACGGTCGGGCAAAACGCCATGTATTTCGAGACGGGCCAGGGCTCCTGCCTTTCGGCCGGCGCCCATCACGGGGTGGACCAGCAGACGCTGGAGGCGCGCGCCTATGCGGTGGCGCGGGAATTCTCGCCGCTGCTCGTGAACACCGTGGTCGGGTTCATCGGGCCGGAATATCTCTATGACGGCAAGCAGATCACGCGGGCGGGGCTCGAGGACCATTTCTGCGGCAAGCTGATGGGCGTGCCGCTCGGCTGCGACATCTGCTACACGAACCATGCCGAGGCCGATTCCGACGACATGGACAACCTGCTGACGCTGCTCGGCGTCGCGGGGGTCAGCTACGTCATGGGCATTCCCGGGGCCGACGACGTGATGCTCGGCTACCAGTCGACCTCCTTCCACGACGCCCTCTATCTGCGGCAGGTCCTCGGGCTCCGCCACGCGCCGGAATTCGAGGCGTGGCTGATGCGGATGGGCCTCCTCGACGAGACGAGGCGGCTGCGCCGGGCGGGGAGCGACCATCCCCTCCTCGCCGCGCCCGCTCTCGCCGCATGAGCGCCGGCCCCGATCCCTGGGCGGCGCTCCGGCGCTTCACGCCGGCCCGGATCGCGCTCGGACGGGCCGGCGCGGCCCAGCCGACGCGGGAACTGCTCGATTTCGCCCTCGCCCATGCGCGGGCGCGCGACGCGGTGCAAATGCCCCTCGATGCCGGGGCGGTCGAGGCCGCCATCGCCGCGCTCGGCTACGAGACCGTGCGGATCGCGAGCGCCGCCCCCGACCGCGCCACCTATCTCGCGCGGCCCGATCTCGGCCGGAGGCTGGGCGAGACCTCCGAGGCAGCGCTCGCCGCCCGCAGGGAGGCGTCCCCCGACCTCGCGATCGTCGTTGCCGACGGCCTCTCCTCGCCCGCCGTCTCGCGCAACGCCGCCCCGCTTCTCGCCGCCTTCCGCCCCTGGATCGCGGCGGCGGGATGGCGGCTCGCCCCGGTCGTGATCGCGACCCAGGCCCGCGTCGCCCTGGGCGATGCCGTGGCCGAACATCTCGGCGCAGCCGCGGCCCTCGTGCTGATCGGCGAGAGACCGGGCCTCTCCGCGCCGGACGGGCTCGGCGCCTATCTCACCTTCGCGCCGCGCCCGGGGGTGACGAGCGATGCCGGGCGCAACTGCCTCTCCAACATCCGGCCGGGCGGAATGGGGTTCGACCAGGCCGCCTTTCGCATCGCCTGGCTCCTGGGCGAAGCCTTCCGCCGCCGCCTGACGGGCGTGGCGCTGAAGGACGAGAGCGACCGTCTCGTCCTCGACGGCCGCCTGCCGCGGCCGGAGCGCCTGTCGGGAGTCTGAGCCGCCCTCAGGACCGGCCGAGCCGCGCCATCAGCCGGCTCACGCGCGCCGGCCCCCATGTGACGACGGTGAGGTCCTGGCCTGGGAAGGGCGCGGGCGGGCGCGCCTGCGGCATCGGGGCCGCCCCGGCCGGCGGGAGGCTTCGGGCCGGCGAGGGCGGCGGCGCCGGAGACCGCGCGGCCACGTCGACCCCCTGCCCGGCGCGCAGCGTGACCGATCGGCCCTCGCGGCTCACCGAGGCATCGCCCTCGCGGACGAAGACGGCCGTTCCCTTCTCGCCGGATTCCACGGCCACCTGCGCCCCGCGAAGCTCGGTGACGGCCTCGGCGGTGACGACCTGGAACCCCTCGCGCGCCGATGCCTCGACCAGGACCGCGCCGCCGTCGACGCGCAGCCCGACGAGCCGCCCGTCGCGCTGGATGGCCGAGAGCCGGGTCTCGGTTTCCGCCGCGATGCGAAGCCTCTCCTGGCATTCGTAGATGCGCAGGAGAGAGGTCGAGGCGTCCTCGAGCCGGCAGCCGGGCGGGGGCGCCGCCGGCGAAGCGGCGATCAGCGCGCCCGCCGCCAGCGCGGCGAGGACAGGAAGAGAGCGGGACGCAGCCATGCCGATACCTCCACGATCGCGCTCCCGCGGCGCTGGCAACCCGGTTCCCTACGCCGCCCGCGTGATGTCGAACTGGCCGGTCTTGCGGAAGCGGCCGAGATATTCCGGCACGATCGCGCCCGTGGCGCGGGGCACGATGCCGAGCCCCTCGAGCGTGCGGCCTTCCGCCTTGGCCTCCTCCGACACCACGTTGTCGCTGCGCAGCATCTCCACCTGATCGACCGTCAGCTTCAGCCAGGGGGGCAGCAGCCCGAGCGTCAGCGCGTCCGCGATGGAGAGCACGCGCGCCTGCACCTTGGCGATCCCGAAAGGCAGGGGCACGACCACGCGGCGGCGCTCGGTGATCGTAAGGACGTATTCGACGATCTCGCGCAGGCTGAGGATTTCCGGCCCGCCCAGCTCGTAGGTGCGCCCGCCCGGCACGGTGCCGTTCACGGCCCGCGCCGCCACCTCCGCGACGTCGCCGACGAAGACGGGCTGGAACTTCGTCTCCGCCCCGGCGAGCGGCAGGACGGGAAGCGCCCGGGTCAGCGTCGCGAAGCGGTTGAAGAAGCTGTCCCCCTGCCCGAACATCACCGAGGGGCGCAGGATCACCGCGCCGGGCCGCGCGGTATGGATCTCGGCCTCGCCCTGGGCCTTCGAATGCGCATAGGCGGAGCGCGAATGCAGGCTCGCGCCGAGCGCCGAGACATGGACCATGGGAATGCCGGCCGGGGCGGCGTGGGCGATCATGGCCGGGGCGTGGACATGGACCTCGTCGAAGCCCTGGCGCCCCTTCTCGGCGAGGATGCCGGCGAGATTGACCACGGCGTCGGCCCCGCGAAGCGCGCTCTCGACCGAGCGGGGATAGCGCAGATTGGCCTGGGCCAGCTCGACCTGCCCGACCGAGCCGAGGGGCTGGAGGTAATTGGCGAGATCGGGACGCCGGACGGCGACCCTGACGCGGTAGCCCTGCCTGACCAGGGCCCGGACGACGTGGCGCCCGGCGAAGCCCGAGCCACCGAAGACGGTCACGAGCTTCGAGGCCCGATCCACCCACTCCATGTTCCACTCCCGAGGCCGAGGCCGGCACCTGCGGCCGATCATGGCCTGGAATTGGTCTTAGCCGAAGCACGCCGGCCCTGTGAAGCGGCCCGGCGTGCGAAAACCCGCCTCCCGTGACTTCCCCGCGAAACGAAAGCCGCTCTATAGACGGCGCCATGCATGAGCTTCTTCACGACATCGCGCTGTGCACCATCGCAGCGTGGATCCTCGGCGTCCTGTCGCAATACGCCCGCCAGCCGGTCATCCTCGCCTATCTCGTGGCGGGGTTCCTGATCGGGCCGACCGCCTTCAGCCTGGTCAAGTCCCAAAGCTCGGTCGAGACGATCTCCGAGCTGGGCCTGATCTTCCTCCTCTTCATGATCGGGCTCGAGATCGACCTGAAGAAGATCGTCCGCTCGGGCGCGGTGATCCTGGCGAGTGCCGGCTCGCAGATCCTCGGCGGGGCGATTCTCGGCGTATTGTTCTTCTGGCTCGTCGGCTATCCGATGGGGGCGGGGCGCTGGGACGCGCTCTATCTCGGGGTCGCGGCCGCGCTCTCCTCGACGGTCATCATCGTCAAGGTGCTCTACGACAAGCGCGAGCTGGACACGCTGCCCGGGCGCATCACGCTCGGCCTGCTCGTCCTCCAGGACCTGTTCGTGATTCTCTTCCTGGCCATCCAGCCGAGCCTCAACGACCTGCGGATCGGCGTGCTGCTGCTGTCGCTGGTGCGGGTCGGGGTGCTGGTCGCGACGCTGTTCCTGGTCAGCCGCTACCTGCTGCCGCCGCTCTTCCGCTCGATCGCGCGGCTGCCGGAGCTGGTGCTCGTGGGGGCGCTCGCCTGGTGCTTCGCGGGCGGCGAGCTGGCCGAGCGGCTGCATCTGTCGCGCGAGATGGGGGCGCTGGTCGCGGGCGTCGCGCTCTCGACCTTCCCCTATGCGCTCGACGTCACGGCCAAGGTGACGAGCCTGCGCGACTTCTTCATCACGCTGTTCTTCGTCGGGCTCGGCATGACGATCCCGATCCCCACCCTTCCGGTGATCATGCTGGCGCTCCTCTTCGCGGCCTTCGTGGTGGCGAGCCGCATCCTGACGACCTTCCCGGCCCTCTACGGGCTGAACCAGGGCATCCGGGCGAGCTTCCTGCCGGCGCTCAACCTGAGCCAGGTCAGCGAATTCTCCCTCGTCCTGATGACGCTCGGCGTCGCCGCGCAGCATATCTCGCCCGACGTGAAGAACGCCGTCTCCTTCGCGTTCGTGATCCTCGCGGTGCTCTCGACCTTCGCGATGACGAATTCCGACCGGATCGCGCGGGCGGCGGTCCACCTGTTGAAGGGCTTCGGCCTGCGCGACCTCGACCGGCGCGAGGATGGCGACGCGGAGGGCGGCCACGGGCAGGCCAAGATCCTGCTCCTCGGCTTCTTCCGGGCGGCGAGCTCCCTCGTGGCAGACCTCGAGAAGGAGGACCCGGAACTCCTCAAGGAGATCGCGGTCGTCGACTTCAACCCGGTCGTCTTCGCCAATCTGCGCGCCCGCGGCGTCGCGGTCCAATACGGAGACATCGCCCAGCGCGAGACGCTGATCCATGCGGGAATCGGGCATGCCGAGATCATCGTCTCCTCGATCCCGGACTATCTCCTCAAGGGCTCGACCAACGAGCGGCTGGTGCGCCAGCTCCGCGCGCTCAATCCGAAGGCGGTCATCATCGCGCCGGCCGACACGCTGGCGGATGTCGACCGGCTCTATGCAGCCGGGGCCGACTACGTGACGCTGGCGCGGCTGACCGACGCCACCGACCTGCGCGAGGCCCTCAAAGCCGCATTGGACGGCCAGATCGACCACAAGCGGGCCCTGGTCGATGCGCGCCTCGGCGGCCGCCGGGAGGTCCTGGCCTGAGAGGGCCGAATCCGGCGGCCGCCGCGAGGCTGTTTTAAGACTTTTGTGTGAAAGCTCGGCCGTTCGCGGGAACTTTGAGGCCGGTCGAGTCTTGACGTCCCGAACGGCCTCTGGAAGGCCGGCAGCAAATCCATGGGGTCCCCGATGCGTCTCGCCGCTCTCGCCGTCGCCACGGCACTCGCCACCTTCGCGGCCGGGACCGCGCAGGCCCAGCAATCCTACAACGTCAACGGCCCGCTGAAGCTGACCGTGCGGGCCAAGTCCTTCCTCAATCCCGGCAACGTGGTCGCCCCCTACAGCAACGTCAATCCGGCGAGCGCGGCCGGGCAGATGGTCTCCTATATGGCCCATCCGCCCTATGCGAACCTTCAGGAGTTCTACGGCTCGACGGTCTTGCCCGACCCGACCACCAACGGCCCCTTCATCGGCGCGCGCAATCCCTTCGGGCGGATCGACTACCACTACGCCCTCTATCGCGACTATTATCACGACTGAGCACGACGCCGCCCCGGCCCGCCGCAGGCGGCCCGGAACGACGGGCGGGATATCGAACGCCGCTTCCTCCCCGGAGGCGGCGTTTTTCATGGGCGCCGCCTCTCAGCGCAGCAGCGGCTTCAGGGCGGCGGCGACCGCGTCGCCCATCTCGCCCGTCCCGATGGCGTTGGCGCCGGGCGAGGCGATGTCGCGCGTGCGCGCACCGGAAGCCAGGACCGCGCCGATCGCCGCTTCGAGCTTGTCGGCGAAATCCTTGAGGCCGAGCGAGTAGCGGAGCGCCATCGCGAGCGAGCCGATCATCGCGAGCGGATTGGCGAGGCCCTGCCCGGCAATGTCCGGGGCCGAGCCGTGGACCGGCTCGAAGACGGAGGGGAAATGCCCCCTCGCATCCGGCGCCCCGAGCGGCGCGGGGGGGAGCATGCC
>NZ_DAOLAJ010000032.1:18045-35693 GCF_035325185.1 Enterovirga sp. | reverse complement strand
CCTATTCCTTCAAGGGCTCCGGCTATGTGCGCGGCGGCATCTTCGACCGGATCGAGCTTCTTCAGGACGGCCAGGGCGTCCGCTTCCGCGACCGCAACCATATGCGGCTCGGCGATCTCGCGGCCGAGGGCGCGCCGCACCTGCGCGAGATCGCGCTGTTCACCGTGCCCGACGAGTTCTCGCTGAACCTGTCGGAGCCCTGGGACCTGCAACTCCTCGTCCAGCGCAGCTACGGCGCGCGCGACAAGGCGAGCCTCTCCTTCAATCTCGGCTACACCCTGCCGGGCCGCTACCTGAAGGCGCTTCCCGCCCCGCCTCCGGCCGCCGAAACGCGGAAGCAGGCGGCGAATCCGCAGCCGACCGGGGAGCCCTTGTCCGCCGGCCCCTCCGGCGAAGAGCCGCTCTGGGTGAAGATCTGGAGAATGAACGCGGTCCAGATCGGCATCACGGCCGCGGGCATGCTGGTCCTGACGGGCATCTTCTTCTTCCAGAACTGGCTCGTGCGAAGGCCGCGCCTCTTCGCCTGGGTGCGGCGCGGCTACCTGCTGTTCACGCTGGTCTGGCTCGGCTGGTACGCCAACGCCCAGCTGTCCGTGGTCAATGTCCTGACCTTCACCAATTCCCTGATCACGGGCTTCCATTGGGAATTCTTCCTGTCGGCGCCGCTGATCTTCATCCTGTGGGCGGCGGTGGCGGCGGGACTCCTGTTCTGGGGCCGCGGCCCCTTCTGCGGCTGGCTCTGCCCGTTCGGGGCTCTCCAGGAACTGACCAACAACCTCGCGCAATGGCTCAAGGTCCCGCAGGTGAAGCTGCCCTTCGGCCTGCACGAGCGGCTGTGGCCCCTCAAATACATGATCTTCCTCGGCCTGTTCGGGCTGTCCTTCTATTCGGTGGCCCTGGCCGAGACCTATGCCGAGATCGAGCCCTTCAAGACCGCCATCATCCTGAAATTCGTCCGCGAATGGCCCTTCGTGCTGTTCGCGCTGGCTCTGCTCGGAGCGGGGCTCTTCATCGAGCGCTTCTATTGCCGCTACCTGTGCCCGCTCGGCGCGGCGCTCGCCATTCCGGGCCGGATCCGCATGTTCGAGTGGCTCAAGCGCTATCCCGAATGCGGCTCGCCCTGCCAGCGCTGCGCCAAGGAATGCCCTGTCGAGGCGATCCACCCGGAAGGCCAGATCAACGTCAACGAATGCATCTACTGCATGCATTGCCAGGAACTCTATCACGACGATCACCGCTGCCCGCACATGATCCAGGTGCGGCTGAAACGGGAGAAGTTCCAGGCGCTGTCCTCGCCCTCGACTCGCACCCCCGCGAAGCTGGCCAAGGGGCCGGCGGGGCCGGCGCGCCCGCCCGTCGTCACCCATAACGGGGCGCCGCCGGCGCCTCCCGATCCGATCCCCGGCCCAGCGGCCTGACAGGCCCGCCACAAGGAGAGCAGCATGTCACGAGACGACCAGGACGCGAAGGCGACAACGAGCCGGCGGCGGATGCTCGGCACGACGGCGATGCTCGCCGCGGTTGGGGCGACCGAGGTCGGGGCCGGCGTGGCGCTCGGCGGAGCCATGACCTCGCCCGCCGCGGCGCAGGGTGCGGGCGGGCGCAGCCACGAGGTCAAGCCCGGGGAACTCGACGAGTATTATGTCTTCTTCTCGAGCGGACAATCCGGCGAGCTTCGCATCGTGGGCCTGCCCTCGATGCGCGAATTGATGCGCGTGCCCGTCTTCAACCGCTGCTCGGCGACGGGCTGGGGGCAGACGAACGAAAGCCGCAAGATCCTGACCGAAGGGCTCCTCCCCGAGACGCGGGAACTGCTGAAGGACCTGGGCGGCGTCTATCACAACGGCGACCTGCACCATCCCCATCCCTCCTTCACCGAGGGTAGCTATGACGGCCGCTATCTCTTCGCCAACGACAAGGCGAATACGCGCGTCTGCCGCGTCCGGCTCGACGTGATGAAATGCGACAAGATCATCCAGTTGCCGAACCAGCATACCGTCCACGGCCTGCGCGTGCAGAAATATCCGAGGACCGGATACGTCTTCTGCAACGGCGAGGATCGGGCGCCGATCCCCAATGACGGCACGAATATGGGAGACAAGTCGGCCTATCGCGCGGTCTTCACCGCGGTGGACGGCGACACGATGAAGGTCGCCTGGCAGGTCTTCGTCGACGGCAATCTCGACAATGTCGATGCCGACTACCAGGGCAAATACGCCTTCTCCACTTGCTACAACTCGGAAGAGGGCGTGACGCTCGCCGAGATGACGGCGAAGGACGAGGACTGGATCGTCATCTTCAACCTCGCCCGCATCGAGGAGGCGGTGAAGAAAGGCGAAGCCAAGACCATCAACGGCGTGCCGGTGCTCGACGGGCGGCACGGCTCGCCCTATACGCGTTACGTGCCGGTGGCCAACGGCCCGCACGGCATCAACACCGCCCCCGACGGGGTCCATGTCGTCGTCAACGGCAAGCTGTCGCCCACTGTCACGGTCTTCGACGTGCGCAAGTTCGACGACCTGTTCAACGACAGGATCAAGCCCCGCGACACCGTGGTCGCCCAGCCGGAACTGGGCCTCGGGCCGCTGCACACCGCCTTCGACGGGAAGGGCAACGCCTATACGACGCTCTTCATCGACAGCCAGGTCTGCAAGTGGAACATCGAGGACGCCAAGCGCTCCTTCAAGGGGCAGGCCGTCAATCCGATCCGCCAGAAGCTCGACGTCCATTACCAGCCCGGCCACAACCATTCGTCCATGGGCCAGACCAAGGAAGCGGACGGCAAGTGGCTTATCTCGCTCAACAAGTTCTCGAAGGACCGCTACCTGAACGTCGGCCCGCTGAAGCCCGAGAACGACCAGTTGATCGACATCTCGGGCGACAAGATGGTGCTCGTCCATGACGGCCCGAGCTTCGCCGAGCCGCACGACGCCACGATCGTCCACCGCTCCAAGATCAATCCGATCAGCATCTGGAACCGGGCGGACGTCTTCTTCGAGGATGCCGTCAAGCAGGCCAAGGCGGACGGGATCGACCTCCTGGTCGACAGCGAGGTCAAGCGCGACGGCAACAAGGTGCGCGTCTACATGACGTCGTCCGCCCCGGCCTTCGGGCTCGACCACTTCACGGTCAAGCAGGGCGACGAGGTGACCGTCTACGTCACCAATATCGACGAAGTGGAAGACCTCACCCACGGCTTCGCCATCATCAATTACGGCGTCAACATGGAGATCGGGCCGCAGGCGACGGCCTCCGTGACCTTCACGGCGAGCAAGCCCGGCCTCTACTGGTATTATTGCTCGTGGTTCTGCCACGCCATGCACATGGAGATGAAGGGCCGCATGTTCGTGGAACCGCGGAGCGCCTGACGGGTGGCGCGCCGGGCGACGATATGGGCGGTGGCTTCGTGCCTCGCCGCCCTTTCTCCCGGCACGGCCGGGGCGGCGGAGATCGCCGTTCCGGCCGGCGCGGAACCGCTGCAATCGGTGGTGGACGCCGCCTCGCCCGGCGACGTGCTGCGCCTCGCCCGGGGCGAGCACCGGGGGCCGGTCACGATCGGGAAGCCGCTGACGCTCCTCGGCGAGGACGGCGCCGTGCTGAACGGCGGCGGCCGTGGCAGCGTGGTGACCATCGCCGCGCCCGACGTCGCCGTGCGGGGCCTTCGCATCGAGGGATCGGGCATGGAGTTCGAGACCCAGGATGCCGGCGTCTTCGCGACCGAGGCCGCGACGAACGCCGTCATCGAGGACAACACGCTCTCCGGCAACCTGTCCGGCATCTACCTGCACGGTTCGCGCGACGCGCTCGCGCGAGGCAACCGCATCGAGGGGCTGCGCGAGGGGCGCACCAGCGACACCGGGAACGGCGTGACGGTCTGGAACGCGCCGGGCGCGAAGGTCGTCGGCAACGTGATCGGCTTCGGCCGCGACGGCATCTTCGTCACGGCCAGCCGGAAGAACGAGTTCCGCGGCAACGTCTTCCGCAACCTGCGCTTCGCCATCCACTACATGTATGCCAACGACAGCGTGATCGCCGACAACGTCTCGATCGGCAATACGGTCGGCTATGCGATCATGTCGTCCAACCGGCTCGTCGTCACGGGCAACCTCTCGGATCACGACCGGGACAACGGCCTCCTGTTCAACGCCGCGAACGGCTCGCTCATCCGCGGCAACGTCGTGCGCGGCGGCCCGCAGCCCATGGCGCGCTGGCTCAATAACGGGCGGCGCTTCGATCCCCACCTCCCCGTCGAGGCGCGCACGGAGCCCGTACGCGGCACGGGGACGCGGATCGGCCCCGAGAAATGCGTCTTCATCTACAATGCCAACAAGAACCGCTTCGAGGACAACCGTTTCGAAGGGTGCGAGATCGGCGTGCATTTCACGGCCGGCTCGGAGGGCAATGCGATGACGGGCAATGCCTTCATCGGCAACCGCAACCAGGTGAAATATGTCGGCACGCGCTCGCTCGACTGGTCGAGCGGCGGGCGCGGCAATTACTGGAGCGACAATCCGGCCTTCGACCTCGACGGCGACGGCATCGCCGACAACCCCTACCGGCCGAATGACATCGTCGACCGGGTGCTATGGCAGACGCCGGCCGCCAAGGTGCTGGTCAACAGCCCGGCGGTGCAGGTGATCCGCTGGGCGCAGGCGCGTTTCCCGGCGGTCTTTCCCGGCGGCGTCGTGGACAGCCGCCCGCTGATGGCGCCGCCCGCTGCGAGCGGGGCGTCCGGAGCGGGGCGGCCATGATCTTCCCTATCGTCCTCGACGAGGTCGAGCGGCATTACGGGCCGGTCAAGGCGGTCGACGGCGTCTCCTTCTGCGCGCAGGCGGGGGAGGTCGTGGCCCTGGTCGGCCATAACGGCGCGGGCAAGACCACGCTCATCAAGCTCATGCTGGGCCTCGCGCGGCCGAGCGCCGGGCGCGTCGCCATGCTCGGCCAGGACCCCGCCGATGGCGACGTGTCCGTCCGCAAGCATCTCGGCTATCTGCCGGAAACGGTGTCCTTCCACCCCGCCCTCACCGGCCGGGAGACCTTGCGCTTCTATGTCCGGCTGAAGGGCGGCCGCAGGGGCGGCGAGGATGCGCTGCTGGAGCGGCTCGGCCTCGCCCATGCCGCCGGGCGGCGGGTCGGCACCTATTCCAAGGGCATGCGCCAGCGGCTCGGCCTCGCCCAGGCGATGATCGGCGAGCCGCGGGTCATGCTGCTGGACGAGCCGACGACCGGGCTCGACCCGGAACTGCGCCAGCAATTCTACGCCCTCCTGCGCGAGATGCAGGCGGGGGGCACGACCATCCTGCTCTCCTCGCATGCGCTGAACGAATTGGAGGGCAACGCCACCCGCGTCGTCATCCTGGACGGGGGACGGAAGATCGCGGACGGCTCGCTCGACGAATTGCGGCGCATGGCGCGGCTGCCGACGCGGATCCGCCTCAGGACCGCCGATGGCGGCGCCCCGCGCCTGCGCGCCTGGATGGGCGAGCCGCCGGGCCTGCGCCAGATCAACGGGCATATCGTCGAGATCGACGCCTCGCCCGAGGACAAGGCCGCCTTCCTGCGGCGGGCGGCGGGGGCGGATGCGCCGTTTGAGGATCTCGATATGATGCCGCCCGGCCTCGACGAGCTGTACGCTCATTTCCTGGCGCAGAGGGCGCCCCGATGACGACGATTCTTCTGCTGGCGGAAAAGGAGATTCGCGAGGGCCTGCGCAATCGCTGGGTGATCGCCGCGACCGCGCTTCTCGCGACGCTCGCCCTCACGCTTTCCTTTCTCGGCAGCGCGCCGACGGGGAATGTGGGAGCGGGCGCGCTCGACGTCGTGGTGATCAGCCTCGCGAGCCTGACGATCTTCATCGTGCCGCTGATCGCCCTCCTGATCTCGCACGACGCGATCGTCGGCGAGATCGAGCGGGGCACCATGACGCTGCTGCTCAGCTATCCGGTGCGGCGTCGGCAGGTGCTGGTCGGCAAGTTCCTCGGCCATCTCGCCATCCTGGCCTTCGCGACCTTCGCCGGCTACGGCCTCGCCGCGGCGGCGCTCGCGGCCACGGGGAAGGCGGGCGGCGGCGGATGGTCCGCCTTCGCCGTCATGATCGCGTCCTCCACGCTGCTCGGGGCGGTCTTCGTCGCGATCGGCTACCTGATCAGCGCGCTGGTGCGCGACCGCGGCACGGCGGGCGGCCTCGCGGTCGCGATCTGGCTTCTCTTCGTGGTCATCTACGACATGGCGCTCCTCGGCGTGCTCGTCGCCGACCAGGGCCGCCTCGTGTCGGGCGGCGTGCTCGACGCGCTGCTCCTGCTCAACCCGACCGACGCCTATCGCCTCCTCAACCTCTCCGGCTCCGCCGACATCGCCTCCGCCTCGGGCATGGCGGGGATGATCCGCAGCCCCGCTCTCGCGCCGGCCGCCCTCGTCGGCGCGCTGGTCGCCTGGGTGCTGGCGCCGATGTCGCTCGCGGCGCTCGCCTTCTCCAGGAGGCCGCTGTGAGGCCGGGGCTCGCTTTCGCCGCGCTCGCCCTTCTCCTGATGGGCGGATGCAAGGAGGAGGCGGAGGCTCCGCCTCCGCCCTTCGCCCTGACGCGGGAGGCCATGGGGCGCTATTGCGGGATGAACGTCGCCGAGCATGGCGGGCCCAAGGGGCAGGTCATCCTCGCGCGCTATATCGAGCCGATCTGGTTCTCCACGGCCCGCGACGCCATCGCCTTCACCATGCTGCCGGACGAGCCGAAGGACATCCGGGCCATCTACGTCTCCGACATGGCGAAGGCCCCGAGCTGGGAGAAGCCGGGCGCGGAGAACTGGATCGACGCGAAGGGGGCGTATTTCGTCCTCGACAGCCGCCGCAATAGCGCCATGGGGACGCGGGAGGCCGTGCCGTTCTCGTCGGAAGGCGCCGCCGCGGCTTTCGCGCGGGAGCATGGCGGCCACGTCCTGCGCTTCGGCGACCTCCCGCGCGACTACATTCTCGATGCGGCCGGCGCCGATTCCGCACCGCCGGACGCACCGCCTCCAGGCAAGGTCGACTGACATGAGGGTGAACGGACCGTCCCGACGCCGGATGATCGCCATCAGCGCCGCCGCGGCGGGCATGGCTCTGCTCCCGCATCAGGCCGAGGCCGCGCCGGACGTGCTGACATGGCGCGGACAGACCATGGGCGCGCAGGCGTCCCTCGTCCTCCACCATCCCGACGGGCGGCACGCGGCCCGGCTGCGTGACGACGTCCTCGCCGAGATGCGCCGGCTGGAGCGCATCTTCAGCCTCTACCTCGACGATTCCGACCTGAGGCGGCTCAACCGGCAGCGTGTCCTCGCCGCACCGCCCCCGGAAATGGTCGAGATCCTGCGCCAGAGCCGCGACGCTTGGGACCTGACCGGCGGCGCCTTCGACCCCACGGTGCAGCCGCTCTGGGCAGCCTATGGCCGTCATTTTTCGCAGGCGGACGCCTCAGAGGGGGGGCTTCCGGCGCAGGAGCTGCGCGACTGTCTCGACAGGATCGGCCTCGACAGGCTGCTCGTCTCCCCGGACCGGATCGAGCTGCCGGTGTCCGGCTCGGAGCTGACCTTCAACGGCATCGCGCAGGGCTATATCACCGACCGCGTGGTCGACCTGCTGAAGGCCGGCGGGATCGAGCGGGCAATGGTGGACATGGGCGAAAGCCGGGCGATCGGCGCGCGGCCGGACGGAACCGGCTGGCGCGTGGGCATCGCCGATCCGCAGCGCGCGGATCGGATCGTCGAGGTGCTGGAGGTTGCCGACCGGGCGGTCGCCACATCGAGTCCCTACGGCTTCCGCTTCGATCCGCAGGGGCGGTTCAGCCATATCCTCGATCCGCGAACCGGCGCCACGCCGCAGCTTCACGCGAGCGTCACCGTGGTCGCAGGGCGCGCCGCCCTGGCCGATGCGCTGTCGACCGCCTTCAACCTGATGCGCCTCGGCGACATCGAGAGCGCCCTCCGGAAGGTTTCCGGCGTCGAGGCTCATATCCTGCCGCTTGGCGAGGGGTCTTCTCTCATCCGTCTGTGAGGTGTGGCGGGCCGCTTTTCCCTTCGCCGCCTCTTCATTCCGCAGGCTCGACGCTCCGGCAAGCGGCCCGGCCCGATGACTATTTCTTCTCGAACCGTGCCTGCATGTTGTGACCGTGGATCTTTGCCGAGAAGACGACCTTGGCACCGGCGCCGAGCGGAGCGGCGAGCGGCCCGGATAGCTTGTTCGGCGCGGCCGGAGCGAGCTGGATCGTCGTGTTCTTTCCGCCCTGGGTGACGATGGCTCGTCCCGTCGTGGATCCGGTGTCCAGCGGCGTGCCGTCCTCGTCCTGGACAAAGAAGGTCAGCGCCGTGTCCGTCGCGACCATTTCGATCGGGTGGCCGTCGGCCACCGAAACCGGTCCTCCGTTCGCCCCGATGGGTGTCGAGCCCGAGCGCGCCTGGGGGTTGCCGGTCTCCCGGGCCAGGGCCTGTCCGGCCGACAGCAACAGCGCGGTGGCCAGGAATTCACGCCTGAACATGATCGTCTCCTTTGGTGAACGTCAGAAAGCTTCAGCCGGGGTGAGGCCCGCTTCGCGGCCGGCGGCGATGCGCTCCAGCGGCGGGCGGCCGAAGAGCAGGAACAGGATCGGCGTGACGATCGTGTCGAGCAGCGTGGCGCTGATCAGGCCGCCGAAAATCGTCACCGCGACGGGGTGCAGGATTTCCTTGCCGGGCTGATCGGCCCCGATCAGAAGGGGCACAAGCGCCACGCCGGCCGAAAGCGCGGTCATGAGCACCGGCGTCAGGCGCTCGAGAGAACCGCGAATCACGAGTTCGCGGCCGAACGGCACGCCCTCCTGCAGGTGCAGGTTGATGTAGTGGGCGACCTTGAGGATGCCGTTCCGGGCGGCAATGCCGGTCAGCGTGATGAAGCCGACCATCGACGCGACGGAAAGCGGCTGGCCGACCAGCCACAGCGCGCCCACGGCCCCGATCAGGGCGAGCGGAACGCTTCCGAGGATGATCAGCGCGTAAGCCGCCGATTTGAAGCGGCTGTAGAGGACCGCGAAGATCATCGCGAACGACAGCAGCGACAGCATTCCGATCGTCCGGCTCGCCTCCTCCTGGGCCTGGAAGTTGCCTTCCAGGACCGCGGCATAGCCGGGCGGCAGCCTTGTCGCCTCGATCTGCCGGCGGATGCCGGCCGCGATCCGGGCCATGTCCGTCTTTCCGTCGCTGTTGGCCTGGACGACGATGCGCCGGCGCCCGTTCTCGCGAAGGATCTGGTTCGGCCCGTCGGTCTCCCGGAATTCCGCGATCTGGCGGGCGGGGACCCAGCCGGTCGGCGTCTCGACCAGGAGGTCGCCGAGGCGCTGCGTCGTCCGCATGGCGTCCGGCAGCCGCATGACCACGTCGAAGCGGCGGAAGCCGTCGACGACCCGGGAGACGACCGATCCGTTCGAAAGACGGCTCAGCTGGTCGACGAACATGGCGGGTTGCACGCCGTAGAGCGCGGCACGCCCGTAATCGACCCGGATCTCGAGTTGGGGAATGCGCACCTGGCGCTCGATCTGGAGGTCGACCACGCCGGGAACCGTGGCGACTTTCGCCCGAAGGCCCTCCGCGAGGGAGCGAAGGGTGTCGAGATCCTCCCCGAAGACCTTGAGCGCAATCTCGGCCCGCACGCCCGACAGCATGTGATCGATGCGGTGGGAGATGGGCTGGCCGATATTGACGGAGACCGGAAGCGCGGAGAGCCGGTCGCGGACATCCGCCACGAACTCTGCTTTCGGCCGGGCATCCGGCTTGAAGTTGACCTCGATCTCGGAGACGTGGACACCCTCGACGTGCTCGTCGAGCTCGGCGCGGCCGGTGCGGCGGCCGACGGACGCCACATCCGGCATCTCGGCGATCAGCTTCTCGGCGATCGCCGCGACACGGCTCGACTCGGCGAGCGAGATGCCGGGCTGGAACGTGGCATTGACCGTCAGCGTGCCCTCGTTGAAGGGAGGCAGGAACGCGCGCGGGAGAAACACGGCCGCGAGACCCGCCAGCGCGACGCCGATGCATGCCAGGGCCAGCACCGTCTTCGGGATCCGAAGCACGACCTCGAGCAGCGCCCGGTTTCCGCGCTTGAGCCATGCAACGAACCGTCCCTCGTCGCGGTGCTTCTCGAGGATCCCCGGCAGAAGGTAATAGGCCATGACCGGGGTCAGGGTGATCGAGACCACCAGGCTCGCCAGGATCGAGATGATGTAGGCCTGCCCCAGGGGGGCGAAAAGCCGTCCCTCGATGCCCGAGAGGGCGAAGAGCGGCACGAACACCAGGACGACGATCATCGTGGCGTAGACGATGCCCGACCGCACCTCCTGCGATGCCGACACGACGATGTCGAAGACCGGCTTCGGGTGCGCGCTCCGGCTGTTCTCGCGGAGCCGCCGGAAGATGTTCTCGACGTCGACCACGGCGTCGTCGACGAGTTCGCCGATCGCGATGGCAAGGCCGCCGAGCGTCATCGTGTTGATGGAGAGGCCGACCGCATGGAAGATCGCGGCCGTCGTCAAGACCGAGACCGGAATGGCCGTCAGGGAGATGGCCGTCGTGCGCAGATTGAGCAGGAAGGCGAACAGGATGATCGCCACCACGACGACCGCCTCCGCCAGCACGCGTTCGACATTCCTGATCGAATTCTCGATGAAGTTTGCCTGGCGGAACATGACCTGGTCCGCCTTCGTGCCGGCGGGGAGGGTCGAATTGATGTCGCGCAGCGCCTGCTCGACGTCCTGCGTCAGCTTGATCGTGTCGATGGCCGGCTGCTTCTCGACCGAGATGGTGACGGCGGGCTTGCCCATGTAGCCGCTGTCCCCGCGCTTGGTGCGGGCGCCGAAATCCACGGTCGCGACCTGATGCAGATAGACGGGCCCGGCGGCCGTGCGGGCCACGACCATGTTGCGCAGGTCATCGAGGCTCAGCGTGCGGCCGATGTTTCGGATCAGGTACTCGCGGGCATGCTGGTCGGTGAAGCCGCCGCCTTCATTGGCCCCGAACCGAGCCAGCGCGGCCTCGACCTGCTGGTAGGAGATGCCGAATGCCCGCAGAGCAGCCGGATGCGGGGCGATGCGATACTGCTTCACCTCGCCGCCCATGGGGATGACCTGGGCGACGCCGGGGATCGACAGGAGCCGCGGGCGGATCGTGAAATCCGCGATCTCGCGCAGCTCCATGGGCGAGAGGGTGTCGGACGTCAGGGCGACCAGCAGAATCTGGCCCATGAGCGAGGAGACGGGTCCCATCGTCGGCGTCACGGTCGGCGGCAGCTGCGGCCGCAGCATCGCCAGGCGTTCGGAGACCTGCTGGCGATTCCGATAGATCTCGGTGTCCCAGCCGAACTCCACGTAGACGATCGAAAGGCCGACGCCGGAGACCGATCGCACCCGCGTGACGCCCGGCAGGCCGTTCATCTGGGATTCGATCGGGACGGTGACGAGCTGCTCGACCTCCTGCGGGGCGAGCCCCTCGGCTTCGGTCATGATCGTCACGGTCGGCCGGTTGAGGTCGGGAAGGACGTCGACCGGCAGGCGCTTCACGGACAGAAGGCCGAGCAGGATCAGGACGGCCGAAAGGGCGCAGACCAGCAGCCGGTTTCTGAGAGACTGGGTGACCAGGAAGGTGAACATCGCCCGTCACCTGATCTGATTGAGGAGTTCGGCGCCGCTCGAGACGATGCGCTTGCCGGCCTCGAGTCCCTGGGCGACGATCACGCGGTCCCCGTCGAGCGGCTCGACCCGCACGTCGCGCGGCTCGAACTTTTCCGGTCCGGTCTTCTCGAAGACGATGCTCTGGCCGTTGCCGCCGCGAACCACGCTCGCACGCGGCACGGCAATGCCGGCACGGCTGTCGGCGCGGCCTGCCGTGACGGTCACGAACTGGCCGATCCGCAGGCCGGGCGCTTCACCTTCGATGGCGAAATGGACGGGCGCGGCCTGGTTGCGGTTCGACAGGCCGGTGCCGAGATGACGCAGGGTCATATCCCGGCCGTCGGCGGTGCGGGCCGTGGCCGTCGCGACCGCCGCGGGAGCCTCGAAGCTCAGCGCCTCGATCAGCAATCGCGCGGGATCCAGGATCTGGAAGACCACGGCGCTCGGCGCGGCGATCTGCCCCGCCACGGCATTGACCTCGGCCACGATCCCGTCGATCGGCGCCACCAGGGGCTCCGGGGCGGTACGGATCCTGTCGAGCTGGGCCCTGCGGTCGCGGAGCCCGCGAAGCTCCGCACGGGCTTCCTCGGCCTGAACCTGGCTGACGATCCTGCTTTTGGCGAGGACATCGAACCGGGCGACGCGCCGTTCGACGATCGTGATCTGCTGGTCGAGTTCACCCTGCTTCTGCAGCATGTCGGAGCTGTCGACGAGCTGCACGGGAGGCGTGGCGTAAGCCAGGACGTCGCCCTTCTTCACGCGGGCGCCGAGCCGCGGAAAACCCTCCGGCGGCGCGCTGAGGCGGCCACCCTGGGCGGATTGCACGAGCCCGCTGCCATTGGGATCCGCGATCACCCGCCCCGGCAGCTCCATGGCGGTATGGTGATCTCCCGTTTCGCTGACGAGGGTGCGGATTGCCAGCAGGCGCTGGGTCGGCTTCGGCACGAAGAGATTGCCGTCCGGCAAGCGTTGCGCCTGATCCCGGGAGCCGGCGCGGGAGGCCGCGGGGCCCTCTGCCGCGTGATTTTCGTGAGCCCGTGCATCCATGACGGGGATCGCCAAGGCCAGAAGCGCCACGATGGGCAAAGCCTTCGGCCTGCGGCGGCGCAGGATGGTCGCGGCGAGAAGGCCGGCGGCGAACCCGCCGAGCGCGATCAGCCCGCTCCCGGTCCCGATCCTGTCGCGCAGCCCGGCGGCGAAGGCCGGGCTCGTCCACCAGGAGGTCTTGGCCGGCGCTGCCGGTGCCGGCTCCTGGCCATGAATGTCCAGGGTGACCGGAAACACTTCGGTCTCGTCGCCGACCGTGACGGTCAGCGTGACGTCGTATTCGCCGTCCTTGAGCGACCAGGGCGCGGCGAGCCGGTAGCTCCCGGGTTCGATCTCCTCGGCCATCGCGGCGCCGACAGGGGTCTCGGCCTCGATCCTGGCACCCGCGACAGGTTCGTTGGTCGCGAACCGGTCGAGATGGAGTGTCAGGGTGCCGTTTCTGGCGACCGCAACGAGCTCGAGCTCGTCGGACACCGAGAACGCGCGGGGTGCGATGGGAGCGATTGTCGCAGGTTGATCGTCGTGATCGTGGCCTTCATGCGCAAACGCGCCGCCGCAGCTGAAAACGACAGCGGTCGCCAGCGCGAGAAGCACCGACCTGATTCGGACGTACATGAAGGCCTCCACCTGAGGGCATGGAACGTCGCGTCGACATTCCAGAACGGGCGTCAGGCGCCCGCGAAATCAGGCGGAGTGCTTGGGGGGATCCGGCAGGCGTTCGCCGAGCGCATCCTCCAGGCCGGGAATGTCGGTGACGATCGCGTGGCCCCGCAGCACGCAGATCGGGACCGGAACCGAAGAAGATGCCGGCACGATCGACAGGTGGCTTGCGATGCAACAACCGCATGCATCCACCTGATCGGACAGGCGATGGCTTTCCGCGCCATCGACGCCCTGATTCCCGACATGGGCATGGCTCAGGCCCGCGAGTTCCCCGGGAGCATGCATATGCGCTTGCGCGGGCAGAGCCGGAATGAGGGTGAACATCAGCGCTGCCAGCAGGGCCAAGCCCTTGCAGACCCTCAAAAGCGGAGGACGCAGCGACGTCATGGTCCCCGCATAGACGAGCTGTGGCCGGTTTGCCAGCGCGTGATTTGGTCGCCCTGCTCGAGCGAGGCGGGCTCGGCCTGGGGCCGATATGGCCACCAGCTTTCGGGGCGGTTGGGACCGGGTCTCGATGCCGATCAGCGTCGCAGCAGATATTCGCTCATCGGGATAGCAGCGCCAGATCGGACCGCAGTCGGATCGGGTCCGACAGCTCGGCTTCGATGGCCGCGTGGAGTTGCGTCCAGATCGGCAGCGCATCCGCCAGAACGGCTCTGCCGGCCGGTGTCAGGGACAGGAGACGGACCCGCCGATCTGCTCCGTCATGGCTGGTCGCGACGAGTTCACGGCGCTCGAGCGGCTTGAGGTTTGCGGTCAGCGTCGTCCTGTCCATCGCCAGCAAGGCGGCGACGCTGCCGAGGCTCGCGGGCTTGGGTCGGTTCAGCGACATCAGGAGCGAGAATTGGCCGCTGCTGATGCCGACAGGCTTCAGCGCGAGATCGAAGCGTCGCGCGAGCGCACGGGCCGCCCGCTGCGCATGAAGGCACAGGCAGGCATCGCGCACCAGCAGGGTCGTTGCGAAGGTGAGTTCGGTTTGTGCGCCCATCGGGTGGGTTGACATCTCCGATCGATATGAGTTGATATCAACTGATATCGGGAAGCGTCAATCGATGCCGTGTCCAACCCGCATCGACGCTTCGTTTGGAAAGGGAGACGATCATGAAGATCGTGACCAGCCTGAGCTTTCAGGGGCAATGCCGCGAGGCCTTCGAGTTCTACGCCAGGGTTCTCGGCGGCAAGATCACGGCCGCAATTCCCTATGGCGATGCGCCTGCGGGCATGCCGATCACCGACGAGAAGTACAAGAGCTGGCTGATGCATTGCTGGCTGGAGGTCGGCGATCAGGCCCTGATGGGGGCCGACATGGACGCCGCCTGGGCGCCCAACATCGAAAAGCCGAAGAACGGCTTCGACGTCACCCTGCACGGCACGGACAAGGCGCAGGCGCAAAGCTGGTTCGAGCAACTCTCCGCAGGCGGCAAGGCGGTCATGCCCTTCGGCGAGACCTTCTGGTCGCCGGGCTTCGGCTCGCTGATCGACAAGTTCGGTATCCCCTGGATGATCAACACCATTCCGCCGGGCGACTGGAAGCCGAAGGGCTGACCCCAAGTACCGGACGGTTGTGCGCCCAAGCGGCTGCCGGTACTCTGCGCCCGCAAGGGAGAGCGGGATGCCGATCATCTATATGCACGGGGTCAATACTCGGACGCCCTCCCATTTCGCACCCGTGAAAGAGTATCTGCGTCGGATCGTAGCTCCGGCGATCGCGCCCGACCCCGAGAACGTATCAATTCGCGCCGCAGACTGGTTCCAGTTCTGCCCGCCGCCCAAATGGGGCGGAATCTCGCGGCCCCGCACCGCGTTCCGCGCGCAAGGCGCTGCTGAGGCTCCCCGAAACGAGGTCCTCGACAGCCTCGCATCCAAGTTGCCCAAGGCCCCATCCGCACCGCGCGCGGGCGGCTTGACGAGCGGGCAGGTGACGTCTCCGGCCCAGAACACCCGCATCGATACATTGCCGGACGAAGAACTCGCGGATCTCATCGCGCTCTCGATCCGGCCTCCGCCCGAAGACGGCAAGATCGAGACGGAGGCGGAGTCCATCGAACGCGCAAGGATCGGGGCGGCGGCCGATCGGGTCGCGCAGGATCGGGAAATCCGTCAGCGTCTTGCCGCGGCCCCGGACCTCGACGCGCAGTTGAAGATCGTGGCGGACGCCGTGCAGAAGGACGTCGAAGCGATGTCGGGCTTGAGCGGTCAGGGCGCCGTCGGCGACTTCTTTCGCGGCATGCGCGATCGTGTGACGGAAAGTATTTCCCGGGTCGGCAGCGCTCCTGCTGCGGGCCTGACGGTGGTTGCGAGCGAACTTCGCCCGACGCTCAACGACTTCGCGACACGTTTCATCGGCGACGTCCTTTATTACATGAAGGGGCGCGGCAAAGCCGATGCTCCCGGGGCGATCCCGTCCGTTCTCCTGAAGGAGATTGATCTCGCGCACATCAACAAGAAGGAGCGCGGCGGCGAGCCGATCGTGCTTCTGACCCACAGCATGGGCGGACAGATCGCCTATGATGTCATCTCCAGCTTCCTGCCGGCCTCCGGCAACTCCGCGAAGGTCGATTTCTGGTGCGCAACGGCCAGCCAGGTCGGCTTTTTCGAAGAACTCAACATGTTCCTCGCCAGTTCCGTAGACTACAGCAAAGCGACGGGTCGTCGGATGCCGTTGGCCACGTCCAATCTCGGGCATTGGTGGAATCTCTGGGATTCCAACGACATCATCAGCTTCACCACGAAGGGCATCTTTGCCGACGGCATCGACGACGAAGAATTCTGGTCCGGAATGTCGGTAGCCGCGGCGCATGGCGGCTACCTCGAGCGGCCGAGCTTCTATCGTCTGTTCGCCGAGAAGCTCAGCGCAGCCTTTCCCGATCGGACAGCGTAGCAATGGCGCTTAAGCCACACCAAACCGAGCGCGGCCTGTGGGTGGATGATGAACTGGACCCCCAGGGCCCCGGCGTTCACGCCCTCATCATCGGCGTCAGCCGGTACGATCACCTCGAAAAGGGGGCGCTTACCAAAGCGGGCGCGGAAACCTACGGTCTTGGGCAACTCGCCGTCTCCGCCCTCACCGCCTTGCGTTTCTTTGGCTGGTTGCGCGGCGACTACGCCTTGAGCGGGTGGCCGCTGGCACGGGTTCGTCTTCTCCTGGCCCCTCAGAAAAAGGGCGTGGGCCTTGCGGAAATCGACGAGCTTGACGGTTGCGTACCAGAGATCGTGGACTGGGCCGGAGAGGCGACGTTCGATGCCTGCAAGACGGCGATCCGTCGCTGGTATGCGGACATGAAGGGTCTCAAGGCGCCGGCGCGGGCGCGAAGTCTTTTCTTCTTCAGCGGACACGGGATCCAGCTCTCTCGCGCGAACCAATTGCTTCTGCCATCCGACTACGCCGACCCCGCCGGCGGAAAAGACGAGGCCATCAAAACCCAGAACCTGTTTGATTGCCTGTCCTCGCTCGTTACCGCGCCGTCGCACATCGTTCTTCTCGATGCCTGCCGCAACGATGTCGAGAAGTTGCGCAAAGTCGACGGCACGAACGTGATCGACGAGAGCGAGAGCCCGGGTGACCCGCGGCTCGAATTGCGGGTGCTTCGTGCCACAGCCTTCGGTTTGCGCGCCTACCAACCGACGACACAAGGCGGGATGTCCTTGTTCGGGCAGGCGCTCCTCGATGGGCTGAGCGGCAGGCCGAACCCTGTTCTCGGCGAGCCCGCGATCGAACTCTCGCGCCGAGGATCACTCGACACCGTCGAGATCAGCAATCTCCAGACCTATATGAACGGCCGGATCGACGCCCTCATCAAGGCAGCGAATGAAGCCGTCATCCAGGTCGTGCGCGCCGATGACAGTCAAATTGGCGGAGCGCGGATCGACGTGACCGAGGTCTCGAAAGCTCCGCCTCCTGACGCCTCGGCGGGCGGGGATCGATTTGTCGAGGAAGTGGTCTTCCATGGCGTGGTGCCGGGGGAGGGTGTCGACCGTTGGCGCGGCCCGCCGGCCACGGAAGCCATGCTGGCCCCCCCGGCGAAGAAGAAGCGGAGGACCGCCGCTCAGCTGCCCGGCGCCTGGTTTCAAAAGCGCTACGGCGAACAATATCGGGCGCCCGACGACGGGCTGACGGAGACAAGCGCTTACCCGGTTCTCGGCTCGGAGGCCTTTTCGGTTCCCTGGGGGTACCGGCAGCTGGAAGGCTTGTCGACCGCCGAACGATACGACCGCGGCAAGCTGCAGCTCGTCTCGGCAGCGCAAACCGGACATGACGGCAAGCTGCACGGGA
>NZ_DAOLAJ010000032.1:0-18035 GCF_035325185.1 Enterovirga sp. | reverse complement strand
CAGGCCCATCTCCGCGTGGCGCGTGGCGAGGATGACGATCCCGTCGGCTACCTCCTGACCATTGACGACTTCGGCGGACATTCCTTCAGTACCATCCTTCCCGCCGATCCCGTGACACGCTCGTTCCAGCTCGAGATCGACCGGATCGGCACGTCCTACATCAGGTTCGCAAGCTTCCTGTCGGCGGCGGCGGAAGACGACCCCAAGGGCGCAATTGTCGCCGCCGTCTGGGACAAAATGCGCGCCCGCAGCGCCCAGGCTGCCGCCAAGGTCCTCAAGGCCAAGGGCACCGCCGCAATCGGCGAGCGCGCGCTCCTGGACAGTGCCAGATCCCCGCTGTCGGCTGTTGTGGGAACTGCCCTGCTGTTGCGGGCGAACCGGCTCGACCTGATGAGTGGCTGGACCCGCAACCTTGCGAGCTGGTTTGAAACCATTCCCGACGGAGTCGTCTTCTGGATGGAGCAATGCCGTCGCGAAGCACGTGCGGAATTGGGGCCGGATGCCTCAGCCTGGTTCATCGGTGAACTCCAGGCGCGAAGCTTGCCTTTCACTTGCGACGCCTTCGGCATGGCCGTCGGCATTCTTGGCGAGATCGAGCGCGGTCACTTGCCGTCCGACGGATCGACCCGGGAGGCGGCATGCCATCTTCGTGAGAGATTCGATGCGGTCATGCCGTCCTTTCGCGATGATGGCCTCTTCTGCGCCTATGTCGACATCGTGAAAGATCGGACGGCCATGGAGATGCTCCGCCCCCCGGCAATGAGACTTCTCGAGCGCCGGGACGCTCCCCTAGGCGTGCACAGGCTGAAGCCGACATCCGGCAAGTCAAAAAGGCGACGCAAATGACAGATGCGGAATTTCGAGAGTGGCTCGAGAGCGAGGTGGCGGGTAGGCGCATGACCAATGATCAGCGGTCCGATCTGCTCGATCAAAAAGAAATATTTGATGCAGAAATACCTAACGACAGGCGGAGTGAATACTTAGGTTGGATTGTTGGTTACGTCGCCGGTGAACGTTGTTTAGCGCGCGAGATCCACGCGCTGCTTCAAGATGCAAAGAGCCGTAGACCGGGACGGATGATCTATTTTGAGCCTATTGGCTTCGATCTGGCCTAGCGGAGCGCGTATGCCCGACAATTTAACCTGCCCGAGCACGAGTTCCGCCGATCGTCGTCCGCATCAGGTTGGTTCCGCGGAGGGCCACAAGTGGGGCATGAAAAAGACGGAGAGCGTGGAGTGGCTGATCGACACGGGGGCGCAGCTATCGGTCGTCACTGACGCCACAGGTGCCAAGTTCGACCTGACGCCGGTCGGCGGGTCGGCCTCAGGCACGACAGGCGGCGGCGGCATCATTGTCAAGAGTGGGCTGTCCACCGTCATCCAGGTTTTTGACACCAGTGGAGTTTCCGTAGCGGCAAGTTGTCATAAAGACATCGGGGTCAAGCCGAACAATGCCGGCGGCGAGATTATAGGCATGGATCGAATTTATGACGCAAATGCTAGCGTCGAATGGGATCCAGGCGCGGGCCTCGGTCGAATTCGAAGATAATCAATATAATTCGTGACTGTTCTGGATTTTGTGTGTGGGCGATGGTGATCCCGGTGGAGAGAGCAAGGTCATCAAGAAGGACGCACTGTCGAATTGGTCGGGTGGCCTGCCCTGCGACAACGCGTTGGGACCGGCGGAAGCCGATCTCGGGAAAATAGAGATCGGCATGTTCCGGGCTGATGTGATGGAATACGCCGGCAATCGTGCGCCGGACCCTCGAACTGAATCTTCGAGGAATTTCAGTCCATAACAGCGTCTAGACACCGCTGAACACCGCCTGATGGAAGATCAACTCCGAGAGCGTCGAGCGCGGTGGCGAGCTCGATGCGACGGTGTTGTGCAGCAACAACTGGGGGCCGAGGCGACCGAACATGATGTCGCTGAGCGTTTCTTGAGCGGCCTTCAACGATTGCGCCGTGACGCCATCGTTAGCGCAGATCCGAATGAGCGCCCGCGCCAAAACATAGCTCCGCTGCGGACTGCCCGAAACGTCGCGATAGGCGCTGCTCAAGGTCCTTTGGCTGATCTCCCGGATCTGCCCGACAGCGCGGTCAGCGGCCTCCCGGACATGCGGCACGTCGAGTGCCGCGGAAATGATGGCACAAAGCTCATCCAAGCTGGTGACCGCCCGGCGGCGTCGCCAACCCAAGGGCATGAGGAGAAACGCCGAGCGTCGTGCCGGGTAGGACGGAAATCCTTCCGCGACCTCGGGAAGCGCTGCAAATGCGCCGGCGTCCTCCAGGGCCAAGGCCATGGTATCCGGCCATTCGTTGGCGATGGCGGCGGCGATCACCATCAGCGAAGATAGTGCAGTCATTCGCGGGTCGTCAGGGCGCCAAGCACCCTCCTCGTCATGATGGGTCCACTCGCGGTTCATGTGGCCAATGGTGTCCGCCAGGCGCTTCACGCCGCCGCGGCTGCGCAAAATCATCTCCGCAGCGCTTGTAAAATCCTCATGGATCTCGTCTGCCTCGCCACGCGAGAAGTATTCCGCTCCAAGCTGCTTCAGTGACGCGACAGGGTCGTCTGTGGCGAGGATTTGCCGCCAGGTCCGTACCAGGCCTCGGCTCCGCATCATCTCGAGGAGATCGAGGTGATCGCCGGTGTTCAGGTGTTCCTCACTCAGCAGCCGTCCGAGCCCCATCGGCCCGCCATCGAACAATTCAGCGTTCGACGTCGCCGAAAGTTCGCGAAGCGCGGGAATGACAACATCACCAGGCAAAAGTCCGAAGAGCCAGTCCATTCGATGGGCCACCTGGGCCGCGCACTGCAGGACTCGGTCGACGGTCTTCGGATCGGCCTTGAGGCCGACGGCCCGGTTGATCAAGGTAAGAAAGAAGCTCGGCGTGCAGGCGCTGATACAGCCGATGAGCATCCGCGCCGCCCCGGCGTCATCCAAGCCCTCTCGTGACTGCTCGATAAGCTGTTCCGCCAGACGGGGTCCGTCAAACACGGTAGCCTCATAGTACCAGAGCAGCCGCAATCGCACATAAGGCGGTGCCTTGAGGGTGGCGCGGGTCAGCGTGAGAAGCACCTCAAGGCCGACGGTCGAGGAGCGCCTGCCAGCCATAAGCTTCGCACGCGACAGGTTCAGCCTGGGTGCTAGAAGCAGACTGGTGGCGCGCGCTCGGACTTGGTCGTCTGCATCCGAGAGCCCACGCACGACGGCGGCGCAATTCGCCTTGGAAAGGCCGAGCGCGGCGGCGCCGACCAGGTCGGCCGCGAGATCCGATCCCTCTGGGGCCGCTTCGACGGCCAAGGGAGCGGCGCCGATGGGGTATTGCCCGAGCTTCTGCAGGATAGTTCGGACAAGGTCCGACTTTCCGTCTTCAAGAAGCTCGCGCAAGACGAGAATTCCCGGAACGGGCAGACGCAGCGGCGATGCTCCTTCGAATAGTTTCAGGAAACGCTCGCGGCCCTCCGCAGTGGTGACCACGGCGTGTTCGACGGCGGCGAAGTCGGGGGACGCGCGACCCGAACGGTTCAACTCGTCGACGGCGAGCGCATAGGCGGTCAATGCCGCCATGGCTTGAACATCGAAGAAGGCGGCTTGGGCGTAGGTCGCCTGGTCGGACAGGAGCCGCAGGGCCTCGCCGCGAGCGCGCACGGCATAGGCCAGGAGAATCGGGCTGAGCCTGGATGCCAGTTGCCGGAAGGCGGCGGCGGCGTTCGGGCAGCGGAGCGCAAAGGGCCGGATGAGGCGCAACGCCTCCGCGCGGGTCCAGGCGTCGAGGATTTTCTCGGCCTCCGCCACGGCTTCGACAAGCATGGCGTCGCGCTCGGCGACTGGCAGGAAGATGCAATTTCTCGCCAACAGGCAGGCGCGCTCCCCGGGGGCGACACCGGATACGGAGCGAGCCCGGCGTGCGCGGCTTGCCGCGACCTTCGGATCATTTGTCCGGCTCGCCGCCATGTCCCAGGTGCGCGCCCTTTCGAATGGGTCCGAGATCTGTTCAATCGCCTCGATGATGATCGCGTCGAGCTCGCGCTGGCGAACCGAGGGCAGGGGCCCGAGGAGCCGCAGCAGCACTCGCGCGCGGGTCCCAGGGTCGGGCGCGAGAAGGGCCCGCTCCACCAGTTGCTCCACCGGATCCGATGGCTCGTCGGTCACTTCAAATGCGTCCCTTGGCCCTTCACTCTGTTGCCCCCAGTCCAGCGCGGCCAGGGCGTCGAGCTCCATAGTCGCGGACGTCACCATGCCCAGCCAGGCCGGTGGACGTTCACGAAGTTCGTCAAGCACGGTGGTGCGCACCAGAGAGATTTCCGGAGGCGAGCGTTCCGCAAAATCGAGGATGTCCAGGAACAAAGCCATCGGAAGGTCTTCGACGCTGCTTGAGATCGACGGCGCAGGAACGTCGAACTCGGAGTTGGACCCCGCGAACGCATTGCTGGCTCCGAGTTTCGCCAGGGCTTTGATCGCAGCTCTTGCGAGTTGATCGAGGGAAACGGCGAAATGATCGACAGCGTCGTCACCCTGACCTGACAAGGCTCGCCCCATCATCTCCCGCAGATAGACATCGAAGGCGACGCCTCGTGTCTTGTCCGCAGCAGCCAGGGACAACGGGAGGTCGAACTCACCCGCAAGAGAGCTTACCGCGTCAAAAAAAACCGCCAGCTCCACGTCGGGCAGATCCGGGAGTTTCTTCTCGGACATCAAGCTGTGCAGAGCCCGGAAGGCGGCGTCCTGCAAATCATCCGCCGCCCTTTCAAGCAACGCCGCTTCCGGATCGCCGGGTGCAGCCGTCGGGCGCAGGCCAAGCATCAGGCCTGCGATCCATCGCTCGGCCGCAACTGCCTCGCCGGAATCGGCCACGATCAGAGACGCGGGCGTTCGATCGGCTCGCAGCACCTCGACGATTTCCTTGGCCAGGAGAGGCTCGCGCCAGAGAAATTCGGGCCGGAAGCGGGACGAAAATTCCGGGTTCGCTGTCAGCTTTTTCTCGGCGGGCGCCGTATCGAGATGGACAGCCAGCGCATAGATCGCGTCCTCGGAATGGATAAGCTCCCGGAAGTGCCACGGGAGCGTGCTCTCGCTTTCCCGTCGAACATTGTCTTCGGCCTGGAGGTAACGGGCGATCGCAGTGTCGCGCTTGATCTGCTCCATGGCGCCGAGATCCGCATAGCCGCCGGCGAGGGCGGCGAGGACCCTCAGCCAGCGGGGATCCGCGGTTGCGGTGATCCCTTTTCCATCCTTGCGCAGGAAATGCTTCAGCGTCTCCCCGGTCATCGGCTGGCTTCCTGAGTCACGCTGACGGCGGTGACGCGTCGGCGCAGGATGGCTCGGATGTAGGCGGCGTCGCTTGCCGCCCATTGCCAAGCATCGGCCAACGCGCCGAGCACTGCGACGTCGGTGAGGTCCATCGCCTCGCAAACCGCGGCGGCGGCTCGAGCGCGAGACCGATCTTCTCGCGCCTGTCGCAGACCATTGGCGATGACTGCGTTGAAGGCTGGATTGAAGCTTGGCTTTTGAGTGAGCTTGACCAATGCCCGTCGAAGCGGCGGATGAGCTTGTGGCCGCTCCAGCAACGGCGCCAGGCGACTCACAAAATCGAGGTGCAGCTCGGCCACGGTCGCGACGAGGTCACAACTCAGGTCGTCGGCCTCTCCGAGAGCCTCAAGGAACAATACCCATGGCCGGGCGCCGTTGTAGTTCGCCGACACCCTCTGCATTTCGCGAGCCAGGGGCGCCGCGCTTCGACCCCTGTCCTTCAAGCGCAGGATTACGGCGAAGCGAACCGGCTGGGTCGAGCCCGGGCGTCGGGCCAACCCCCCTATGATCGCATCAGACCGGAGCGGGAGATGCGCCACATGACGCCCGCAGAGGTATTCCTGAAGACCGCGGTGAACAAACCCGAACAGCTGTTGGGTCTTCTGCTGCAGCAGCCCGAAGTCGTTCGCAATCGCGCCGCTCACCTGTCTCGCAAACAGCGCCCGGTCGCCAACGCCCGCAGGCGCCATCTCTCCGATCGACCGTTCGAGGTCGTGAAGCGAAATGAGATCGCCGTTGAGATCCGTATCGAACACGTGGAAGGCGGCGCGTCCCAGCGCCTCCATCACGAAGCCGCGATCGGGGGGCGGGGCGAGCGTCTCGTCCGCGGCCATGAGTTCGGCCGCATGGTCGCAGGACAGTTCGCTCACCCTTTCGAACAGCCCGATTTCGTCCCGCGGCAAGGCATTGTCGGCGCAGAAGACGCCGATGATCATCGCCGCGAGCAACGGCGTGGTCTTCAGATCACGCAGTTGCGAGGCCTCGAATTCCTCGGGCAACCGGACCGCGATGTGGGCGAAGATATCGGCAAGATCCGGATTTGCGAGCGTCGCGGTGTCGAAGAAGGACTTGAAGAACGCCAGCAGCTGAGGCTCGTCCATGCGGCCGAGGGCGAAGACTCTAAGATCCTCGCTCGTGATCGGGGCATTAAGGTAGCCACTGACCCTGCTGGTCACCAGGATGCGGTTCTGCAGCGGACCGGTGCGGCTCGACCAGAGCTCCCGCCAGCGCTGGACTTCGTCGGACTGTTGGTGGAGATCCAGGCCCGAGAGGAAAGAATCCGCCTCCGACGCGCGAAGCCAATGGGCCAACCGTTCGGCCTCGGCCACGATCACCTGGCGGTCGGATGGATCGGAGACTTCGTCCAGGCCATCAAGGACGATGAGCAGTCGACCCGAGCGCGCGAGATCGGTGAGGACGGCGGTTGCTTTCGCAGGGTCGTTCTTCCACTCGGGAATGGCAGCGCAGAGGTTGTCCCGCAGCCGGGTCTGGAACGAGCCGCGTTCGCCATCGGGTCCGCGGCTGCGGTGGAATTCTGAGATCTGAATGACCAGCGGAAGGCGGCCGCCCCCGGTCTTCTCCTCTGTCAGGAACTGCTCGGCCGCCTCTCGGACGAGCAGCCGAACCAGCGAGGTCTTCCCCGAGCCGGGATCCCCAAGAATGAGGGAAAACGGCTCCTCCAGCGGCGCCGTCGACGCCACCTTCGGGCCGCCCGGCTGCCCGCTCAGGGCGGCGGCCTCACCCCCTCGCGCAAAGGGGTCCAGTTGTGAGCGCGCTACGCTGGAGGCGCCAGCGAGCATTTCGATCTGCGGCACGGGTTCGCGGTGAACGCTGCCGAAAAAGCCCACGAGCGGGATTTCGGTCAGCCGCCGCTCTTTCACGCGAACAGGGGGAATGCGCACGTTCGCCTGAAGATGCAGGATGTCTTCGACATAGCAGCGAAGGTTGCTTTTATCATTGCGTTGCTGCGCGGGAAGCTGTTCGGCGACGGAAGCGATGAAGCACGGAAGGTCGGGGTAGCTCTCGCCAAACAGATAGAGACCGCATCCGTATGGGGCGGGCCGCGGGCCGTGCACCGTCCAGTCCACTATGGCGAGGGCGTCGAGATCATGCCGCTGCGACGACCGGACGCGAGCGGCGAGCAAGGGCGAGATATCCTCGTCGAAGAGGCCTTCGCCGCAGCCGATGAGAATGGGGACGCAGCGCTGGAACAACATCGCAGCTTCCGAGCCAGCCTGTGCATTGCGCTTGCATAAATTCGTGTACTGGGTCTTGGAAAAGATACTCTCGCCGCGCCAGTCGTAGCGACCGTGAAGGTGGACCACATATCGGCGCGGGTCGGCGATCAAAGAGGGCAGGCTCGGAGTGTCATCCTTGAGACAGATCGGCTCGCGCTGGAAGTGATCGGCGGCCAATCGGTCGTAGTTGGTGGTCGCCAGGATGACGCGGCGCGGACCAAGGCCGTCAATCAAGTGGCCGATGGATTCGAAGATCGTCGGGTCGACAACCGTAAGCAGGGAAATCGTCTGATTAATCCATTGAAGGCAATATTCACTGCCCTTTACAGTAGGGGATTGCTTGTCGAACCCTTCAATCACCCAGTCAGCAAATTCCGTCAGAGCCGACGCCGTGAAGCTCCCCGCTTCGAGCGTCGCAAGCGCTCCCCGCAGGCGAACCATGAGATGGAGATCCTGGGCCAACCCTGGTGTCGCTTGGTCGCTGAGCAGGTGCTGCAGTGCATGTTTCACGAGGCCGGCCCAGGTGGAGCACTTGTGCGGCCCGGTTGTCGCCGAAGCGGTTGCAGCGGCGGAGACGCCAGCTCCCAGGACGATCAGGAAGTAGCTGTCGTCATAGGCCTCGATAATGTGTTTGAGCCGGCCGAGAACCCGCGACTTCTGCGCTTCATTAACCGCCATGTCGTCGCACGCACCCGCATCATCTGCCCAAGCTCACGGTCGCCCTGCCGCGCGCCGCCAGCTTCACAATGTGATAGGTTGTAGTTGCGATCAAGCGCAAGTTGTAAGCGCTCGGCGAACGGCCCTGCCGGGCGGGCCGCCTGGGCGGTCGGTATGGACGGTGCCCGCTGAGCCGTTCCTGGCGTGCATGTCGAAGGACTTGCGCCGGGGATCGCCTTGGTCCGGGATCGAGCCCTATTTCTTCGCCCATGTCCCGGCGATGGCGGACCTGCGGCGTCACGGCTCCCTATCAAATCGGAATACCAGAACGCGAATTCGCTATTCGCCTTGTCGGCTCGCAACCGGTAGTACCGGCTGTGACTATACTCCGGGGCCCGGGGAATACGACATGGAAACCGAGCAATCGCCAGAGGAAGGTTGGCAAGGCGACGTCTTCCGCGTCCTGAAGGATCATGGCGTGAAGTACATCGTCTACGTGCCGGATGCGGGCCATTCGACCGCGCTCCGGCTGGCCGAGGCCGACAGCGAGGTCCAGGCGGTGGTGCTGACGACCGAGGAGGAGGGGATCGGCTATCTTGCGGGCGCCTGGCTCGGGGGCGAGCGCGGCGCGCTTCTCATGCAGTCGAGCGGCGTCGGGAACTGCATCAACACGCGCGCGCTGCAATCCTGCGCCCGCTTCCCCTGCTGATAGTCATGACCTGGCGCGCCGATCGGCCCGGACGAGTTGCGCAAGAGGCCTCCTCGTCTGATCCTGTGCTCGATCAGCGGCTGTGGCGAGCAGGGACCGCTGGCGGAGCGCGAGGCCTATGACCTCCTGGCCCAGGCCAAGTCCGGATTGTCCTCGATCACCGGCGGGGGTCGGCATCTCCCTCGTCGATATCGCGACGGCCCATGCCGCGACCCTCGAAACGCTGATTGCGCGGGGCGTCACGGGCGAAGGCGCCGATATCCGCGTCTCGATGTTCGACGTCCTGGCCGGCTGGCTGACGGTGCCGCTGCTGAATCACGAGAGCGGCAAGTCGCCGGGGCGCATCGGCCTCGCCCATCCCTCGGTCTCCCCCTATGGCGTTTTCGCCACGCGTGACGGTCGGCGGATCCTGATCTCGATCCAGAGCGAGCGCGAATGGATGAAGTTCTGCACCGTGTTCCTGGGCGATCCGGCGCTCGCGGCCAACGAGCGCTTCCCGAGCAATGTCGGGCGCATGCGCAACCGGGCGACGCCCGCCGCCCTCGTCGCCGCCGCCTTCGCCCGCCTCGGCGAGGCCGTCGATCTCCTGACGCGGGCAGATGCCGCCTTCGCCTCCGTCAACGACATGGCGGCCTTGTCGGCGCATCCGCATCTGCGCCGGATCAGGGTCGACATGCCGGCAGGCCCGGTCGCCTTCCCGGCCCCGATCGTGATCGGGGAGACACGCGATTGCGGCCAGGCCCCAGCCATCGGCGAGCCCTGGGCGATCGAACAGAGGCAAGCATCATGACGACATCCCCCATGCTCGACATCGATCATCTGCGCTCGTGGATCGGCCGCGAGGACATCGGCACCGACCTCGTGACGGAGGATCTCGCTCGCAAGTACCACGCGACGCTCGACCTGCCGGGCGAGGCGCCGAGACAGGGCGAGACCGTCCCGCGCCTGATCCATTTCTGCCTCGCCCAGCCGGCGGCGCCGACCGCCCGGCTCGGACCGGACGGGCATCCGCAGCGCGGCGGCTTCCTCCCGCCGGTGCCGCTGCCGCGGCGCATGTGGGCCGGCGGTGCCTTCGTCTTCCACGGCGACCTCCGGGTCGGCGACGAGGCGCGGCGCATCTCGCGCATCGAGGATGTCGCGCTCAAGCGGGGCCGCACCGGCGTGCTCTGCTTCGTCACCGTCCGGCATCGCGTGGAGGCGGGCGGCTGGCTCGTGGTCGAGGAGCGGCAGGACATCGTCTATCGCGATCTCGATCCTCCCGGAGGGACCGCCAAGGCGCCGCCGGCGGCCGAGCAGGGCGTCCACCAGCGCCCGATGAAGGCCGAGGCGCCCCTCCTGTTTCGCTACTCGGCGCTCACCTTCAACGGCCACCGCATCCATTACGACCGCCGCTACGTGACCGAAATCGAGGGCTATCCGGGGCTGATCGTGCACGGGCCGATGCAGGCGGCGCTCCTGTGCAACTATGCCGGCGAACTGCGCGGAACCCCGCCGGCGCGTTTCAGCTTCCGCGGCCTCTCGCCCCTCTTCGACGACGATGCCTTCGCGCTGCACGCGATCGAGACGGCCGACGGGCTCAAGCTCTGGACAGCCAAGCAGACTGGTCCGCTCTGCATGATTGCGGAAGCTGCATGGTCGTGAGCACGACGTTTGACTTTACAGCCGCGCTCTTCGTTCCGGGCAACCGTCCGGATCGATATGCATATCCTGTCGGGGGCCTCACCGATCCGCCCTGCCTCGACCGCCTCCTCGCGAACTCGCCGACTAGGGGGAGTCCCGGCGCGACTCGGAGATCGGGCGCGACCTGTCCAAGGTCCGCACCATGAAGCCGCTCTGGTCGCGATACGGCACCTGTCCCGGCATCCCGCTCGGCGGGCTCGACATATGGATGCCGCCCCGGCACGACACCCCGTCCTTGCCGCCGGCGATGACGAGGACCCGATCGTCCGTCGCGATCCGGGCGATGACCGGCGAGATCAGGTGGACCGTCGGCGCGGCATCCTGTTTCGGCCCGAGCTGAACGATGCTCGCCCGTCCGACGATCTTCGGACAATCCCAGAGCGGCCGCAGCCCGCAGGTCGCGCCGGGAAGCCCGAGGAAATCAAGGGCGCCCGAGACCGTGTTGGTATCGAGGGCGGCAAGCCGATCGAGCAGGGGCGTCTGTGTCATCCGATGGGGGCTCCTTGGACGATCCGAGTGGAATATCATCGGGACCCAAAGCATGTATGTTTTCGTGTCGCCATAGCTGCGATGCGAAGATCAGATCAGAGCCGGCACCGCGGGCTCAAGAGAGAGTAAAGCACACGTTCCAAGGCGGCTGACCTGCCCTGGAAGTGTCAGGTTGCGGATGTCGGCGGCGCGGGCCCTCATGGCCGAAGTCATCGCGCCGATGTGAAGGACGCCCGATTGTCCTGCCGCGATCTCCCGAATGACGCTTTCCAGACGTTCGACCTGTTCCGCGAATTGCGGCACCCCCGGCAGCAACGCGGTGCCGGCCGGACTGAGCTTCGTTCCACGCCGCGACCGTTCGAACGACTGAAGCTTGAGTGCATGTTCCAGCACCTTGATCTGTTCCGTCAACGGCGGCTGCGAAATGCGGAGGCGGGGCGCCGCCCTGCCAAAGGGCTGTTCTTCGGCGACGGCAAGAAACATCCAAAGTTGCCGGATCAGCCGGAAATCGATCGTGCCCCTCTGGATTCTCCGCGGAGGCCGGGCGGCCCTCCGAGTCATCTATAATAGCTCCCGACGAGGCTTTTTCTCGCTACGCGGCCGCATTCGGCAGGTTTCACCGCCGGCAAGCCCGCATGCGCGCTCCCTGGCATGGGCGCCAGCGGCGGACGGAGTTGACCTGTCGCGGCAATCCGACGTTCCCGGCGCCGGAAACACCACCAAAAATTCGAAGACATACACTTTCGGCATATCGATTTGTGCAAAACGATATTTGATCTTTTGCGCCGAAAGGAGTGCAAATGGTCCGCGGCTGAAATCCTTGGGTTGGGCGGAGACTGGTTCATGGCGGGTTCGGGAGAGACTGGCGGAAGCAGCGGCGGCGCCGATGGAGCCCTGATCGAGGCGTTCCGAAGCGCGGCAACCGCGGTCATCAGCGACAATCTCTCGCGGCTCCCCGGATGCGTCGGCTTGCGCCCCTTTCACGGGCACGGACGGACCATGGTCGGGACGGCGCTGACGGTTCGCACCGCGGCGGGCGACAATCGCATGATCCACAAGGCGCTCGACCTCGTGCGGCCCGGTCATGTGATCGTCGTCGACGGCGGCGGCGATATATCCCGCGCGCTGGTCGGAGAGATCATGGCGAACATCGCCTTGAGCCGCGGGGCGGCGGGATTTGTCCTCGACGGCGCCATCCGCGACGCGTCGGCGCTGGCGGTGCTCGATCTTCCGATTTTCGCGCGGGCAGCCATCCATCGCGGGCCCTATAAGAATGGACCGGGAGACATCAATGTTCCGGTTTCGGTGGGCGGGATGGTGGTGAGCCCGGAGGATATCGTCGTCGGAGATGCCGATGGCGTCGTCGCCTTTCCCCAGGCGATCGCCCCCGCCCTGCTCGAGGCGGTGCGCGCCCAGGAGGCGCGTGAAGCAGACATCATGAGGAGTATCGCGGACGGCACCTATGCCGGAGCCTATGCCCGATAAATCCCCCATATGAGCCACGATCGGAAACTCCCGCAGTCGTATCCTTGGGAGGAGATGCGGCTGCTTCGGCATAGGTGTAGAACAATTCATCAAATATAAGCACATAAACAACAATAAATACAAAATTTCATGCTGAAAATATTAGTATCTGCATTAAAGATAATACTTGCTTCGCTCTATTAGTCTAGTGAATATTTAGCTTTGGGGCGAAGCAATGGTAATGAAAGAAGGGATAATCCAGATAATCTGGTCACGCCATGGCCCGACTTTCATTCCGATCCCAAGCCCCGAGGCAAAGCTGACACGATAATATCGCCGACACGCGCTCATCCTTCGACGATCCTTCTCCTGGCTCTCTCTCTCTGCTCTGGCTCAGGGGCGGCCGGCCGGCAGGCGGATGCCCGGCGGCTCGGCCGAGCGCGGGGGTTGGCCGGAACACTCGATCCGCACGAGGGAGGGGAGAATGGCCGCCGCCGATCCGGCTGGAGCCGGGCCTTGCCCAGGCTGCGTCGGCTGCAGGCTCGGAGCGGACTGCAGGCCTGCCGCGTCCTTCATCGGCGCGGCGCCGATGAAGGGATAGGCGGCCGGCGGGAGGGGGCCCCCCACCATGCGCCGGCCGAGGGGCGGCGATCCGATCATGCCCCCGGCCGCGCCCGTCCGGTCGAGCACGACCGCGCCGGCAGCCCCCTCCTGGAGCGGGGCCACGAGCCGGCCCTCCGCCACGAATTCCGCCGGCGTCACGACGGCCCGCCCGCCTTCGCTCGCGGCGAAGAAGGCGACGAGGCCCGACCCTTCCGGCGATCCCGACGCAAAGCGCAGAGGCGCCGGGCGGCGGACGCTTGCCGGCTCGATTATCGCGAGGTCGCGGGATTTCGAGACGATACGCGCGGCCGCGCCCTCGATGCGCGGCTCCGGGCAGGCGTCCAGAGCCGCGGTCGGCGCGAGCACCCGGCGTGGCGCCACAGCGAGGCCGGTCAGCGCGAATCCCGTGGCGGATGCCGCAGGCCTCGGGGGAGGGGGCGGGCGCTCCGCCATCAGGCCCGGCTCCACGGCCTTGCCGAAGGGCTGGAAGCTGTTGGCGATCGCGACCGTGATCCGGTCGAAATCGCCGGCCAGCGCCTTGTCGTAGCCGATCGAGAAGCCGCGGATGGCGCCCTCGCCCTGGGCGTAGCGCGAATAGAAGCGGCCGCCGGCCGTCTCCCCCGCGATGACGAAGAAATCGGGCCGCGCCAGCCGGTAGGTGACGTTGCGGCCCGCCGTGCGGATGGCGATGTTGCGCTCGTAGAGGCCGCGCAATTCGTCCGGGCTCCCGGGCTGGGAGCGGGTGTCGAGCGTCACCCGCTCGTCGGCGGACTGGTAGCGTGTGCCTCCGATCGTGTTCGGGCTTCGCTTGGGCAGCAGCTTCTGCGGGATGCCGATGCGGACCCCCGAGGCCGGATCGGCCACGAGGGCGAATCCGGCCGCCGCCTTCGCCCGCCCGGCCGCGGCGGAGAGGGCGCTCAGGGAGGGGCGGTCCAGGATGCCGCTGGCGGGCCGCCTGGTGCGCCGCTGCCATGCCTGGATGGCCTCGAAGCTGCGCGGCCCGAAGCTGCCATCGGCGGTCGAGGCGTAATCCCCCGTCCAGACGAGCGCGTCCTGGATCGCGATCCGGTCGGCTTCGGGCAGCGCCTCGAAGGCGGCGCGGGCCGCCTCGTAGGCCGGCCCGGGAAGGGCCTGCATCGCCTCCTCCCCCGCCTCGGCCTGCGCGAGACAGGGCGATGCGGCCGCCAGAAACGCAAGAATCGCAGCCGCAGGAGCGATCGCGCCCGTGCCAGTTCCCGTCATGTCCAAGTTCCCCTCGCCGAAGCCGCCATCCTGCCATGCCGGGCGGAAAACGGAAGCTCCGGCGGCCGGGACCGCGAGGGTAGCGTCTAATCCGGCGGAAGACCCAGCATTTCCCAGAAATGCATCAGCTCGTCCGACATGGGGATGTTCAGCCGCTCCCCGGTGGGCAGGCGCCGCCTGAACCAGCGATCGTAGATCCAGATCGCCTCCCGCGATTCCGCCAGCCGCACGAAGGTCGCCTTGACGAGGTCGGCGAGCTGGGGATCGTCCTTGCGGAAGGCGATGCCGTAGGGCTCGTAGGAGAGAGCGGAGGGCAGGATCGCATAGGCGTTCCCGGCCGGCCCGGCCGCGGCCCTGAGACCGTAGAGCAGCACGTCGTCGAGCGCGAGGGCCTGGGCCTCCCCGGAAACCAGCTTCTGGAAGGAATCGGCGTGGTCGCGGCCCTTGATGATGTCGACCGACATCTTGAGCCGCGCGGCGATCGCGCGGACGGCCTCCTCGTTGGTGGTTCCTTCGGTCACCACCACCGTCTTCCCGCCGAGGTCGCGATAGGACTTGATGGGTCCGCCCGCCTTCACCATGAGCTTCGTCGCGCTGATGAAGGTGACCGGGGAGAAATCGACCACCTTGCGGCGCTCTGCATTCGCCGTGGTCGAGCCGCATTCGAGATCGACCTTGCCCGAGGCGACGGCGTCGAGGCGCGAGGCGGAGGTGACCGGCTCGAAGCGGATGGCGAGATCCCTGCCGAGCGCCTTCGACATGTCGTCGACGATCTCGCGGCAGAGGTCGATGGCGTAGCCGATCGGCTGGCCGGCCCCGCCGGGAAGGTAGGAGAAGGGTAGCGAACTTTCGCGGTATCCGATGGTCACCGTGCCGCTCGCCTGCGCCTTCTTAAGGGTGCCCGTCAGCTCGTCCGCCGCACGGGCGGAAAGCCCCGTGGCCGCCGCGAGGAGAAGGGCTGCCAGGAGCCGCAGGAAGGTTCCGGCCATGGCGCCCTCAATCGCCGGCCGGCATCGGGACGGCGTTGTCGAGCGCGCGGTCGATCCGCTGGTCGGTCAGCTTGAGCTGGCCCTCCCATTTGGCGACCGCGGCGGTCGCGACCGCGTTGCCGATGACGTTGGTCGCCGAGCGGCCCATGTCGAGGAACTGGTCGATGCCGATGATGAGCAGGAGGCCCGCCTCGGGGATGTTGAAGGTCGAGAGCGTCGCGGAGATCACCACCAGCGAGGCGCGGGGCACGCCGGCCATGCCCTTCGAGGTCACCATGAGCAGGAGCAGCATGGTGAATTCCTGCCCCCAGGTCAGCGGGATGCCGTAGGCCTGCGCGATGAAGATCGTCGCGAAGGTGCAGTACATCATCGAGCCGTCGAGGTTGAACGAATAGCCCATCGGCAGGACGAAGCTGGTGATCTTGTTCGGGATGCCGAAGCGCTCCAGGTTCTCCAGCGTCTTGGGATAGGCGGCCTCGCTCGAAGCTGTCGAAAAGGCGAGGATGAAGGGCTCCTTCACGGCGTTGATCAGCCGGCCGATATGGCTGCCCACCACGAAATAGCCGGCGACGATGAGCAGGCCCCACAGGATCGCCAGGCTGAAATAGAAGTAGAGCATGAACTTGGCATAGGTGAACAGGACGCCGATGCCCTGCGTCGTGATCGTGGCGGCCATCGCAGCGAAGACGGCGACGGGCGCGAACTTCATGACGTAGCCCGTGATCCGCAGCATGACGTCGGCGAGGCCCTCGACGCCCTCGGCGAGGAACTTGCCCTTCTCGCCGAGCGAGGCGAGCCCGACGCCGAAGAAGATGGAGAAGACGACGATCTGAAGGATCTCGTTCTGCGCCATCGCCTCGACCACGCTTCGCGGCACGAGATGGGTAACGAATTCCTTGAGCGAGAGCGAGCTGGCCTTGAGGTTGGTCGAGGCCGAGACGTCCGGCAGCGGCAGGTTCAGGTTCGCGCCGGGCTGGAGCAGGTTGACCATCACGAGGCCGAGCAGCAGCGAGACGAAGGAGGCGCTGACGAACCAGGCGAGCGCCTTGGCGCCGACCCGGCCGACCGAGGCCGTGTCGCCCATATGCGCGATGCCGACGACGAGGGTGGAGAAGACGAGCGGCGCGATGATCATCTTGATCAGCCGCAGGAAGATGTCGCTGACGAGGGAGATGTAGCCGGCGATGGTCTTGGCGGTCTGCGTGTCCGGGAAGGCCGTGCTGCACGCCCAGCCCACCAGGATCCCGAGGATCATGCCGACGAAGATATAGGTGGTCAGCCGGCTTTGCATGAACCTCTCCCGCCCGGGTATCGCCACGGCGCCAGCATGATTAAGGACCCGTTTTCTTCCCTTGTCACGCCGATTCTTGAGCCGCCGTCGCGTGATGCCGGGCCTTGGTGGAGGCGGGCTCGCGGATGCTCGCGGACGAGGCAGCCCTGCCGTCCCTTTCGGCAGTGGCCCGCGATTGCTTTCTCCTGGTTGCCGCGGCCGGGCTTGTCCCGGCCATGGCACTGGTGGTGAGGGAACGGGCCGTCCCGACTCGTTGGATTTCGTGTCAGAGAGCGGCGCCGAGGCCCCGCAGGGTGTCGCGCAGGCCCGGGGGGATCGCGATGCCCTCGCGCGCGGTCCGGGCCCGCGCGGCGTAGCGGCGGGCGGAGGGCAGGCGAGTGCCCTCCTGCGCGAGGATGCGCTCGAACAGCTTCTCGCCATGGCGGAGCGGGGCCCCGCGGTCGCCGCCAGGGGCAAGGCGAGCCGGGTCGAGCGCCAGGACCAGTTCGCCCCCGCAGGGCGCACCCGTCCCGGCCTTGTCGCGTTCTCCCGCCTCGAAGCTCAGGACGTCGCCGATCAGCGGCCCTGCGAGCAGCTCGATCATCAGGGCGATGGAGGACCCTTTCGGCCCACCGAAGGGAAGCTGGGCTCCCGCCAGCGCCGTGGCCGGATCGGAGGTCGGGCGCCCATCCGGCCCGATCGCCCAGCCTTCGGGCAGGGTCCTGCCGTCGCGCAGGCGGATCTGGATCTCGCCGCGCGCGCTCGCGCTCGACGCCTGGTCGAAGACCAGCGGCGGCCCTTCGGGACGCGGCCAGCCGAAGGCCATCGGATTGGTGCCGAAGAGGGGGCGGGTCCCGCCCCAGGGCGCGACGGTGGCGGTCGCCGAGGTGAAGGCAAAGGCGACGAGCCCGCGCCCGGCGAGGCGCTCGACCTCGGGCCAGAGCGGCCCGACGTTGTGGGCGTTGTTGACGGCGAGCGCGGCGATGCCCTGCGAGGCCGCGAGTTCCGCCAGCGGCTCCGCCCCCTGTTCGAGCGCGAGAGGAATGAAGCCGAAATGCGCGTCGATCCGCACGAGCCCCGGCGCGGGCCGGCTCAGGGTCGGCTCGGCATCGGGCGAGGCTTGCCCGGCCTTCAGCGCGTTCACGTAGAAGGGAAGGCGGAAGAGCCCGTGATGATGGCACTCGTCCCCCTCCGCCGCCCGGATCGTGCGCGAGATCGCCGCGGCGTGCCGCTCTGCGAAGCCATGCTCCAGCAGGATCGCCCGCGAGGTATCGTAGACCTCGCCGAGCGTCAGCCGCAGACCGCCTTCTTCTCCGCTCATGTCTTGGCGAGGTCTCCGATGAGGCTGGCGGCGACGGTGAGCCGGGAGACGGTCAGG
>NZ_DAOLAJ010000031.1:0-35875 GCF_035325185.1 Enterovirga sp. | reverse complement strand
TAGGCGGGCAGGAGCGCGCGGAAGAGGCTGAGCTTGGCGAGCGCGAAAAGGCACAGGCCGGCGATCAGGACCGCGAAGAAGGTGTTGGCGATGGTGGCGGCGAATTTCAGCCTGTGCTCGTGGAGGTAATCCTCGATCACGACCTGCATGCCGAGCCGCATGTGATAGGTCACCGAGATCACGAAGAGCCCGAGCAGCACCGAGGTGACCGGACCGGAGACGATCGCCGCCGCCTCAGGCCAGGGCCGCCCGGCCGCCGAGCCGATGATGACGATGAAGCAGAAGCCCAGGATGAGGTTGGAGATCGCGGTCACGCGCTGCGCCCACCAGTGCTCGACGCCGTGATGGGCGGCGCCGAGGCCCCGCACGCGGGAGCGGTCGGTACGGATCGAGGCCGTCTTGCCGGTCGTGTCGGTCATCTCGGCCTCCTCAGCGCATGACAAGGGCGATCACCCACAGGGCGACCGTCAGGATGGGAGAGAGGACGAGGGTCATCCTCGCCATCCGCATCCGGTTTTCGTAGTCGAAGCCGTATCCCGTATCCCAGACCAGGTGGCGGATGCCGCCCAGCAGGTGGTGCATCAGCACCCACGTATAGCCGAACATGATCAGGAGCCCGAGCGGGGAGCCGAAGAACCAGGAGACCCGGTCATAGGCATGCGGCCCCGAGGCGAGCGCCGCCAGCCAGATCGCCACCAGCACCGTCCCGAAATACAGCGCGCAGCCGGTCACCCGGTGCGCCACGGACATGGCCATGGTCCAGGTCCAGCGATAGATCTGGAGATGGGGGGAAAGCGGTCTGGCGGGGGGTGCCTTCGCGTCGGCCATCAGATCCTCCGGGCGTCACGGGAAAGGGGTTCTTTTGAATGGTTCCTAGCTCGTCGTCCGCTCAGCGGCAACGCGCCATCTTGCAAAATGCAGCAGAAGATCACGGCAGCCTCCCGAGGAGCCGCCACCACAGATAGGACAGCGGCACGGCGATCAGGAACGAGGCGACGCCAAAGGGGACCGTCAGCCGCGCGGCGGTGGCGAGCCTCACCCGTCCCAGTTCCGAGGCGACGAGGATGGGCGGCGCCTGGTAGGGGAAGAAGATCGTCGAGAAGCCGATCACCTGGATCATCACGACGTCGAAGAGCGGAAACCCGCTGGCCTGGGACAGTTCTCCGGCGAGGGCGGTGAAGAGGGCCGGCGCCCCGTTGGCGGTGGTCGCGAGGGTGAGGACCGAGGAGATCCCGACGAGGACCGCGAAGTTGCGGGCGGTCTCCCCCGGCGCGAGCGGGGCGACCGACAGGAGGGCCCGGCCGAGCGCGGCGCCCGCCCCGGTCTCGACCAGGACCGAGACGGTCCCGAGAATCGCGGCGATATAGAAGCAGGTCCGCAGGCCGATCGTGCCGAACACCTCGGGCGGCACGACGCCGACCCGCGGCAGGATGCAGACCACCGCCGCGCCGAGCCCCACCCAGGCGGGCTGCATGCCGTGCAGGCTGTCTGTCATCCACAAGCCCAGCGTCACGGCGAGGATGACGGCGAGGCGGATTTCCTCGGGCGAGAGCGGCCGGTGAGGGCCGGAGGCGGCAGCGACCCGGCTCACCTTGTCGGGAAAGACGAGGCAGACGCACGCAACCAGGATCGCCCCCTTGACGAAGGCCAGCACGGGCGCGTGCAGCAGGAGATAGGGCATATAGGCGATATGAATGCCGTAGAGCGTCTCTGCGGTGCCCGCCATCACCATGTTCGGCACATTGGCAGGCAGGATCGAGGCGGAGAGAATCGGCGTCGCGACCCCGACCGCGAGAATCGCGCCGATTCGCCCCGGACGGCCCTCGTCGAGCCCCAGCTCGTCGGCCAGGGCCAGCACGATCGGCACGAGCAAAGCGATGCGCCCCAGATTGGAGGGCATCACGAAAGCCAGCAGGAAGGCCAGCGTGACGAGCCCGGTGACGAAGAGCGGGTAGGAGCGCGAGAGCGGCCGGGACAGGAACCGCGCGATCCGAGCCCCGAGCCCCGTGCGCACCATGGCCGCGCCCACGATCATGCCGGAGAGGACCAGCCAGAAGGCCGAGGAGGCAAAACCTGAGAAGATGGTCGCAGGCTTGGCGACGCCCGACAGGGTCGCGGAGGCGAAGAAGCCCAGCGTGACGACGATCTCGGGCACGAGCCCCGTCGCCCACAGGAAGATGCAGACGGCCGCGATGGCGGAGGCGGTCAGCACCGGACACCCTCCCCCCGCAGAGCGGCGGGACCACCTGGGCAGGCCGGGCCGGCTATGTCGTCGAAATTCGTCACCGGCGAAGGAGTGCCGTCGAATTTGCTTCGACACAATCTGGAATTCGACTAGATTGCCTTCGCCAATGGCGAAGGATGCGAGGTCCATGCATTTCGATCTCGTCGATCTCGGGCTCTTCCGACACGTGGTCGAGGCCGGCTCCATCACGCGCGGGGCGGAGCGGGCGCATCTGGCGCTCGCCGCGGCCTCGACGCGCATCCGCGGCATGGAGGAGGCGATCGGCGCCAAGCTCCTGCTGCGCACCCGCCTCGGGGTCACCCCGACCGCGGCGGGGCGCACGCTCCTCTCCCATGCCCGCACGATCCTCGCCCAGGCCGAGCGGCTGCGCGAGGATCTCGGCGCCTTCGTCGGTGGGCTCGCGGGGGAGATCAAGGTCCTGTCGAACACCAATGCGCTGACCGGCTTCCTGCCCGAGGTGCTGGGCACCTTCCTTGCGCGCCATCCCAACATCTCGGTGGAGATCGAGGAGCGGCTTTCCGACGAGATCGTCGGGCTCGTCGCCGAGGGCGTGGCAGAGATCGGGATCGTGGCCGGCACCGTCGAGACGGCGCGGCTCGAAACCTATCCCTTCGCGACCGACCGCTTCGTGGTCGTGGCCGCGCGCAGCCACCCGCTCGCCGGGCGGGGCTCGATTCCCTTCGCGGAGGTGATGGGCCTCGATTTCGTCGGGCTCGACCGCGCGAGCGCCCTCCAGCGCTTCCTCGCGGTCAAGGCGGCCCGGGCGGGGCGGGCGCTGCGCCTTCGCGTCCAGTTGCGCAGCTTCGACGCCGTCTGCCGCATGGTCGAGGCCGGAGTCGGGATCGGCATCGTGCCCGAGACGACCGCGCGCCTCGCCCAGAAGACCTCCGACATCGTCGTCGTCGCCCTCGACGACCCCTGGGCCGTGCGCGACCTGACCATCTGCCTGCGCAGCTACCGGGCGCTCGCCCCCAGCTCGCGCCTCCTCGTCGACCTGATGCGGGATTGGCAGGGCCGGCCCCCGGCCCCCGTTGGCCAATAAAGCCAACCGTCATCAACCCGGTCGATGGATAGGGGGATCGCCCCCGCCGCTCAGCGCTGCCTGGCCCAGCGGATCATCAGCACCCAGTAGTCGAGTTCGAGCACCACGGCGGGGTGATAGCCCTCGCCCTCCCGTCCGGGGAAATCCCGGCAGGGGTGGTTCTTGGCCGCGATGGTGCGCAGGCGGAGCGCGCCGATATCGGGCCGGCGCGGGATCTCGGCCTTCTCCAGCACCTCGCTCCAGGCATAGATCGTGTCGCCCGCGAAGCTCGGCGCGACATGGCGGCCGCCGTTGATCGCGGCGATGCGGCAGGCATTGCCGAGGCCGTTGAAGCTCAGCGCGCGCGCCGTCGCAATGATATGCCCGCCATAGACGAGCCGCTTGCCGAAGCGCGTGTCCTTCGCCGCATGGCCGTCGAAATGGACCTTGGCGGTGTTCTGGTAAAGGCGCGTCGCCATCTGGTGCTCCGCCTCCTCGATCGTCATGCCGTCGACATGGTCGATCTTCTCGCCCACTTCGTAGTCACCGAAGCGGTGCGGGCTGCCGGAGAGGTCGTTGTCCCAGGTGCCCGGATCGATGCGGGGAAAGCCCTCTCCCAGGCTCGCCCCGTCCACGACGCGCGGCAGATTCGGCACGTGATCCGGCGGGTTGGGGGCGGAGGCGTCGCGCTTGTTCACCATGACCCAGCGGCAGTAATCGAGCACCGGCTCGTCGCGGTTCTTGGTGCCGCGGGTACGCACATAGACGATGCCGGTCTTGCCCGAGGCATTGGCCTTGAGCCCGATGACTTCCGAGGTCGCGCTCAGGGTGTCGCCCGGATAGACCGGCCGCAGGAAGCGCCCGCCCGCATAGCCGAGATTGGCCACCGCGTTCAGCGAGATGTCCGGCACGGACTTCCCGAAGACCATGTTGAAGACGAGGATGTCGTCGACCGGGCTCGCCGGATAGCCGACCGCATGGGCGAAGGTATCGGCCGATTGCAGCGCGAAGCGCGAGCCGTAGATGGAGATGGCGAGCGAGACGTCGCCCGCCGTCACCGTGCGCGGCGTCGCGTGCCGGATCACCTGGCCGAGCCGGAAATCCTCGAAGAAATTGCCCGCATTCGTCTTCATCGTCACCCCCGCCCTTCCGGCCGTCTCAATCCTGCCGGGAGGAGAAACGCAAGCCTCACGCCGGTTCGAAAATCACCTCCGGCAGGCCCCGCCGCGCCCGCGCCGCCCGGACCGTGTTGGCGAGGAGGCAGGCGATGGTCATCGGGCCGACGCCGCCGGGAACGGGCGTGATCGCGCCTGCGACCTCCACAGCCTCGGCGAAAGCGACGTCGCCGACGAGCCGGCTCGTGCCCCCCTCCCCCGCGAGGCGGTTGATGCCGACGTCGATCACGACGGCGCCCGGCCTGATCCAGTCGCCGCGGATCATCTCCGGCCGTCCGACAGCCGCGACGAGGAGGTCGGCGCCGCGGCAGAGGCCGGGCAGGTCGCGGGTGCGCGAATGGGCGATCGTCACCGTCGCGCTCTCGGCCAAAAGAAGCTGCGCCACCGGCTTGCCGACGATGTTCGAGCGCCCGACCACCACCGCGTTTAACCCCGTGAGGCTCGGCGCGACGGTCTTGGCCAGGATCACGCAGCCGAGCGGCGTGCAGGGGACGAGGCCGGGCTCCCCGGTCGCCAGGCGGCCTGCATTCAGCGGATGGAAGCCGTCGACATCCTTGGCAGGATCAATCGCGAGAAGGACCTGCCCCGCATCGATCTGCGGCGGCAGCGGAAGCTGCACCAGGATGCCGTCCACTCCCTCGTCGCGGTTCAGCTCGGCGATCAGGGCGAGAAGCCGCTCCTGCGTCGTGTCGGGGGGCAGGGTGTGGTCGATCGAGCGCATCCCGGCCGCGGCCGTCATCTTCTTCTTCGAGGCGACATAGACGCGGCTCGCCGGGTCCTCGCCAACGAGGATGACGGCGAGGCCCGGCACGATCCCGCGGGCGGCGAGATCGGCCGCCGCCTCTGCGACACGCGCGCGGAGCGAGGCGGCGATGGCTTTTCCGTCGATGATCGTAGCGCTCACGGGCGAGCCTCCGAGCAGAGCGCGTCGAGGCGCCGGGCAAGCGCCTCCGGGTCGCCGGCGACGCCGAGTGTCTTCAGGCGGGATGTGGCACCCGAGACGAGCGAGACGGCCGAGGGCGGGCAGTCGAGCGCCGCGGCGAGGCATCGCCGCAGCGCCTCGTTCGCGGCGCCGTCGGCGGCGGCGGCCTTTACGCGGATGCGCAGCACGGCCCGCCCGTCCGAGAGCCGCTCGAGCCCCTGCACCTCGTCCCGGCCGCCCCGGGGGGTCGCCCGCACGGCGACCGTCACGCCCCCGGCCGTCCGGCGATAGACTCCGTCCATCGCCGGGTCAGAAGACCGCCGGATAGAGATAGATCTGGATCACCCGCTGGATGAAGAAGATGATCAGGAGAAGGATGATCGGCGAGATGTCGATGCCGCCGAGATTGGGCAGGAGGTTGCGGATCGGCCGGAGCACGGGCTCAGTGATCTGGTAGAGGAAGTTCCAGATCGTGCGCACGACCTCGTTGCGCGTGTTGACCACGTTGAAGGCGATCAGCCAGCTCATGATGGCCGAGGCGATCAGCAGCCACACATAGAGCTGCAACGCCAGCATGAGGACATCGAGAAGCGCGCGCATGGAATCCGCAGGAGAAGGGAACGGTTCGCGGCATGTAGCGAGCGCCGCCCCCTCCGACAAGGCGTCCAGGCCCTGAGCCGGGGCGATCGGGTGAAGCGCCCTCAGCGCACCTGAACAACCCCCACCTCGCCCTCGCGCGACAGGATGCGCAGGGTGACGTCGTCATCCTCCCGGCGGAACAGGAGGTCCGTCCGCGCGCCGCCGAGGCGCAGGTTGCGCAGCATGAGCGCCTCCAGGAAATTGGGAAGCTGCGGCTGCGTGAAGCGGATCTCGCGCCGCTCGGCGGAGAGTTCGAGGCCGAGGCAGGCGGCAATCAGGCCGAAGGGCGCGGCCGCGGCCCAGGCCTGCGGCGAGCAGGCGACCGGATAGGCGGTCGGCCCGCGATAGGGCTTGCGGATGAAGCCGCAATAGAGTTCCGGCAGGCGGCGCAGGTCCTGGTAGATGGCCGACTGGAACATGGCGTCGAGGACGCGCGCGGCCTCGCGCTTCATGCCGTAGCGGGCGAAGCCCAGCCCGACGAGGGCGTTGTCGTGCGGCCAGACCGAGCCGTTATGGTAGGACATCGGGTTGTAGCGGCTCTCGCCCTGCGCGATCGTGCGGATGCCCCAGCCGCTGAAACCCTCCGGGCTCAGCAGCGCCGCGGCGACGCCCGGAGCGCGGCTCGCCTCCGCGATGCCGGTGAAGAGCGCGTGGCCCGCATTCGAGGAGCGCACGCGGCAGGGACGCTTGTCGCCGTCGAGGGCGAGGGCGAAGGTGCCGATTTCCTCGCACCAGAAGGCTTCGTCGAAGCGGCGCTTCAGCTCGTCGGCCTGCCTCGCCCAGCGCTTGGCCCGGGCCGGATGGCCGACCACGGCCGCCAGATGCGCCGCGGCGCGCTTCGCGGCATAGACATAGCCCTGCACCTCGCAGAGCGCGATCGGGCCGGTGGCCAGCGATCCGTCGGCGTGGAAGATGGAATCCTGGCTGTCCTTCCAGCCCTGGTTGGCGAGACCGTTCGGCGTCTCGCGGAAATATTCGACGAAGCCGTCGCCGTCGCGGTCGCCGTATTTGTCGCACCAGGCGAGCGCCGCCTCGATCTGCGGCCAGATGGCCTCGATCGTGCCGCGATCCCCGGTGCGCTCGAAATACATCCCCGCCAGCATGACGAAGAGCGGCGTCGCATCCACCGTGCCGTAATAATGCCTGAAGGGCACCTCGCCGAGCATCGCCATCTCGCCGAAGCGGCGCTCGTGCAGGATCTTGCCAGGCTGGGAATCGGCGGCCGGATCGCTCGTGGTGGCCTGGTGCGCCGCGAGATACCGGAGCACGCCCTTCGCGAGGCCCGGATCGAGCCAGAGCATCAGCATGGCCGTGATGATCCCGTCCCGCCCGAAGACCGTGCTGAACCAGGGCACGCCCGCATAGGGATAGGGCCCTTCTCTGGTCTGGCTCACGAGCATCGAAACATCGGAGAGGGATCGCGTCAGCACCTCGTCGAACAGGGAATTGTCGCTTTCGATCCGTGTCGCCTGGGCGCGCATCCCGCGCAATTCACGGCGCGCCGCACGGAAGGCGGTGAGGAAATTCGGGCGGCGGCGCGCCTGGCCCTCGTCGCAGCAGACGACGACGAAGATCGCCCGGCGCTCGCGGGCACCCAGCGTGATCTCGATCTCGGCCCGCCCGGCCTCGAGCCGCTGGGGGGGCGGATCGAAGATGAGCCGGGTATGCCGCCGCAATCCGTCGAGGCCCGTATAGACATATTCGAGCGTCGAGGGATCGACGATCCGCGCCGTCCTGGTCCCGCGCCTGTCGCGGTGGCTTCCGCGCACCTCGAAGAGGTCGCGGAAATCGGCGTCGAAGCGGATCGTGACCCGGAAGCTGCGCGGCCGGTCGTCGAAGCTGCGGAAGCCGATGCGCTCGTAACAGGCGCCCTCCCAGAGCACCTTGGTCCGGTCGATGGAGACGATGTCGCGCGGGAAGACGGTCCGGTCCTCGACGATGATGTCGGGATTGGTGAGGTCGACCGTCAGGGCCGCGTTGTCGTTCTGGATCACCGAGCCGAGCAGGAGCGGCCTCTGCCCCTCGAACCGCATCTCGAAGAGCGACAGGTAGCGCGTGTCGCGCATGAAGAGGCCCTCGGGCGTCCCCCCGAAGGTGCCGATGTCGCCGTAGGTGTCGAGGACGGCGAAGGTGTCGCCCTGCTTCAGCGTGCGCAGCACCCGCTCGACGAGCGAGGTCTGCGCCTCGATGTAATGCTCCGGCAGCTTGACGTCGGCAGCGAGCTCGACCGGCTCCTGCGGAAACGTGGTCTCTGTCATGTGGAGGTCCCGGCCCTCGTGATGCCGGGCGCTGCCGCGCTGCAACCGCCGTGGGGCGCGGGGCGCGTGCCTGACCCGGTCCGGCGCGCGCCCCGCTCCTGAAATGCTACTCGGCCGCCACGAGCCGGGGCGCGCGGGCGCCCGATCCGATGACGGAGTTATAGGCGGCCAGATAGTTGCTGGCCATCTTCTCCGCGGTGAAGCGGGATTCGAAATAGGCACGAACTCCGGCACGGTCCATGCCGAGCGCCGTATCGACCCCGGCCACGGCCTCGTCCATCGACTCGACGATGAGGCCGCCGACCCCGTGCTCGATCACCTCCGGGACCGAGCCGTTGCGCCAGGCGATGACGGGCGTGCCGGCCGACATCGCCTCGATCATCACGAGGCCGAAGGGCTCGCGCCAGTCGATCGGGAACAGGAAGGCAGCGGCATTGCCGAGGAAATCGACCTTCTGGCGCTCGTCGATCTCGCCGATGAACTCGATCAGCGGATGCTTGAGGAGAGGGGCGATCTGCGTGTCGAAATATTCCTGGTCCGCCTTGTCCACCTTGGCGGCCATGCGCAGCTTCATGCCGGAGCGCTTGGCGATCTCGATGGCGCGGTCGGGCCGCTTCTCGGGGGAGATGCGACCGAGGAAGGCGAGATAGTCGCCCCCCTTCGGGTTGAAGGGCGCGACCGTGGGCGGCAGGCCGTGATAGACGGTCGCGACCCAGTTGACGCCCGGCACCATCGGCTCGCGCTGGCTGTCCGAGATCGAGATCAGCGGCATCTGCGGATATTCCTCGAAGACCGGGGCGAAATCCGGCACGTCGAGGCGCCCGTGCAGCGTCGTCACGATCTTGTGCGCCATGTCCTGGAACATCGGATATTGCAGGATATCGATGTGGCAATGGATGATGTCGAACTCGTCGGCGCGCTTGCGCACGCGGTCGAGCATGACGAGGTTGTGCGCGGTGTGGTCGCGGATGTTGCTCAGGCGAAGGCCCTGCTCGGCGCCTGGCACGAGCCGGGCCGAGGTCTCCGAATCGCCGCTCGCGAAGAGCGTGACGTCGTGGCCCTGCCGTACCAGCTCCTCGGTCAGCCAGGAGACGACGCGCTCGGTGCCGCCGTAGAGCTTCGGCGGGACGGCCTCGGCGAGGGGGGAAATCTGTGCGATCCGCATGGGTTCAACTCCGATGGACAAGAGGGTTCGTTCCGGCCTGCGCTGCCGCCGGCCGGGAGGTTAGAAAACGGCCGGAGACCGGGTGAGGTTCAGGCCGCCGCGACCGGCACGAGCCGGGGCGCGGCGGGCGTCGGAGCGGTAGCGCCGTAGGAGAGGTCGCTCTCGCCGAGTGTTTCCTTCACGACGACGCCGTCCTTGATGGTGACGATGCGATCGAAATTCGCGAGCGTCGGCAGGCGATGCGCGATGGCGAGCACTGTGCGCCCCTGCATCAGGTAGGCGAGCGCAGCCCGCACCTCCGCCTCCGAATGGGTGTCGAGGGCCGAGGTCGCCTCGTCGAGGAGGAGGATCGGCGAGTCCTTCAGCAGCGCGCGGGCGATGGCGATGCGCTGGCGCTGGCCGCCGGAGAGCTTGACGCCCCGGTCGCCGACGATCGTGTCCAGCCCCTCGGGCATGGCGTCGACGAAATCGGCGCATTGGGCCGCCTCCAGCGCCTTGCGCACCTCCGCGTCGGTCGCGTCGGGGCGGCCGTAGCGGATGTTGTCGCGCAGGCTGCGGTGGAGCAGCGAGATGTCCTGCGGCACGACCGTGATGGCCCGGCGCAGGCTCTCCTGCGTCACCTCGCGCAGGTCCTGGCCGTCGATGAGGATGCGCCCGCCGCCGACGTCGTGGAAGCGCTGGAGCAGCGAGAACAAAGTGGACTTGCCGCTGCCCGAGGGGCCGATCACGCCGACCCACTCGCCGGGCTCGATCTTCAGCTTCAGGTCCTTGAAGACGCCCTTCACACCCGGATAAGCGAAGGAAATCCTGTCGAAATCGATGCTGGCGCCGCGCGTCTTCAGCTCCGTGGCCTGGGGATGGTTGCTGAGCTGGTGCGGCACGAGCAGCGTCTGGAGCGCCTCCGCGAAGCGCGCGGTATGCTGCGTGACGTCCACGAGGGCGACCGCGAGGTCGCGCGTCGCGCTCAGAATCGAGAGGCCGAGCGTGCAGACGAGGATGACCTCGCCCGCCGTCGCCTGCCCCGCCTCCCACAGGCGCACGGCCCAGATCAGCAGCGCGACGGTCGCCAGGATGGTGACGACCGCATGAGTCAGGCGCAGGCGCTCCAGGTAGAAGAGCGACTTGCGGCGGGCGTTCATCTCGCGGTCGAGCGTGAAGCCGAAGCGCATGCGCTCGCGCTTGACGCCGCCGAACTGCTTGACCAGCGACATGTTGCCGACGACGTCGACGATGTCGCCGTCCACCGAGGCCGCCTTGTCCGCATAATCGTGATGCAGGGGCTTGCCGGCCGCCGCGATCCTGAACATCGCCACGATCACGACCGCGAAGACTGCGGTCAGCACCGCGGCCATGGTCAGGCTCACCGTGCCGATCAGGGCGATCGCCGCCACGGCCGCCGCGCAGGGCGGCAGCACGTTCCAGACGAACATGTTCTCGATCGTGAAGAAGGCGTTCGAAGTCGCCGTGATCCGGCTCGCGATGGTGCCGGGCGGACGGTCCGCGAAGAAGACCGGGGCATGGCCCGTGAGATGCCGGAAGAGATCCCGGCGCAGGTCGCCCGTGACCCCGACGAAGGTGAAATGGGCCTGGAAACCCGCCACCCGCCAGAGCAGGTTGTCGGCCGCGATGAGGCCGCACAACAGCGCGAGCGCCCCCCAGACCCCGCCTTGCAAGAATCCCTGCGCCGCCTCCTGCGAGGGCCCGCGGCCGAGCGCGTCCACGAGCGCCTTGACGCCGTATTGCGTGCTGACCGAGCAGATCACCGCGCCGACGACGCCGAGGATGATCGCCGCATGCCCGACCGGCCGGCGGCGGATATAGGAATAGAAAAAGGACCAGGGTCTCGTTGCGTACCAACTCATCTCCTGACTGTCGGGCACGTCCGGCTCCGGCGTCGCGGCGGTAGCGGGCTGCGGCATGGCGGCGTCCGACGCTTGGCGTTGCCCTTTCGGGAACAACGCGATTGCGGAGTCTTGGTTGCAGAGACCCATGGGGGCGAGGCTCGAAATCTTTCGCATGCAAGCACCGTGCGAGATGGCAGCAGGTCGACGGTCAGCGGGCGCGCCGCCGGGATGCGCGCCCCGGCAGCGTGTATTTGGTCTCGGGCATCGCGAGCAGCACCACCACGAAGGCGAGGCCACCGACGGCCGCCAGGCCCAGGAACGCGCTGGCAGTGCCGAACCTGTCGGCGAGCTGCCCCGCGAAGAGGGTGCTGACGGAAGCCCCGATTCCCATGCCCGTTCCGATCACTCCTTGTGCGAGCGCGAAGTGCCCGGACTTGCGCGTCGCGTCCGCGACGATCAGCGAGACCAGCACACCGACAATGGCGGCCGACACGCCGTCGAGCGTTTGCACCGCCACAAAGAAGTATTCTTCCTGAATGTAGGCAAAACAGATCCCGCGCAGCGGCAGCATCGCGAAGGCGATCAGGAGAAGAGGGCGGCGCCCCCAGCCCTGGGCGAGGCGCCCGACGAGGGGCGAGAAGAACGTCACCAGCACCTGGGGGACGACGATGCAGGCCGCGATGAGCAGCGTCGGCGATTCGTCCGAGCGCAGGGTCAGCATGCTGCCGACGAGCGGCAGCATGGCCGCGTTGGCGAGGTGGAACAGCAGCATGCACAGGAAGAGCAGGTAGAGCGTGCGATTCGCCATGAAGGCGCGCCAATGCGCGACGCCGCGGGGCGGCACGGATTCGGCCTGCGTCTCGCCGGCATGGGGGTCGATCTCCTGCACCACCACCCCGCGCAGCGCGAGGAGGGCGGGCGCGGCGAGCGCGGCGGTGACGATGAAGACGGCCTTGTTCGAGACGAAATAGCCGATCGCCCCCATCACCCCCGCCGCGACGGCATTGCCGAGCGAGCCGAAGCTGGCGTTGCGTCCGAGGCGCCTCGCGAGGCGGCCGTGGCCGGCGAGCCCGAGGCTGATCGCCGCGAGGGCGGGCGTCAGCGTGCTGCTCGCGGCCGCATGGACCAGCCAGGCCGCGAGGATCACCGGAAAGGCGGGGCTGAGCGCGAGGGCGAGCGCGCTCGCCCCGACGAGGAGCACCGACCAGGCCGCGACGGTCCGCTTCTGCTCCGAGGCGTCCACGACCGCCCCTCCGGGGATCTGGAGCACGAGGCCGACGATCCCGCCGATCGTGAGGACGAGGCCGATATCCGTCTGGGTCCAGCGCTCCGAGGTCAGATAGACCGAGACGAAAGGCCCGAACCCCGCCTGGAGGTTCGCCACGAAGAACGCGAACCAGTCGAGGCTCCTCTCGCTTCGGCGCGAGGGCCGCAGGCGGCGACCTGCCGGTTTCCGCCCGTTCACCGCGGCGCCGGGACGGCCGGGAAGGGACGGCCCACTAGAGCGTGATGGCGCCTCGCCGAAGCGCCATCACGCTCTATCCTTTTGCTTGAGCATGATCTTTTCGAAAAACCGGTATCCACTTTCTCGGATCGTGCTCTAGTGCGGCTGCGCGGGCCGTTCGGCGGCCTCCGGCGCGGGGGCCGGGACCGGCTCGGCGGAAGCCGATGGAGGCGGAGCCGGCGCGGCCGGCGCTACCGGTACGGCCGGCGCGGCCGGTACGACCGGCGCCGCGGCGGGAGCAGCAGCCGGGGCCGGAGGAGAAGGCGAGCCGCTCAGCACGACGACCGGCTCTCCCGGCTTGTATTCGGGCGAGACCCGCACCTGGTTTCGATTGAGCGCGAAGGTGAAGCCCCAGGTCTTGCCCGTGCGCGAATATTGCAGCAGCCGCCAATCCACGGCGATCTTGCGGCTGCCGACGCCGAGGAACCCGCCGAAATCGATAACCGCCGCCCGCGGCTGGTTGTTGGCGGAAATGATCACGTCGACGATCCGGCCCATATCCTCGCCGGAGGCGCTGCGCACGCTCTTGCCGATGATGCCCTCCGATTCCTCGGGGCTCAGTACGATCGCGGGCGTGCCGTGCTCGGGAGGCGGGGCGGCCACCACCGGCGGCGCGGCGGGAGGAGCGGCCGCCGGGGGCGTCTCGGGCGCGCCCTGCTGGGCTGTCGCGGGAGAGCCGGCGAAGGCGATGCCGGACAGGGCGGCGAGGACGACGGCGAGCCGGATGGACATGGCCTCACTTTTCCGCGCCGCGCCCGAAAACGCAATCGCGGCGAGGGGTCACGCAGGACGATCGCCCATTGCCTTCCGCCCCCTCCAGAGGACGATCAGTTTGGGGCTGGACCTCCTCTCTGAAACCTGTCTAATTTTCAAGCAACGGCGTACGTGGCTCACGCCTTGCAAAGATGGCTCACGCCTTGCAAGCGAGCGAAGCGGCCCGAAGAGAGGTGGGAACGTCATGAAATTCAGAGGCCTTGCCCTGGGTGCCGCGATCGGAGGGACGGCCCTGCTCGCCGTGCTCGCGCAGCCCGCCGGTGCCGTCACGGTCAACTACGCCAACCAGGGCGACCTCAAGTCCCTCGACCCCTATACCCTCAACGAAACGACGACGATCGCCCATCACGCCCATGTCTACGAGGGGCTGATCCGGCGAGACCAGAATCTCAAGGTCCAGCCGGCCCTTGCCGAATCCTGGGAGCTGGTCGAGCCGAACCGCTGGCGCTTCCATCTGCGCAAGGGGGTCAAGTTCTCCGACGGCACGCCCTTCACGGCCGACGACGTGCTCTTCTCCGCCGAGCGCGTCCGCGCCCCCGGCTCGAATTTCGCCACCCGGCTTCCGCCGGACGCGAAGGTCACCAAGGTCGACGACTTCACGGTCGATTTCACCACCGACAAGCCCAATCCCATTCTCTTCAATGCCTGGGACAGCTGGTACATCATGTCGAAGAAATGGGCGGAGGAGCACAATTCGGTCGCGCCGACCCCTGCCGCCGCCACGACTCCCACCTATGCCTCGCTCCACGCGATGGGCACCGGCCCCTTCACCATCGAGAGCCACCAGCCCGGCGTGAAGACGGTCTTCAAGAAGAACCCGAACTACTGGCGCAAGGTGGACGGCAATATCGACGAGATCGTTTTCACGCCGATCGCCAACGACTCGACCCGCGTCTCCGCGCTGCTGTCGGGAGAGGTCGACATCGTCGAGCCGGTGCCGCTGCAGGATATCGACCGGGTCAAGTCGTCCGGCGCCGCGCAGGTGCTGAACGCTCCGGAGATCCGCGTGGTCTTCCTCGGGATGGACCAGGCCCGCGACGAGCTGGTCAATTCGAACGTGAAGGGCAAGAACCCCTTCAAGGACAGGCGCGTGCGCGAGGCCTTCTTCAAGGCCATCGACGTCGACGTGATCAAGTCGCGCGTGATGCGCAACCTGTCGAGCCCGACGCCCCTCATGGTGGCGCGGGAGCTGTTCGACCTCTCCGGCGAGTTCACCCGCGAGAAATCGGACCCGGCCGCCGCCAAGAAGCTCTTGGTCGAGGCCGGCTATCCGAACGGCTTCGAGGTGGGCATCAACTGCCCCTCCGACCGCTACGTCAATGACGGCGACATCTGCCGTGCCATCATCAGCATGCTGGCCCGCATCGGCGTCAAGGTGAACCCGATCATCGAGCCGAAGGCGCAGTACTTCGCCAAGATCCTCAAGTCGGGCGGCTACAACACCTCCTTCTACATGCTGGGCTGGACGGCCAGCACCATGGACAGCCACAACGTCCTCTACGAGATCATGGGCTGCCGCACCGATCCCAAGAGCTCGCGCGGCGACACGAACGTGTCGGGATATTGCAACCCGAAGCTCGACGAGCTGGCGGACAAGGTGCAGGTCGAGACCGACAGGGCCAAGCGCGACCAGATGATCAAGCAGGCCTTCCAGCTCTGCATCGACGATTACTGCTACATTCCCCTGCACCAGCAGCCCCTGTCCTGGGGCGTGTCGAAGAAGCTCAAGATCCAGCAGCGGGCGGACAACCAGGTCCGCTTCGAATGGGCGGTGAAGGAGTAGAGCCGCCATGATCCGACGGCCAAACGGGAGGAGCACGGCATGATCGCCTTCCTCGTCCGCCGCATCCTCCAGGCCGTCGGCGTGTTCCTCGCGGTCGGGGTCATCGCCTTCTCGATGTTCCGCTTCGCCGGGGACCCGGTGAACCAGATCGTCTCGCTCGACACGCCCTACGAGGAGCGGGTCGCGGTCCGAAAATCGCTCGGGCTCGACGACCCCCTCCCCGTCCAGGTCGTGCGCTATCTCGGGCGGGCGGTGCGGGGCGATTTCGGCATCTCCTACCAGTTCCGCCAGCCGGTCTCCTCCCTCATCGGCGAGCGCCTGCCGGCGACGCTGGAGCTTGCCTTCTGCGCCACCCTCTTCGCCCTCGGCTTCGGGGTCGTGCTGGGCGTGGTCTCGGCCCTCACCCGCGGCACCACCCTGGCGAAGACGCTGGACGCGGTCTCCCTCATCGGCATCTCGCTGCCGACCTTCCTGACCGGCATCCTGCTCATCTACATCTTCTCGGAGCGGCTCGGCTGGCTGCCCTCCTTCGGGCGCGGCGACGTCGTCAAGATCGGCTGGTGGAGCACGGGCTTCCTCACCGCCTCCGGCCTCAGGGCCCTCGTCCTGCCCTCGATCACGCTCGGCCTCTTCCAGCTCACCCTCGTCATGCGGCTGGTGCGGGCGGAGATGCTGGAGGTGCTGCGCACCGAATATATCCGCTTCGCGCGCGCCCGCGGCCTTCCGAACCGCGCGATCTATTTCGGCCATGCGCTCAAGAACACGCTGATCCCGGTCATCACCATCGTCGGCCTGCAGCTCGGCTCGATCGTCGCCTTCTCGATCATCACCGAGACGGTCTTCCAGTGGCCCGGAATGGGCTTCCTCTTCCTCCAGGCGGTGCAGAACGTCGATATCCCGATCATGGCGGCCTACCTGCTGCTGGTCGCGGCGATCTTCGTCGGCATCAATCTCGCGGTCGACATCCTCTATTCGGTCGTCGATCCGCGCCTCCAGGTCGCGACGAAAGCCACATGAGCGCCGGCCCCGCCACCGCCCCACCCGCCCCCGCCCAGCCCATGGGCTGGCTCGCGCGAGCGCTCGATTCCGACGTCTGGGCGAGCTTCAAGAGCTCGAAAGTCGCGATGGCGGCGGCTTTCGTGACCCTGCTCCTCCTCGTCGCCGCGCTCTTCGCGCCGCTGATCGCCCCGCAGGATCCCTTCGACCCCGCCCAGCTCGAGCTCCTCAATTCCCGCCTGCCGCCGATCTGGCTGGCCGACGGGCAATGGCCCTTCGTGCTCGGCACGGACGACCAGGGCCGCGACATCCTCTCGGCCATCCTCTACGGCCTGCGCGTCTCGCTGGCGGTCGGCCTGCTCGGGGTCGTCTTCGCCGCGGCCCTCGGCATCATGGCGGGACTGATCGCCGGCTATTTCGGCGGCACGATCGATGCGCTCATCATGCGCATCGCGGATGTGCAGCTCACCTTCCCCGCCATCCTGATCGCCCTCCTCGTCGACGGCATGGTGAAGTCGGTGATGGGGGCGCAGCTTTCCATCTACGTGATCCTGGCCGTCCTGGTCTTCTCCATCGGCCTGTCCTTCTGGGTGCAATATGCCCGCACCGTCCGCGGCTCGGTCCTGGTCGAGCGCGGCAAGGACTATGTCCATGCCGGAAGGCTGATCGGCCTCTCCTCCCGCACCATCATGGTGCGCCACGTCCTGCCGAACGTGATCGGCCCGGTCTTCGCCATCGCGACGATCAACGTCGCGCTCGCCGTCATCACGGAGGCGACGCTCTCCTTCCTCGGCAGCGGCATGCCCGACACGCAGCCCTCGCTCGGCACGCTCATCCGCATCGGCAACCGCTATCTCTTTTCCGGGGAATGGTGGATCGCCGCCTTCCCGGGCGCGACGCTGGTGATCCTCGTCCTCGCCATCAACCTGCTCGGGGACTGGCTCCGCGACGCGCTGAATCCGAGGCTGCAGTGAGCACCCCCGTCCTCGACGTCCGCGACCTCACGGTCGAATTCCATACGCGCCGCGGCGTGCTGACCGCCCTCGACCGCATCTCCTTCGAGATCGGGCGGGGGGAGGTGCTGGGCGTGGTCGGCGAATCCGGGGCGGGCAAGTCGGTCACGGGCTCGGCCGTGATCGGATTGATCGACCCGCCGGGCAAGATCGCCACCGGCGAGGTGCGGCTGTCGGGCGACCGCATCGACCATCTCGCGCCCGAGGCTTTGCGCCGCATCCGCGGCAAGCGCATCGGCATGATCTTCCAGGACCCGCTGACAAGCCTCAATCCGCTCTACACCGTAGGCCAGCAACTGGTGGAGACCATCCAGGCTCATACCGATCTCTCGGCCGCCGATGCCCGCAAGCGTGCCATCGCCCTCCTGACCGAGGTCGGCATTCCGGCCGCCGAGCGCCGGATCGACGGCTATCCGCATCATTTCTCGGGCGGCATGCGCCAGCGCGTGGTCATCGCCCTCGCACTCTGCGCCGATCCCGAATTCGTGATCGCCGACGAGCCGACCACGGCGCTCGACGTCTCGGTCCAGGCCCAGATCATCACCGTGCTGAAGCGCATGTGCGCCGATCACGGCACCGCGGTCATGCTCGTCACCCACGACATGGGCGTGATCGCCGAGACGGCGGACCGGGTGGCGGTGATGTATGCCGGGCGCATCATCGAGGTCGGCCCCGTGGCCGAGGTCGTGAACCACTCGCTCCATCCCTATGCGCAGGGCCTGATGGGCGCGATCCCGACCCTTGCCGACACAGCCGACCGCCTCGCCTCCATCCCTGGCTCGATGCCCCGCCTCTCCGCGATCCCGCCCGGCTGCCCCTTCAACCCGCGCTGCGCCAAGGCTTTCGCGCCCTGCATGACGGTGCGGCCCGAATTGAAGGAACCCGGAACCGGGGCTCCTCCCATCCCCGGCCACAAGGCGGCCTGCCATCTCTACGACCCGGCCTTCGCCGCCCGGAGGGACGCGGCATGAGCGCGGCCCCCGCAACGCCCCTCGTCGAGGTCCGCAACCTCCAGCGGGTCTTCGACGTCTCGAAGCCCTGGCTCAACCGCATGATCGAGCGCGCGCCGCGGCAGCTCCTGACCGCGGTCTCCGACATCAGCCTCGACATCGCGCGCGGCGAGACCTTCGCGCTCGTCGGCGAATCGGGCTCGGGCAAGTCGACCGTGGCGCGGATGGTGGTCGGGCTGCTTCCGACCAGCGGCGGCTCGGTCAGGATCGACGGCATCGACATGGAGGCACGGACCTCGGAGGCCGATCGGCAGAAGCTGCGCCGCCGCATCCAGATGATCTTCCAGGATCCCTATGCCAGCATGAATCCGCGCTGGCGCGTCGACCGGATCGTCGCCGAGCCGATCCGCGCCTTCGGGCTGCTCAAGGACAAGGCGGCGATCGACGCGCGGGTGGGGGAGCTTCTCACCTTCGTCGGCCTGCACCCGGATGACGGGCGCAAATACCCGCACCAGTTCTCCGGCGGCCAGCGCCAGCGCATCGCGATCGCGCGGGCCCTCGCCTCGGATGCCGAGTTCATCGTCTGCGACGAGCCGACCTCGGCGCTCGACGTGTCTGTGCAGGCGCAGATCCTCAACCTGATGCGCGACCTTCAGGACCGGCTCGGCCTCACCTTCCTGTTCATCTCGCACAATCTCGCGGTCGTGCGGCACATGGCGACGCGGATCGGCGTCATGTATCTCGGCCGGATCGTGGAGGTGGCGGACAGCAAGGGCCTGTTCGCGGCCCCGCGCCATCCCTATACCCGCATGCTGCTCGACGCGGTGCCGGACCTCGCCCATATCGGGCGCCGGCGCGAGCCCGTTCGCGGCGAGATTCCGAACCCGATCAACCCGCCGCCGGGCTGCCATTTCAATCCGCGCTGCCCGTATGCGAACGAGCGCTGCCGCACGGAGCGCCCTCCCCTGCAAGACGGCGTCGCCTGCCACGCCGTGCACGAGGGACGAATCTGAAAGAAAAGGGCCGGAAGGCGTCCCGGCCGCTTGATGGGGAAGCGCGAGCCGTCCCGCTTCCCGATGCCGAGAGGCGAGCCTCGATGTTTCCTGGTCATTCCCGGCGGCCCGAAGGGCCGCGAAGGGAATCCAGAGCCGCTTGCGAGCCCTCCTGGATCCTCTTCCCCTCAGCCTCGCTCCGGCCGGGGATGACAAGGGGAGCTTCCCGCGCCTTCGGCGCGCCGGAGACGACAGAGGGAGCGTCGGGCGGCTCCTATCCGCCAGCCGAGCGGGCGGACAGGGCGACCCGCCGCGCCCGCCTCAGAACTTGTAGGTGACGCCGGCCCCGATCAGCCACGGATCGATCTTCACCTTGCCAGTCACCGGGCCGGGATAGAGGGCCACCTTCGGCTCGAGGAAGATCTTCTTCACATCGACGTTCAGGCCCCAATGCTCATCGAGCATGTAGTCGAAACCGGCCTGGAGCGCGAGGCCGGCGGTGTCCTTGATCTTGAAGCTGGTGAAGTCGCCGCGCGCCTTCTCGTCGAAGAAGATCGTATAGTTCACGCCGACACCCACATAGGGCTTGAGCGGGCCGAGATCGGTGAAGTGATATTGCAGCATGAGGGTCGGCGGCAGCAGCCAGGCATTGCCGATCGGCGTGCCGGTCAGGGTGCCCGCGCCCTTCACCTTGTGCGGCGTGACGCCGAGGATCAGCTCGGCCGCGATGTTCTTCGTGAAGAAATAGGAGATATCGAGTTCCGGCACGACCGACGTGGAGATGTCGACCTTTCCGCCGACGATCGGAGCCCCGGCGGCGCTCAGCTTCGCGCTCTCGTCGGGCATGACGACAAGGGCGCGGCCGCGGATCATCCACGGGCTCCAATCGTCGAGGGCGGGCACCGCAACCGCCTGGGGCGGAGCAGCCGGCAGGTCCGCGGCCAGGGCCGCAGGCGCGGCGGCGACGACGGCCGCCAGCGAGGCCGCGCAGGCGGCGAGCTTCGGCCCGATGAAAGAAAAGCGCACGGTTCAGCCCCCTGAATACGATTCGCGCTTTGGCGAGTCGGTTAACCGACTTCGGCTACGGCACGGCCACGGGTCTATGACCGGGCGCAATAATTGTCGCACCCCCGGAACGGCGCAGGCGATGGTGGCAAATCGGCAACGCTGCGCCCGACACCCTCCCCGTCACCGCGGCGGAATCAGGCTCCGAGCGCCCGCGCCCGCCTGTGATGGGCATGGGTCACCGCGATGGCGAGGGCGTCGGCGGCATCGGGCGAGGTGGGGTCGGCTTTCGGAAGCAGCACGCGAATCATGGCCTGGATCTGCCGCTTCTCGGCATGGCCCGTTCCGACCACAGTCTTCTTGACCAGGTTGGCCGCGTATTCGGCGACGGGAAGCCCGGCAAGCGCCGGCACCAGCAGCGCGATCGCCCGCGCATGGCCGAGCTTCAGCGTCGCCTGGGCATCCTTGTTGACGAAGGTCTCTTCCACCGCGACCTCGTCCGGCTCGAGCGCCCGCACCCGCTCGGCGAGGCCGTCATGGAGCTGGCGCAGGCGCGTCGCCAGCGCCTCCTTTTCCGAGGAGACCACCGTGCCGCAGGCGACGTAGGACAGCCGGTTACCTTCGGCGATCACGAGCCCCCAGCCGGTGCGGCGCAGGCCCGGATCGATCCCGAGGATGCGGACCGGGCCGCTCACCCCATCCTGGCCAGCAGAGCGTCGGAGACCTCGAAATTGCCGTAGACGTTCTGGACGTCGTCATGGCCGTCGAGCGTCTCCATGAGGCGCAGCAGCTTCTCGCCGGCCTCGTCGTCCACGGAGACGGCATTCTGCGCCTTCCAGGCGAGCGCGCTCTTGCGCGGCTCCCCGAACCGGGCCTCCAGCGCCTTCGAGACCTCGTTGAGGTCGCCCTGCTCGCAATAGACCGTATGGCCGGCCTCGGGGTCGGATTCGACGTCGCTCGCGCCCGCCTCGATCGCGGCTTCGAGCATCGCGTCGTCGGAGGCCGCCTTCGCCTCGTATTCGATGACGCCGACGCGGTCGAACATGAAGGAGACAGCGCCGGTCTCGGCCAAGTTGCCGCCGGCCTTGGTGAAGACGGAGCGCACGTCGGAGGCGGTGCGGTTGCGGTTGTCGGTCATCGCCTCGACGATGATGGCGGCCCCGCCCGGGCCGTAGCCCTCGTAGCGGATCTCCTCGTAGTTCTCCGCGTCTCCCCCGAGGCTCTTCTTGATCGCCCGCTCGATATTGTCCTTGGGCATGTTCTCGGCCCGCGCGGCGATGATCGCGGCGCGCAGGCGGGGGTTCATGTTCGGGTCGGGCATTCCCATCTTGGCCGCGACCGTGATCTCGCGCGCCAGCTTCGAGAAGAGCTTCGAGCGGACCGCATCGGCACGGCCCTTCCGGTGCATGATGTTCTTGAACTGGGAATGTCCGGCCATGAATTTCGTCTCTGAGGAATGACAGCCTCTGGCGCGGTATCGCGGACCGCGGGATGGGGATTAAGAGAAGTGGCGCCGCCTGTCATCCTCGCGGCGCGGAGCGGATCGGATGCTGAGCCTCAAGGGAAAGGTCGCCGTCGTGATGGGATGCGGTTCCTCCGGGCCGGGCTGGGGCAACGGCAAGGCGACCGCCGTTCTCTTCGCCCGCCAGGGCGCCCATGTCGTCGGAACCGACATCGACCTTGCCGCCGCCGAGGAGACGCACCGCCTCATCGCGAAGGAGGGCCGATCGTCGCAGGTCCACCGGATCGACGCCACCGACGACGTGACCGTGGGAGGCTTCATGCGGGCCGTGCGAGAGCAGCACGGCGCTCTCGATATCCTGGTGAACAATGTCGGCCAGTCGGAGCCCGGCGGTCCGGTCGACATGCCCGAGGAGGTCTGGACGGCGCAGCTCCAGCTCAACGTCACGACCGCCTTTCTCGCCTGCAAGCACGCCATCCCCATCATGTGCAAGGGCGGCGGCGGGGCGATCGTGAACGTCGCCTCGATCGCGGGCCAGCGGTACATCGGCAAGCCGCAGGTCGGCTACGCCGCCGCCAAGGCCGCCCTGATCCAGCTCACCAAGACCTCCGCCGTGATCCATGCCCCCGACAAGGTGCGGCTGAACTGCGTCGTCCCCGGCCTGATGCATACGCCCCTCGTGAACCGGCTCGCCGAGCGCTATGCGGGCGGAGACTACGACGGCTTCGTCGCCCGGCGCCATGGCCAGGTGCCGATGGGCCATATGGGGGATGCCTGGGACGTCGCCCATGCCGCGCTGTTCCTCGCCTCGGACGAGGCGCGCTACATCACCGGCACGGAGATCGTCGTGGACGGCGGCATCACGGCCGCGACGCGCTGACGGCCTCGCTCGGACCTCTTCCCGGCGCGCATCCCCGTCCGTGCGGCCATCGGCCTTGCGAAATCGCGCGCCGCCCGCAAAAAGCCGCGAGCGGGTGCCTTTTCAGGCCGCATTCCTCAAGGCGCGACGCAAGCGGGGGCGTATTGGCCGACGATCCGGTTCTCAGAGACCTTTTGGACATCCGGCGATGGAGATGCGGCAAGGTCGCGGCAACGGAGCCACGCCCCGCATGAGGGCAACTCCACGTCGGCGCGCCCTCGCCGCCGCCCTTCTGGGATGCCTGCTCGCCGGCTCGGCTGCGACGGCATGGGCCGCCTCCCCCCCGTCCCGCCGCTCGCGCGCCTTCGACGGGCAGCCGGCAGCCTATGCCGGACGCGGCATTCTCGACCCGGCCCGGGCGCCGGGCTCCCCCCTGCCCTGGCCGACAGTCGGGTCCTGGCTGATCAAGCCGCTCCGCGCGGCCCCCGAACTCGATCCGCTCATGTCCGAGGAGCCGGCCCCGCCCCCGGCCCGCTCCGAATCGCCGGTGCTTGCGCCGCCGAGCCCGGTCGTGGATATCCCGCTCCCCCCGAAGCGGCCGCCCTCCCTCGGAGGCATGGCGCCGCTCGCGACCGACAGCCGGGATTTCGCGGCGGGAGGCGACTGCTTCTCGCGGCTGCGGGCCGCCGGCACCACCTTCGCCCCGGCCGGGCAGCAGGGCGGCAGTTCCGCCTGCGCGATCGAGAGCCCGGTCCAGATCTCGGCCATCGCCGAGCGCGGCACGCCGGGCGGCTCGATCATCCTGCCCGACAAGCCGATCATCTCCTGCCGCATGGCTCTGCGCTTCGGCGACTGGCTTCGCTCCGTCGCGCCCGCCCTGGCCGCCAGCCGCAACTCCGCCATCGTCTCGATCACCACCGGCCCCGGCTGGGAATGCCGCACCCGCAACAGGCAGCCCGGCGGCAAGCTCAGCGCCCACGGCAACGGCGAGGCCCTCGACATCAACACCATCTACTTCGCCAACCGGGGGCGCCTGCCGGTCCAGGGCCATGGCCGCGACCCCGCTTTCCAGACGATCCGGCTCGCCGCCTGCAATTACTTCACGACCGTCCTCGGGCCGGGATCGGCCTTCCACGACAGCCATCTCCATCTCGACATCATGAGGCACTCCCACTCGTTCCGGCTGTGCCGGTAGGGCGGCCGGATTGCCCAGGAAGAAGGCGGAGAGGGAAAGAACGCCCAGGCCCGGCCTCTTGTTTGAGCACAAAATCCCGCTTTTTTGATCCGGAGGCCTTGCATTCTATGTGCGATGCAACATAAATAGAGACACGCGATGCCGTGCTTCGGGCACCGCATCGCTGCCCTCCTTGGGCGTTTCCTCCCTTGACTTGGGCCGCGATCCGTCGCGGCCCTTTTTCTTTGCGCAAGGCGCAACGCCTTGCGATCCATGCTCTTTCGCCCACCGACGGAGCCTCGGCCGCAGAGTCTCTCCGTCCAGGCGGGGCGCCAAAACTCCTCGCGGCCGAGACCTATTGCAGCGCAACGCGAAACGGCCGGCCTCAGCCGTTATCCTGGAAGCCCGGATAGAGCGTCATGCCGCCATCGACGAAGAGGGTCGCGCCGGTGACGTAGTCGGAGAGGTCCGAGGCGAGCCATAGCGCCGCCTGGGCGACGTCCTCCGGCTCCCCGATGCGGCCATAGGGGATGAGCCGCAGCAATTTCTCCTCGGCCGCCTCGCTCTCCCAGGCGGCGCGGTTGATGGGCGTGCGAATCGCGCCCGGCGCGATCGAGTTGATGCGGATCCGGCGGTCGGCGAATTCCTGGGCGAGGCTCTTCATCATCAGCATGACGCCGCCCTTCGAGGCGGCGTAGTTGACATGGCCGGCCCAGGGGATCGCCTCGTGGACCGAGGACATGCAGACGATCTTGCCCGTGGCCCGGCTCACCTTCGGCGCGGGGCCGCGGCGCAGGAATTCGCGGATCGCGGCGCGGCAGCACAGGAACTGCCCGGTCAGGTTCACCTCGATGACCCGACGCCACTGGGCGAGAGTCATCTCCTCGGCCCTGGCATCCTGCTGGAGGCCCGCATTGGCGACGAGGACGTGCAAGGTGCCGAAAGCCCCCCGGGCGGCTGCGAGCAGCGCCTCGACCTCATCCTCCTGCGAGACATCGGCCTGCACCGCCAGCGCCTGCGATCCGCCCGCGCGGATGGAGGCGGCGACCGCCTCGCCTCCCTCCCGATCCGCATTGTAGTTCACGACGACCCGCGCCCCGGCCGCGCCGAGGGTCCTGGCGGTCGCCGCCCCGAGGCCCGACGAGGCCCCGGTCACCAGGGCGACATGGCCGGCAAGGGCGAGGACGGGGGGAGGCATGGCATATCCTGCCGATGGTGTGCGGTCCTCGGAAAACGGCCGCCGCCCCGTCCGGTTGCGCCCTCAATTCGCGGAGCGGGCCTGCAAGGCGCGCTCGTAGAGGGCGCGCGCCGCCTCCCGGAAGGCGAGACGCGAAGCGTCGCGCAGGTAGAACATGTGCCCGCCCGGATAGGTCGCGAGCTCGACCCGGCGCTCCCCGCCGTAATCGGGGATCTGCCGCAGCAGCAACGCGCTGGCGAAATAGGGCGTCACGAGGTCGGTGAGGCCATGCGCGACCAGCACCCGCAGCTTCGCGTCGCGGGCGAGGCCGCGGCGCAGTTCGGAGAAGGATTCGGCGGGCTCCCTTCCGCTCCCGAATTTCCAGGCGCCGCTCACGGCGTTGTTGAGCAGTTCGTAGCGGGCATTGGGGACCCGCCAGCGCAACCTTTGCCAGAGATGATCGACCGCGGCGCTCGTCAGCGCCCCCCGCATGCTGGCGAGGCCCGCATCCTCCGCCTCGCTGCGCGGGGCGGTCGGATCGGGATCGAAGCTCGACAGCCCGGTATCATAGGCGGAGGCGACGCGGCCCTCGTCCCGCCCGATCTCCCGGCGCAGGCTCGACATATCGAGCCGCGCGCCGCGCGAGCGGATGAAATCGGCGGGAAGGCCCGTCAGATCCGCAAGGCGGGCGGTCATCCGCGCGAGCGCCTCGCGGTCGTTCGGACCCTTCAGCAGGTCGACGAGATAGTCGCCGGCCGCGTAGCTTTCCGCCCCGGCGAGGTCCTCACGCGTGACGGGCCCCTTCTTCTCCCGCATCGTCGCCACGATCGAGGGAAGCGTCGTAACGAATCCCATGGGCTTCCAGCGCGGCTCGGACAGCCAGCCGAAATCGAAGACCGGGGAGACGAGGACGAGGCCGGACAGGCCGATCCCGGTCTCGGTCGCGAGCGATTCGGCGAGGAGCGGCCCGCGAAAGCCCCCATAGCTCTCGCCGAGAAAGAATTTCGGCGAGGCCATGCGGCCGTTTTCCCGCAGCCAGCGCGCGACGGCGGCCGAAAGCGAGGAGATATCGGCCTCGACCGAATAGGAATTGCGGGCCTTCTCGGGCGTCGCCGCGCGGCTGTAGCCGGTTCCGACCGGATCGATGAAGACGAGATCGGTGAAGTCGAGCCAGGTGGCCTCGTTCGGGACCGTCACCGGGGAGGCCGAGGGGCTGACGGTCGGCCCCGCCAGCGGCAGGCGCCAGGGCCCGGCGACGAGGAGGTGCAGATAGGCCGAGGAGGCGCCCGGCCCACCATTGACCGCGAAGGTGACGGGACGGCTCGCCGCATCCGCGCCGGCGAGGCGATAGGCGACATAGCCGATCTCGGCCTGCACCGCGCCTGCCGGATCGACCAGCGGAAGGCTTCCGGCCGTCGCCTCGAAGCGGAGCGTCCGGCCCGGAAGCTCGAGCACATGCTCGGTCGCGACATCCGCCGGCAGGTGGCGGCCTTCCGCGGCCGGGGCGGGACGCGCCCGCTCCCCGGACGGGGCGGGCTGGGCGAAGGCGAGCGCGGGCGCGAGCAGCAGGCAGGCGGCGAGAAGGCGGGCAAGGCGGTTCATGTCGCCAGGATACGGGCCCGACGCATGACGGGCGAGCCCCATCCGGGCACCCGCGACAACGCCCCTCCTGACGGGGTGCGACCAGGGCGATCGGGTGAAATGCCCTCCCTGTCATTCCCGGCGGCCCAAAGGGCCGGGAAGGGAATCCAGGGCCGTCCGCAAGCCCTCCCGGATCCCTTTCCCTCCGCTTCGCTCCGGCCGGGAATGACAAGGGAGGGCTTCGAACGCCTCGCATTCATTGGCTGAGGTGATGGCGGGTGTCCGTCTCGACCGGGCGTGGTAGGTTCCGCCTCGCGGCAGACCGATCCGGCCGCCGCACCCGTCCAGCATCCCGAAACGGCCCTTGCGCATCGCCCTCCTGACCCTGGAAGCCCAGGCCAATGCGCGCGCGGTGCGGCGCTTCCTCGCCGCCCATGCGGACGAGATCGTCCTCGTCGGCCTCTCCGATCCCTACCGGGCGCAGGCAGGCGGAGCGCTCGGGCAGACGTGGCGGCATCTGCGCCGGTCGGGGCTGCGCATCCTGCCCTATCTCGCACTGAACTTCGCCCTGCCGGGCCTTGTGGCCACCCTGCGGCGCACGGGGCCGGAGGATATCGACCGCACGCCCCTCGCCCGCGCCTGCCGGGCGCGCGCGATCGCGGCGGTTCCCGTGCGGGACGTCAACGGCGAGGCGTTCCGGGATGCCCTTGCCGCGAGCGGGGCGGATCTGATCGTCAGCTTCCATTTCGACCAGATCCTCACGGCCGAAACGATCGCCGCGGCTCCGCTCGGCGGCATGAACGTCCATGCCGGGCTGCTGCCCCTGCATCGCGGACCCGTCCCGACGATCCACGCGCTCCTCGACGACCCCGTGCGGCTCGGCGTCTCGATCCACCGCCTCGTGCCGCAGATCGATGCCGGCTCCCTGCTCGCCCAAGCCGAAATCGCGGACGAGCCGGGCCTCACGGCGCTCGGCGCCGCCGCGCGGCTGCACGAGGCCGCGCTGCCGCTGCTCGACCGCGTGCTGGGAGAGATCGCCGCAGGCACGGCCACGGAGACGGCCCTTCCCGTGCTCCCCTATCGGGGTTTCCCGAGCGCCGCGGAGATGGCGGCGCTGCGCCGCCGCGGTCGGCGCGCCGCCGGGATCGCCGATCTCCTCGCCCTGTGGTCGGGATGAGCGGCTTCCACAGGCGGGCACGCGCCGGTAGAATGGCGCCATGAAACGGCCCCGCCCGCGCCCCCTGGCCGATTTTCTCGACAAGACCCTCGCCCCGGCCCTCGCCGCCCAGGGCTTCAGCGGCCAGGACATCGTCGCATCCTGGCCGGATCTCGTGGGGGAAAGGCTTGCCGCCGCCTCCCATCCGCTCAAGGTCGAGTGGCCGCGCCGGCGCCCCGGCGAGACCGGGCGCTCCGAGCCGGCGACGCTCGTCGTGCGCGTCGAGGGGGCTTTCGCCATCGAGCTTCAGCACATGGCGGGCCTCGTCGTCGAGCGCATCAATGCCGTCTATGGCTGGCGCTGCATCGGCCGCCTGGTGCTGAAGCAGGGCCCCGTGAGGCGCGAGGCACGCCGGCCCCGCGCGCTCCCCCCCGCGCCGGGCCCCGAGGAGCGCCGCCGCGTCGCCGCGCTCACCGCGGGGATCCAGGCGGAGGAATTGCGCGCGGCCCTCGCGCGCCTCGGCCATGCTGTCGCAGCCTCCCCTGCCGGCTTGCCACGCCCCGCGCGACGCCTTAGCTCCTCCGCGACCTTCGAGGACGACAGCTTATGATCACGCGCCGCGAGACGCTCGTTCTGATGGGAGCCGCGGCCGTCGCCGCCGGCATCTCCCCCGCCTTCGCCCAGAACGTGAATCCGGCGGAACTGCTGAAGCCCGATCCGCTCGGCGACATCTGGCTCGGACCCGACGACGCCAAGGTCTCGATCGTCGAATACGCCTCGCTGACGTGCAGCCACTGCGCCCACTTCCACAAGACGACCTTCGGCGAGCTGAAGAAGCGCTATATCGACACGGGCAAGGTGCGCTTCACCCTGCGGCCCTTCCCGCTGAACCAGTACGACACGGCGCTCTTCATGGTCGCACGGTCGGACCCCTCGAAATATTACGCGATCGTCGACCTCCTCTTCGACACGCAGGGAAGCTGGCTCGCCGATCCGGCCAAGGTGCTTCCCTCCGTCAAGCAGCTCCTGCGCCAGGCCGGAATCTCGGAAGACAGGTTCAACGAAATCCTGCGCGACCAGAAGCTGCTCGACGGCATCAATGCCGGCCGCCAGCGCGCCATGGACGTGTTCAAGGTCGATTCGACGCCCACCATCTTCGTCAACGGCGTCCGCCAGCAGGGCGACGCCTCGATCGAGGGGCTGGAGAAGATGATCAAGCCGCTGCTCGGCGCCTGAGCGGCAGGCCCACCGCAACACATCAGAAGGGTCCGTCATGCCGCTTGCGGGCAGCCGCCGCGCCCTCCTCGCCGGGGCTCTCGTCGCCGCCCTCCCGCGCGGCGCCCGGGCCGCGCAGATCGACCCGGACGAGCTTTTGCGGCCCGGTCCGCTGGAGGATCTGTGGCTCGGGCCGCCCGAGGCCAAGGTCACGGTGATCGAATATGCCTCGCTGACGTGCAGCCATTGCGCGCATTTCCACAAGGCCACCTTCGGGGAGTTGAGGAAACGCTTCATCGACACGGGCAGGATGCGCTTCACCTTGCGTCCCTTTCCGCTCGATCCGCTCTCCACGCTCGCCTTCATGATGGCGCGCTCCGAGCCGGCGCGCTATTACGAGCTGACCGGCCTGCTCTTCGAAACCCAGGAGAGCTGGGCCTTCGCCGACAAGCCGGTGGATGCCCTGCGGCAAAGGCTGCTGTCGGCGGGTTTCACACAGGAATCCTTCGACAGGGTCTTGCATGACCAGGCGCTTCTGGATGGCGTGAACGCCGTCAAGGAACGCGGGATCGACGCCTTCGGCGTGAAGGCGACCCCGACCTTCTTCATCAATGGGCAGCGCAGGCAAGGCGCGATCTCGATTGAGGATTTCGAAACCATCATCGGGCCGCTCCCCGGCCCCTGAGGGGGGAGCCCGCCCCGCCGGGAGCCCGCGCGCATGAAGCTGACGCGCCTTCGCATCGTCGGCTTCAAGACCTTCGTCGAGCCGACCGACGTGCTGATCGAGCCGGGCCTGACGGGCGTCGTCGGCCCGAATGGCTGCGGCAAGTCGAATCTCGTCGAGGCCCTGCGCTGGGTGATGGGCGAAAGCTCGCACAAGAACATGCGCGCGAGCGGCATGGACGACGTCATCTTCTCCGGCTCGGCCCGGCGGCCCGCCCGCAACACCGCCGAGGTCACCCTCGCCCTCGACAATGCCGACCACCTCGCCCCCGCCGCCTTCAACGACAGCGAGGCGCTGGAGGTGTCGCGCCGGATCGAGCGCAGCCGCGGATCGAGCTACCACGTCAACGGCCGCGAGGTGCGCGCGCGCGACATCCAGCTCCTCTTCGCCGACGCGGCCACGGGCGCGCGCTCGCCGGCCCTCGTGCGCCAGGGCCAGATCAGCGAATTGATCGCGGCCAAGCCCCAGGCCCGCCGCCGCATCCTGGAGGATGCCGCCGGGATCGCCGGCCTCCATGCCCGCCGCCACGAGGCGGAGCTGCGCCTCCGGCAGGCCGAGGAGAACCTGCTGCGCGTCGAGGACGTGCTGCGCGAGATCGGCCAGCAGGTCGAGGGCCTGCGCCGCCAGGGCCGGCAGGCGGCGCGCTACCGCAACCTTTCGGGCGAGATCCGCAGGATCGAGACGCGCATCGCGGCCGCGGGCTGGGCCACGGCCGAGCGCGAATGCGCCGCCGCCGAGGCGGCCGAGCGCGAGGATGTCCGCGCGGTCGCCGAGGCGACGGCGGCCCAGGCGGAGGCGGCGAGGCAGGAGGCCGTCGCCGCCCACGAATTGGGCCCGGTCCGCGAGGCGGAGATCGAGGCCGAGGCAGCCCTGCGCCGCATCTCCCAGGCGAAGAGCGATCTCGACGGCGAGGAGAAGCGCGCGGCCCAGCGCCTGCGCGACCTGGAGCAGCGGATCGCGGAGATCGCGCGCGACGCCGCCCGCCAGGCCCAGCTTCGCCAGGACGCGGCCGAGACCATCGCGCACCTCAAGCGGGAAAGCGCCGAGATCGCCGCGGGTCCGGGCGACGACCTCGCGCGGCGCGAGGCGCTGGAGGGCGAGGTCGCTGCGGCACAGGCGGATCTCGCCGCCGCGGAAACCCGGCTCGCCGAGGTCCAGACGGAACTGGCCGAGCGGACCGCGCGGCGCGAAGCCCTCCGGCGCGAGGAGGCGGCGGAGGGCGAGCGGGCCGGCCGCGCCTCCCGGGAGGCCGAGCGGCTGCGGGCGGAAAAGGCGGCGCTTGAGGCGAGCCGCGCCCATCTCGCCTCGACCGGTTTGCGCGAGCTTCGCGGGACGGCGGAGGCGGCCTGGATGGCGGCGGAGGAGGAAGCAGGCGAGGCGAGGCGCCTCCTCGCCCCCGCGCGCGAGGCCGAATCGCAGGCTCGCGCCGAGGCCGCCCGGACGGACCGGACCGCCCAGAAGCTGGAGACCGAGCACAACACCCTCGCCAAGCTCTTCGCCGCCGTGCCCGGCAAGCGTTTCCCGACGATGCTCGATGCGGTCGCGGTGTCGCCGGGCTACGAGACCGCCCTCGCCGCCGCGCTCGGCGAGGACCTGGACGCCTCGCCCGAGGAGGCCGCTCCGCTGCGCTGGCGCGACACCGGCCCGGGCGAGGGCGACCCGCCGCTTCCGGGCGAACTTTCCTCGCTCGCCGCCTTCGTGAGCGGCCCCCCGGCCCTGGCCCGCCGCCTGCGCCAGACCGGCCTCGCGACCGAGGCCGAGGCGCGCGACCTCTGCGGCAGGCTCGCGCCCGGCCAGCGCCTCGTCACGCGCGAGGGAGCGCTCTGGCGCTGGGACGGGCTCACGGCCTCGGCGGAGGCGCCTTCGGCCGCCGCGCGGCGGCTGGCCGAGCGCAACCGCCTCGCCGGGATCGCAGCGGATCTCGCCACCGCGCGCAAGGCGGCCGAGGCGAACCGCGCCACGGCCTCGGCCGCCGAGGCGGCCGTCCGCGAGGCGGCGCGGCGCGAGACGGCCGCCGTCGAGGCGGAACGGCGCAGCCGCCGCGCGCTCGACGAGGCGCGGGAGGCCCTGGCTCGGGCCGAGCGGCAGGAAAGCGAGGGCGTCGCGCGTCTCTCCGCCCTCGCCGAAGCGCTCGGCCGGGTCGAGGCGGGGGAGCGCGAGGCGCGCCTGCGCGCCGGCGAGGTCGCGGCGCAATTCGCCGCCCTTCCCGACGCACAGGAGATCGAGCGCCGCCATCTCGAGGCGAGAACCCTTGCGGCCGAACAGCGCGCGCGCGTCGCCGACAGCCGCGCCGCTTTCGGCGCCTACACGCGGGAGCAGGAGGCTGCCCGCAAGCGCCGCGAAGCCCTCGCGGCCGATCTGCGGCTCTGGACGGAGCGGGAGGCGCGCGCGCAGGCCGCCGCGGCGGAACTCGCCGCGCGCGAGGCCGCTGCCTCGGCCGAGCGGCAGCAATTGCAGGAGGCACCCGACACCTTCGCGCATCGGCGCCGCGCCCTCCTCACCGCGAGCGAGGAGGCCGAAAGGCGGCGCGCGGAGACGGCCGACCGCCTTGCGGGGGCGGAACGGCAGGCGAAGGAGACGGCCCGCGCCGCCCGCGCGGCCCTGGAGGCGCTCTCCGCCTCCCGCGAGCGCCGGGCCGCTTCGGCCGCCCGGACGGAGGCGCTCCAGCGCCGCCTCGCGGAGCTCGGCCGCCAGGTCGAGGAGGCGTTCCAGGTCTCCCCCCGCGACCTCGTCCTGCAGGCAGCGTTCGGCGATACGCCTTTCGACGCTGCCGCCGCCGAGGCGAGGCTCGCCGCCTTGCGGACGGAGCGCGACAGGCTCGGCGGCGTCAACCTGCGAGCCGAGGAGGAGCTGGCCGAATCGGAGGGCAAGCGCGACAGGCTGCAAGCCGAGCGCGAGGACCTGGCCGAGGCGATCAAGCGCCTGCGCCAGGCGGTCGCGAGCCTCAACCGCGAGGGACGCGAGCGGCTCAACGCCGCCTTCGGGGTGGTGGACGGCCATTTCCGCCGCCTGTTCGGAACCCTGTTCGGCGGCGGCGAGGCCGAGCTGAGACTCGTGGATTCGGACGATCCGCTGGAGGCGGGGCTCGAGATCATCGCGCGGCCGCCCGGCAAGAGGCCGCAATCGCTGAGCCTCCTCTCGGGCGGCGAGCAGGCCCTGACGGCGATCGCCCTGATCTTCGCCGTCTTCCTGACCAATCCCTCCCCGATCTGCGTCCTCGACGAGGTCGACGCGCCGCTCGACGATGCCAATGTCGAGCGCTATTGCGACCTCCTGCGGCAGATGGCGCGGGAGACCGAGACGCGCTTCGTCGTCATCACCCACAACCCGATCACGATGGCCCGGATGGACCGCCTCTTCGGGGTCACGATGGCCGAGCGCGGGATATCGCAGGTGGTCTCGGTCGATCTCGAAGCTGCCGAGCGGCTGCGCGAGGCCGGCTGAGGCGCGGCGCCTTGCCGTGGAAAAACGCGGGCCCCGGCGGGCCGAAGTCATAAAAGACAGCGCGCACAATCATTTATCTATTTGGCGAGTTCCTTGACACCCTGTCGGGGCGAAACTATGGTGCCGCCGGCTTCGGGGGGCGTCCCGACATGCTTTTGCGCCTCAGCACGCGGGGTTGGCCATGAATGGCGACGACGCGCGGTCAGGGCGCGATGGTGTGTCGGAAGGATCCTCCGGGGACGATCTCTCCGGAAGACTTGATCGTCTCGGGGCGAAACTGGAAGCGAGGCGTCCTGCCCCCGCTCCCCGGCCAGCCCGAGGCGCCAGCTCATCCGACCCTTCGGCGCTTTCGAAAGCGCTTCGGATATCCTCCGAGTTCGTGGCCGGCGTGGTCGTCGGCGGCGGTCTCGGCTGGGCTATCGACAAGGGGCTCGGCACATCGCCGTGGGGGCTGATCGTCTTCCTGCTGCTCGGCTTCGCGGCGGGCGTCTACAACGTGATCCGATCGGCCGGAACTCCGGCAGGCCGGTGAGGTAGATTGCGCCGGGGCGGCCGTTCAACCACGGGGGCGCGGCCTTGCGCTGTGCTCCGAGACACCAAGCGAAGGCTGAAGAGACTGCGGTGGCCGATCCGATCCATCAATTCCAACTTCAGCCCATCATTCCGGCTTTGGGGCTGACGCAATCGGGCCTCTACATGCTCGGTGCGGTCGGGCTCATCTCGGCCGCCGCCTTTGCGGCGACCCGCACCAGCGCGCTCGTTCCGGGGCGCCTCCAGTCGCTCGTCGAGATGAGCTACGAGTTCGTCGCCTCGACCGTCCGGGAATCGGCCGGCGAGGAAGGGATGAAATTCTTCCCGCTCGTCTTCTCGATCTTCATGTTCGTGCTCGTACTGAACCTCATTGGGCTCATTCCCTATTCGTTCACGGTCACGAGCCACATCATCATCACCTTCGCCCTAGCCATGATCGTGATCACCACGGTCATCGTCTACGGCTTCATGCGCCACGGCACGCATTTCCTTCAGCTCTTCGTGCCTTCGGGCGTGCCGGGCTACATCCTTCCTCTCGTCGTCCTGATCGAGGTGGTCTCCTTCCTCTCGCGGCCGATCTCCCTCTCGGTCCGTCTCTTCGCCAACATGCTGGCGGGCCATATCGCGCTGAAGATCTTCGCGGGCTTCGTCGCCACGCTGCTCGCGGCGGGGTTCTGGGCGGTCATCTCGCCGCTGCCGCTGCTGCTGGCCGTGGCCCTGACGGCGCTGGAGCTGCTCGTCGCGCTCCTGCAGGCCTATGTCTTCGCCATCCTGACCTGCATCTACCTCAACGACGCCATTCACCCCGGCCACTGAGCATCGGGAACGCTCGGGCCCCCTTTTCCTCAAGACCCTTTCATCTCAGGAGTTCGTGACCATGGATCCCGTTGCTGCGAAGTACATCGGCGCCGGCCTTGCCTGTCTCGGCATGGGAGGCGCCGGCGTGGGCGTCGGCCTGATCTTCGCGAACTACCTCTCGGGCGCGCTGCGCAACCCCTCGGCCGCCGACGGCCAGTTCGCCCGCCTCATCTTCGGCTTCGCGGTGACCGAGGCGCTCGGCATCTTCTCGCTGCTGGTGGCTCTGCTGCTGCTGTTCGCCGTCTGAGCGAGGGGAGAGCGCGTCATGGCCACGGCCACGAACGCCACCGCCACGCACGCCTCGACCGGCCATGAAGCCGGCCACAAGGCCGGCTTCCCGCCCTTCGAGCCGAGCAGCTTCGCCGGCCAGCTCGTCTGGTTCGCGATCTCCTTCGGGTTGCTCTACGTGCTGATGTCGCGGTATGCGCTGCCGAAGATCGGCGAAGTGCTGCACGACCGCGCGAAGCGCATCGCGAGCGACCTCGACGAGGCGCAGGGGATGCGGAACCAGGCGGAAGAGGCGTCGGCGGCCTACGAGGCGTCGCTGGCGGAGGCCCGCAACAAGGCCAAGGGCATCGCGCAGGAAACGCGCGACAAGCTCACGGCCGAGGGCGAGGCTCGCCGCAAGGACCTGGAAGGCGATCTGGCGAGGAAGCTCGCCGAAGCCGAAGCGACCATCCAGTCCAAGACGAAGGATGCGATGGCGAGCGTTCGCGGCATTGCTGGCGACGCTGCCGGCGCCATCGTCGAGCGTCTGACCGGACGTCCGGCCGAATCATCGGCGATCGAGGCTGCCCTCGATCGCGCCGCCCCGTAGCTCGAGGCCGTCATGTTCTTCACCCCCGAGTTCTGGGTTATGGTCGCGTTCCTCATCTTCGTGGGGATCGCGGGCTATGCAGGCGCCTTCAACAAGGTGCTCGACGCGCTCGACGCGCGCGGGCGCCGCGTGCGGGCCGAGCTGGACGAGGCCCGCCGGCTGCGCGAGGAAGCGGGCGCCGTCCTCGCCGACTACAAGAAGCGGGCGAAGGCGGCAGAGCGCGACGCCGCGGCCATGGTCGAGGCCGCGCGTGAGGAGGCCGAGCGCATCGCCAAGGAAGCGCATGACCGGCTGACCGATTTCGTGGCTCGCCGCACGGCGGCCGCGGAAGCCAAGATCGCCCAGGCCGAGGCCAGCGCCGCCCAGGCCGTCCGCGACGCGGCAGCCGATGCGGCCGTCAGGGTCTCCGAGGCGGTCCTGCGCGAGCAGATGAAGGGCCCCCTCGGCCAGGATCTGATCGACAAGGGGCTCGGCGAGGTGAAGTCCAAGCTGCATTCGTGAGTTCTCGGGACACGCCACATGAAAAGCCGGCCTCGCCAGGCTGTGTGAGAACACAGGAGGCTCCGGTTTGACCGGGGCCTCTTTTGCTTT